>JALSHB010000079.1 GCA_026982475.1 Chromatiales bacterium
CGCGACGCCTTCCACCAACGCCACCAGGCCCTCTACGGCCACCGCCTCGACCTGCCCGTGGAACAAGTCACCCTGCGCGTCAAGGTACAGGGCGAGAGCCTGCGCATCCCGCTTGCCAGCGAATTGAGGTTAGACAAAAAGACAAGCCGGGCCAAACTTCACGGCTGCGAGCAAGACGTCGACATCGTACCGCGCGGCGCACTGCGCCAACATCAGACCCTGCAAGGACCGGCGCTGATTACCGAAACCGTCTCCACCACCTGGCTGGCGCCTGGGTGGCAATGTCGGGCCGATGCCGCGGGAAATCTGCAGCTGTTTCGGCAAGCCGGTGCCAGGGTGGCCACAGCCTGATGTCGAGCGGGCCGTGATCGAGAATGGCCGGAATCGCCGGGATATTCAATCGAAGCCAATGGATACCCGCAGCCGGCCATCCTCGATCTGCACGGCCTTCATTTCGCTCATTGCCAGGGAGTGGTTGAGATCCTCTTCGCGCACCCGGTGAATGCGTACCAGGGGCAGCGCCTTCAGCACTATGTCGGACAGGTTGGCGCGAAATGTCTGCCGCTGTTGTGGCGATATCTCCGCCATGTCGAAACGGCGGATAGTGGGGATCCCCAGAAACAGTTCACCGCTCGCGGGCTTGTAGTGCAGACCCACATCGACCACCAGCTGTCCGCGCTTGCGACCCACGCCGCTGATGCTGGCGACCACTGGAATATCTAACTGCAAGTTGTCAGCCCCCTGGCGCAGGATCACCGCGGGTTCGAGAAGGGACAGCCTGGCCGCGGCGGTATATTCACGCAGCGGAAAATGCATCAGCAGGGCGCCTTGAATGCGCGCGCTGTCGATGCTGAAGGAATAGGCCGCGAAGGCCCTTGCCGGCAGCAGCAAGGCGAGACAAATAAACAGAAGATAAACGAGGCGGAGTTTCTGTTGCACAGACGATTTCATCGCGACAACGGGAGGCACCGGAAACATCCCGCGATCATAACACCAAATGGCACTTACGGCGTTTCCGCCCAGCCCAGCTTCTGCGCCAGCCCCGAGCTGCGCCGCACGCGCTCGCGGCAGCCTTGCAGCAGGGCCTGGGCGCTGGCGCTGACACGCAGCCGGCGGCGGGCGCGGGTGATGCCGGTGTAGATCAGCTCGCGGCTGAGCAGCGGACTGGCCGCCTCGAAGGGCAGCACCAGCAACACCCGCTCGAATTCCGAACCCTGCGACTTGTGCACCGTCAACGCCCAGGCGGGGACATGCCCTGGCAGGCTGCGCAGCGGGATGTCGCGCAGCTGGCCGTCGGCGGCGCGGAACCAGGCGCGCAGCTCGCCGTGTGCGTCGCGCCACAGCAGGCCGATATCGCCGTTGTACAAGCCGATCTCGTAATCGTTCACGGTGATCATCAGCGGCTTGCCGTGGCATTCCTCGCCGCCCTCGATCAGGCCCTGCGCGCGCAGACGCTCGCCGACGATGCGGTTCACCTCATCGACGCCAAAGGGGCCGCTGCGCAGGGCGCACAGCACGCGGATCTGCTCGAAGGCGTCCAGTGCCGCGCCAACCTCGTCACAGCGCAGGTACTCGCCATATTGCCGCACCGCCCATGCCACGGCATCACTGGAAATAGCCTGCTCATCGCTATCGTGCCAGACCAGCTGCGCCGAGGGGTCATGGCGCAGCAGCGCCAGCGCCGCCTCGGCCTCGCCGGCGTTGACCCGGCGCGCCAACTGGCCGATGCCGCTGCCGGCGGCGAAGCGGTAACTGGTGCGCAGCAGGCCGATGGCGTCGGCCACGGGCGGCGCATCGCCTGCCGGCAGGGTTTCAGGGGGCGCGCCGGTGAGCGTGGCGAGACGCCGGGCCTGCGCCGCGGAATAGCGGATGGGCCGGCCGTGGCCAGTGATATCGCCGAGCACGTTGCCCGCCTCCACCGAGGCCAGCTGGTCGCGGTCGCCGAGCAGGATGATGCGCGCAGGGTCCGGCAGTGCGGTGAGCAGGCGCGCCATCATCGGCAGATCGATCATCGACGCCTCGTCCACCACCAGGCAGTCCAGCGGCAGCGGGTTGCGCCGATGATGGGTGAAGCGGCGGCCGTTGAAGCCGAGCAGGCGGTGCAGGGTGCTGGCCTGCTCGGGGATGCGCGCACGCAGTTCGCCGGCGATGTCGATGCCGGCCTTGCGCTGGCGGATGGCCTCCTCCATGCGCGTGGCGGCCTTGCCGGTGGGCGCGGCGAGGCGGATGTGCATCCCCGGGTGCTGTTCCAGCAGCAGCGCCAACACCTTGACCACGGTGGTGGTCTTGCCGGTGCCGGGGCCGCCGGAGATCACCGCGAAGCGTTGCGATACGGCCAGCGCCGAGGCGATCTTCTGCCAATCGAGGCCGCTGTCGCCGGCGGGGAACAGGCGCGCCAGCGCGCTGCTCAGGCGCGCCTCGTCCAGCGCCGGCGGCGATTCGAGGCGGGCCTGGATGGCCGCCGACACCTGCTGCTCAAACTGCCACAGGCGGTGCAGGTAGAGCCGCTCGCCTTCGAGGATCAGCGGCGCGACTTCACCGGGCCGGCCCACCGCGGCATCCGCCGCCAGTTCCCGCAGCCACTGCGACAGTTCGGGCGCGCGCGGTGTTTCCGCGCCTGCATCGTTGCCAAACCACGGCGCGCCGGCATGGCGGCGCAGGTCCACGCAGACGTCGCCCTGCTGGTTGCGCTCGCTCACCAGCGCGGCGCTCAGCACCAGGATGTCGTCCTCGTCGCGCCGGTACTTGTCGGCCAGGAAGCGGGCGAAGAAACGGGCCAGCGGTGTCAGGGCGCCGGCCTGCAATGCGGCGTCGAGATAACTATTCATGGTTAGCCTCTGGGGTGGCGGGCGGCGCAAACAGCTGCCGGTCCAGCCAGTCGATGAGGGCCCGCTGCGGCCGCTCGAAATGGACTCCGAAGCGCGGCCCGCAGGCGGGCCGCATGCCGCGCAGGAATAGGTAATAGACGCCGCCGACGTGCGCGTCGTAGTCGTAACCGGCGAGGCGCTGGCGCAGGTAGCGGTGCAGGGCCAGCGCATACAGCAGGTATTGCAGGTCGTAGCGGCGGTCCAGCATCGCCTGGCGCAGCTTGTCCGGCGCATAGTCGGCCAGGGCGCCACCGAGGAAGTTGCTCTTGTAGTCGGCAATATAAAATCGGCCATGGTGCTCAAAGACGAGATCGATGATGCCGGTGATCATGCCGCGGAAGTCGTCGATGCCGATGGGCGCAAGCGGCTGGCCGGCGGCCTGTTGCAGGCGCGCGTCGAGCGCCGCGACGTTCACGCCGCCGATGGCGAAATCGAAGGCCAGCTCGTTGAGGCGCCTTGCCGCCGCGATCTCGCCCAGGCGCAGGCCCGACTCGTCCAGCGGCGTGTCCACCACCTCGCGCAGCCAGTGCTGCAGGGTATCGCTGTGACGCTCGGGGTCGAGGCCGAAGCGCGGCGCCAGCCGTTCCGCCAGGCTTGCCACCTGTGCCTCCACATCGGTCTGGAAATCCAGCCGCTCCAGCAACAGGTGGAGGAAGGAGCCGACGTGGCTGCCGGCGGGAAAATTCAGCACCGGGTCGTCGCCGCGCGGGCTGCCGCCGCGGTGCACCTGGTGGATGTCGCGGGTCAGGGCGGTGAAGCTGGCCACCCGCCAGTCGCGGGCGATGGCGCCCTCGAAGCTGGCCGGGACCAGTGGCGAAGGCGGTGTCTGCGGCAGCACCGCGCCGCCATCCGCCGGGGGGCGCGGCAGGTCGCACAGCGCGATACAGGGCGTGGCCTTGGCCAGGCGTGCCAGGTCGGCGTCGAGATCCGCGCCGGCGCCGAAGGCATCGGGCAGGCTGTGGCCGAGGTCGTCGGGGGTCTGCGCGGGGTGCAGCAGATAGCCGAGCGCGCTCGCGCCGGAACCACGGCCGCCTCTTGCAGCGATGTCTCCCCAGGCCAGATAGACCTTGGCCTGGGCGCGGGTGAGCGCCACGTAGGCGAGGCGGATGTCTTCGGCGAGGCGCTCCTTTTCGGCCAGGCGCAGTTCCTTCGAGTCTGCCTGCACGGCGGCATGCAGGAAGGCCCGCTTGTCTTCATCGTGAAAGGCCACCAATTGGCCCTTGACCCTGGTTTCGAAACAGGTCCACAGAAAGGGCAGGAACACCAGCGGATATTCCAGCCCCTTGCTCTTGTGAATGGTGACGATGTTGACCAAGGCCTCGTCGCTCTCCAGGCGCAGTTCGGCCTCCTCGTCGGCGTTGTCGCGCATCTGCCGCCGGTACCAGCTGAGCAGGGCGTCCATGCCCGGATGGGTCTTGGAGGCCGCCTGCAACAGCTCGCCCAGGTGCAGCAGGTTGGTGAGGCGGCGTTCGGCGTTGTCCCGTGCGGCGATGTTGTGGCCAGTGTTCAAATTCTGCAGCAGGGCCTGGAACATGCTCATGAAGCCGCGCTGCCGCCACTGGCGATTGAGTTCGCGCAGGTCGTCCACCCAGGCCAGCCAGCATGCCTCGTCGAAGGCGGTCTGCGCCATGTCACTGTAGCTCAGGCCGAGCAGGTCGCTGGCCAGGGCGTTGCGCGCATGGCCACGGTCGTTGCACTGGATCACCGCCTGCAGCAACAGCTCAAGCCCTGCCGCCTCGGTGCTTTCAAAGACCTTGTCACGGCCCACGCTGACGGCGGCGATGCCGTGCGCCCGCAGTGCCTTGCGCACATCGCTGGCTTCGTAATTGTTGCGCACCAGCACGGCGATATCACCCGGCCGCAGCGGGCGCTCGCCCAGCGTCACCTCCCCGTGCGCGGCCAGACTCAGCAGGCGGGCGATCTCCGCCGCGGTGGCCGCCACCAGCTTGGACTGCGCCTGCGTCTTGCTCGGTCGCTTGCCTCTTTCGTCAGGCGGGATGCGCCACAGGGTGAGCGGCGCAACGGCCTGCCCACCCTCGGCCAGCAGCCGGTGCGGCGCACCCTTCTCTGCCTCGCTGGCCGCGCGCACCGGCTGGTAGTCGATGGCCTCACTGTAGACGAAGGGATCGGCACGGAAGGTGAACACGGCGTTCACCGCCTCGATGAGACCCGGCACCGAACGCCAGTTGGTGTCGAGGCTGTAACGGCTGTCGGCGGCATCGGCCTTGGCGCACATATAGGTGAAGATGTCACCGCCGCGAAAACTGTAGATGGCCTGCTTGGGGTCACCAATCATGGTTAGCCCGGTCTGCGGCTGGCCGGCATAGAGGCGGCGAAAGATGCCGTACTGCAAGGCGTCCGTGTCCTGGAATTCATCGATCATGGCGGCGGGGAAGCGCCGGCGCAGGCTCTCCGCCAGCGCCGGGCCCTGCGGGCCGTCGAGGGCCTCGCGCAGCAGGGTGAGCAGGTCGTTGAAGGCCATGCTCTGGTTCTGCTGCTTGGCCTGGCGCACCTGTCTTTCGGCAAAGGCCGTGGCCTCGGCGAGGGCGGCGCCGCGCAGGCGTTCGAGTATGGCCTGGCGGTCGTCCAGCACCTGCTGGCAGGTGGTGAAGAAGGCGTCATCGAGAGCAGGGTCCGTGCCACGCTTCTTCGCTGTGGATTTCTCGTACAGATGGCCTGCCGTGATCATGCGGAACTCGGCAGGCAGGGAAAGCAGGTCATCGGAGGCCGCCCATGCCGCCAGCGCATCGGCCATGGCATCGACACTGGGACCTTTGTACGGGCCACGACTCAAGGCCTTTGACGTGTGCAGGATAGCCAGCAATTCGCTGGCGCGCCGCTGCCATTCGTCGGCGATGCCGCACAGCCTTTCTTCGAGCTCGCGCCAGGCCGCAAAGCAGGCCGTCATACCGCCTTCGACCTGCGGCAGCAGGGTCTTTTCAAAGGCCTGCCGCAGCGGCTGTTGCAGCCTGATGAAGGCATCCAGGGTGCCCACGGCATCCGTGAGCAGGGTCACGTCCCGCGGATCGAGGTCGTAGGCGTTGCGCCGCCACCAGTCCTTGAGGGCCGTGATCCACAACTCGCTGTCGTCGTTGCTCAGCTCCACGTCGAAGGGCTGGCCGCTGTTGAAGGCGTGATCGGTGAGGGCGCGCTGGCAGAAGCCGTGAATGGTGTAGATGGCCGCCTCGTCCATGCTGCGCACGGCCAGCTTGAGGCGGTCGATGGCGGCCTGCCGTTGGTCTTCTTCGGCAAGCTGTTGCAGCAGTGCATCGAGAAACGGGTCACCGCTTGGACGCGGGTCTTGCAGCAGCTGCAGGGTCTGATACAGGCGCGCGCGGATGCGCCCGCGCAATTCCTCGGTGGCGGCATTGGTGAAGGTGACGACGAGAATCTCGCCGACGCCGTAAGCGGCCAGCACGTGGCGCAGGTAGAGGTTGCCGATGGTCCAGGTCTTGCCGGTGCCGGCGCTGGCCTCGATCAATTTGATGCCGGTCAGTGGCAGGGCGAGGGTGGTCTGCGGATCAAGGACGATGGGACTCACAGCGCCTCTCCGTGGTTCAGCGCCGTAGCGTACAGGGCTGTGGCCAGCTCGGTGAATTCCGCGCAGGCCAGCGGGTCGCCATGCAGGCCACGCAGCGCCAACTGGATATAGATGTCGTCCTTGTCGACGGGCGCCTTGTTGTAGTTATTCTCCTCCTTCCCCCATTGTTTCCTTGCCTCCCTCATGGCCTTCGCATCGTCGCCCAGTTGCATCGCCCATGAAAAACTCGCTCTGGGGAATATCGGCAAGGGGCGCTGCAGCCCCTGCCAATAGATATCCATGTACTGCTGCAATTCGGCCAGCGCAACCGCCTCAGACACAGGCGCGAAGCGCCACATGGCGTCACGACAAACCAGGGTGCTGCTTTCCGCCGCTGTCAGTTGCCCGCTGGCGCACAGGGCCAGGTGATCCAGCCACAGGCCCAGCAGCGCCTTGCCTTTCAGTCTCGAGGCGCTGACGTGCAGCACGCCCCGGCCTGGCAGGTAGTGTTCGACCTGGCCGCCGAGACGAATGCCGCCGGCACAGGCGATATCCACCTGGCGGGGATGGAACTCGCCGCCGACGAAGTCCTCCAGCCTCTCCACAAGGGGCGCTACTTCCTGTTGCTCACGCGCCAGGCTGAGTTCGGAAAACACCCCGTGCGGCAACAGGCCTTGGGCGCGCAATTGCTCGCTGCGGGTCACGCGTCCCTGCAAGAAATCGTCGAGCAGGCGCGACTTGATTGTCCAGCGCTGCAGGCCGTCGAGGACAAACGGCTCTTCGTCCTCACGCTGCACGGCCTCCTGCAGGTAGATACGCAGGCGTTGGTTGAAGAAATATTTCACCGGGTGGGCAAGAAAGCGGCGCAGGCTTTTCAGCTCGATGTCGTGCCGCTCGTCTTCTGCCAGCGGCAGCAATATTCCGGGCCAGTCCCGGGGTTCGGCTGCCCCCACATCACCTTGAATGGCCACGGCCACCTGGCACCAGTAGCGATCATAGCTGGCATCATTTTGCGCATAATTGCGCGGACTGAAGGGCTGCAGGGGGTGCAGCCGGGTGATGCGCTCGCTGATCGGCGGCTCACCGGCGGCGGGCGGGTAGCGGCTGTCCATGAAGTCGAGCAGCTCGCGCACCAGCACCGAGGGCTGGCGTTCGCTGTTGTCCTTCATGTCGCGGCCGCTGTAGCTGATGTAGAGCGTTTGCCGCGCGCAGAGCAGGGTCTCCAGCATCAGGTAGCGGTCCTCGTCACCCTTGCGTGGGTCGCCGGGCTGCCAGTGGTCGGCCATGCGGTCGAACTCCGCGGTCTGTTCGCGGCGCGGGAAGGCCGCGTCGTTCATGCCCAGCAGGCAGATGACGCGGAACGGCAGGCTGCGCATGGGGCGCATGCCGCAGAAGGTGACACCGCCGCTAAAGTAGCGCCCGTGCAGGGTCTGCTGGCCGAGGGCGCGCTGCAGCCAGTGGCGCAGCAGTTCGGGCGACAGTGGCTGTTCTGCCGCCTGCTGGTGCAGCTCGTCGAGGCTGTCGCGGATCTGTTGCAGCTTGCCGTCGTCGTCGCGCTCGATGAAGAAATCGTCCAGCAGGCGATTGAGCAGCCGCTGCCAGTCGCCGGCGCCGCGCGTGCGCGACAGGGCGCGGCGGTAGTCGCGCAGGCGCTCGAACAGTTGCCAGAAGCGTCCCAGGGCGACGGCCTTGTCGCCCTCGGCGGCGGCCAGCGGGGCGATGCCGTCCCAGTCGTCCACCTCGCCGAGGGCGTAGCCGGCGAACAGGCGCTGCGCGGCCTGCCGCCAGGTGTTCTGCTCGAAGCCCGGCAGGCCCAGCTCGCGCTTGTGTTCGCCATCCAGGCCCCAGCGCACCCGGGTTTCATCGAGCATTTCGCGGATGGCCTCGCCGGCGGTGGCGTCCAGACCGAAGCGTGCGCTCAGTTCCGGCACGTCCAGGTAGGAGAGGATCTCGGCGTGGCTGAAGCGGCTTTCCGGCAGGGCGAGCAACTGGAAAAAGATGCGGATAAGGGGGTGCTCGTCGGCGATGGCGATGTCCGACAGGTTCCAGGGGATGAAGGGCCGCGCGGCCGCGTCGTCCCTGCGGAACACGGCCTCGATGAAGGGGGCGTAGCGGCTGATCTCCGGCACCATGACGAGGATGTCTTCGGGCTTCAGGCTGTCGTCGGCGTCCAGCGCGCGCAGCAGCTGGTCGTGCAGCACCTGGCATTCGCGCAGGGGGCTGTGGCAGATGTGCAGTTGCAGTGTGCCGTCCGCCTCGGGCGCGGCCGGCGGCTGGCCGAGGTTGAAGATATCCTGCTGGACATGGTGCAGCAGGCTGTCGGCGGCGGGCGGGTGGTAGTCCTCCCACTCGGCGGCCTGCAGGCCATCGTGATTCAGCAGCAGGTCCTGCAGGGCCTGGCCCTGGCGGCCCCAGGAGGCCAGCAGCTCGTTGCCGGTGTCGAAATAGGCCGCCTCGTCCGGGGCCTCGATGCGCATCCGTGACAGCGCCTTCTTGCTTTTCAGGTCCGCCCAGTACTGGTCCGTGGGGCTGTGCAGGTAAAGACTCACTTCGCCGTGCGCGCCGAGGGCGTGCAGCACCTCCACGAACAGCGGCGGCAGGCTGGAGTGGGCGAACAGACTGATGCGCTCGGGCAGCGGCGCGGCGCTGTCGCCCCGCTGCAGGCGTTGCAGCAGGCGGTCCAGCACCGCCACCCGGTGGCGGTCGCCGAGGTCCGCGATCAGCGCGCGCCACAGCTGCGCCTGCCAGTCGTCGCCCTCGCCACGGCTCCATTGGCGAATCAGCGCCGGGCGGTAGAACTGGTAGCGGTCCAGCACGTCGGCGATGCGCGCCGACAGCTGCCAGCGCTTGAGGTCGCCGCTGTCGTCGCGCAGGTAGTGCTGCAGGGGCGCGAAGGCCGGCTGCGCCAGCAGCGCCGGCAGCAGGGCGAAGATCCGCCAGGCCAGGCGCTGGCGCTCCAGCGGGTCGCTGTCCGGGGCGTCGTCCAGCAGCTGGCCGGTCAGGGTCCACAGCCAGGAGGCGGGCAGGGGGTAGTCCAGGTTGGCGGCGACGCCGTGGGCCTGCGCCAGCCGCAGGTTGATCCAGCGCGCCATGGCCGGGCTGGGCACGACGATGATCTCGGCGTCGAAGGGCGAGGCCAGCGGCCGCGCGGCCAGGCGCCGCGCCAGCTCGGCCAGCAGGGACTCGATGCGGTTGGAACTGATGAGCTGTAGCGCCACGGGGTGTTGCCTGTCGGTCGGTCGCGGATGGGGCCTTGGCCCCGGCTGGGCGTCATTGTACCCGTATCTGGCGTGTCCCGGCGGGGGCGACATGGGTGGACGGGGAAAATTCCAGTACCATCTCCCCGACACCATGGACAACGCAACCCACACCCTGCTCGTCACCGGCGGCGCCGGTTTCATCGGCAGCCATTTCGTGCGCCACTGGCTGGCGCGGCATCCGCGCGACCGGCTGATCAACCTCGACGCCCTGACCTACGCCGGCAATCTGCAAAACCTGCGCGATGTGGCCGATAATCCGCGCTATCGCTTCGTGCACGGCGACATCTGCGACCGGGCGCTGCTCGAACGGCTGTTCGCCGAGGAGGACATCGACCGTGTGGTGCACTTCGCCGCCGAGTCCCATGTCGACCGCTCCATCCACGGCCCGGCGGCCTTCATCCGCACCAATGTCGAGGGCACCCTGGCGCTGCTGGAGAGCGTGCGGGCGCACTGGGACGGCGACACCGGGCGGCGTTTCCTGCATGTCTCCACCGACGAGGTCTACGGCTCCCTCGACACCGATGCCGCGCCCGCCGACGAGACGCACGCCTGCCGCCCCAACAGCCCCTACGCGGCCAGCAAGGCCGCCGCCGATCACCTGCTGCGCGCCTGGTTCGAGACCTGGGGCCTGCCGCTGCTGATCACCCGCGGCGCCAACAACTACGGCCCCTCCCAGTTCGCCGAAAAGCTCATCCCGCGGATGATCCTCAACGCCCTGGCCGGCCGGCCGCTGCCCGTCTACGGCGACGGCCTGAACGTGCGCGACTGGCTGTACGTCGAGGACCACTGCCACGCCATCGAGGCGGTGCTGCAGGGCGGCCGGCCGGGCGAGACCTACAACATCGGCGCCGGCAACGCATGGCGCAACATCGACATCGTGCGGCGCATCTGCGAGCGCCTCGACCGGCTGGCGCCGGGGCCGCGCCCCTATCACGAACTGATCACCCTGGTGCCGGACCGCCCCGGTCACGACCGCCGCTACGCCATCGACTGCGGCAAGATCCGGCGTGAGCTGGGCTGGCTGCCACGGCATGATTTCGACAGCGCCCTGGAGACGACGCTGCGCTGGTATCTGCACCATCGCGACGAGTACGCGTAGGAGCGGACCCGTGGGCCGCGATCTGTATCCCCGCTCGGGCTATCGCGGCCCACGGGTCCGCTCCTGCAGGGGGCGATTGCCGGCGGATTGGCCGCCGATTCTTGACTCTAAACCCACATGTCTGTTTAATACGCGTTCCCGTTTGCCCGGGTAGCTCAGTCGGTAGAGCAGAGGATTGAAAATCCTCGTGTCGGCAGTTCGATTCTGTCCCCGGGCACCATTTTTCCCTCCCCCCATATTCCTTCCGCGCAAAACCGTTGCCTGTCGTCGAAGGCGTGCTAACCTGCGTCACTGTTTCCGTTCGTGTGGAGAAAATGATGCTGGAAGTCACCGTCATCGCCGCCCTCGGCACGTATGTGCTGATGCTGGCCGCCTTTTATCTGCACCGCCTGCGGGCCTTTCACGGGCCGGTGATGCTGTCGGTGATCCTGTTCGACATCGGCATGCCCATTTATCTGGTGATGAACCGCGACTGGAACAAGCGCCTCATCGAGCAGGGCGACATCATGTCCTTCGGCATCTGGATGCACTTCGGCCTCATCATCGCCCTGTATGTGCTGTACGCGGTACAGATCCAGACCGCCCTGGTACTGCGACGCTCGCCCGGCGAGGACACCGCCAAGGCGCGCAAGGACCACCGCGCACAGGGCAAGGGCATCCTGCTGGCACGCGGCCTGGTGATCCTGACCGGCGCGATCCTGGTGGAGTCGCCGGAGCTGGAGTAGATCCCGCCATTGGCCCACGAAAAAAGGCGTGACCGTCACCGGCCACGCCTTTTTCGTTCGCGCCTCGCGCGGGATCAGGCGTTCTTCTTCGCCTCGACCAGCTGATGGATGCGCGGCGCCAGGATCAGCTCCATGGCAAAGCCCATCTTGCCGCCCGGCACCACGATGGTGTTGGGACGGGACATGAAGGAGCCATCGATCATGCTCAGCAGGTAGGGGAAGTCCGCGCTGCTGTGGTCGCGGAAGCGGATCACGATGAAGCTCTCGTCCGGGGTGGGGATGTCGCGGGCGATGAAGGGGTTGGAGGTGTCCACCGTGGGCACGCGCTGGAAGTTGATGTCGGTGCGCGAGAACTGCGGCGTGATGTAGTGCACGTAGTCGTCCATGCGGCGCAGAATGGTGTCGACGATGGCCTCGGCGCTGTAGCCGCGCTGGGCGTTGTCGCGGTGGATCTTCTGGATCCACTCCAGGTTGACGATGGGCACCACGCCGACCAGCAGGTCGACATACTTGGAGACGTCCACGTCGCCGTCCACGGCGCCGCCGTGCAGGCCTTCATAGAACAGCACGTCGGATTCCTCGGTGATGTCTTCCCAGGGGGTGAACTGGCCGGGCTTGAGGTCGGTGCCGAGACGCGCGTTGTGCTCGGCGGCCTCTTCCTCGCTGTGCAGGTAGTAGCGGCGGCGGCACTTGCCGGTCTCGCCATAGGTCTTGAAGGTGTCGGCGATGAGGTCGAAGTGGTTGGACTCGGGACCGAAGTGGCTGAGCTGCTTGCCCTGCTTGGCGAACTCGGCGATCGCTTCCTTCATCGCGGCACGGTCATACTTGTGGTAGCTGTCGCCTTCCACCACCAGCGGATTGATCTGCTCACGGCGGAAGATGTGCTCGAAGGCGTTCTTGACCGTGGTGGTGCCGGCGCCGGAAGAACCGGTAACAGCGATGACGGGATGTTTTACCGACATTTTACTCTCCTTAATGATGCTGAATTCGTTGTCTGCGCCCGGGGTAAAGGCCGTATCGGGCGGGCGCGGCGCCGAGCTGAGCGCGCAATACAGCCGTCTATAGTAGCGTTTTCACGCTTTGCAGGGAAGTTAAGTGCGCCGCCGCCGATCACTGCCACGGAGGCCACGGGCGATTCAGGCAACCTTGAGGGCGCCTCGCTCAGAACAGCTCGATGGTCTGCAGCCCGCCGCTGGCCTCGTGCACGACCCGGCCGTCATTGAGCCATTCATAGGCATTGACCTGGTTGCGGCCGTGGTTCTTGCCGTAATAGAGGGCCTTGTCGGCGCAGTCGATAAGCGTCGAGGGCAGCACCCGCGGCTCGATCTCCACCACGCCGATGGTCAGCGTCACCTGGTTGATCTGCGGGAAGTGGTGCGACGCCACGCGGGCACGAAAACGCTCCAGCACGGCCATGGCGGTATCCAGGTCCGTGTCCGTCAGCACGGCGATGAACTCCTCGCCGCCGTAGCGGAACAGCATGTCGTTGAAGCGGAAGGACTCACGCATCAGCTCGGCAAGGATCAGCAGCACCTCGTCACCGTAGAGGTGGCCCAGCGAGTCGTTGATGCGCTTGAAATGGTCGATGTCGAAGATGGCGAAGCAGCCGAGGGTGCTGGCATCGATGGCGCGCCGGCCGGGAATCTCGCTCGGCGCCAGTGCCTTGGCCAGCCAGCTGTCGAGAGCGGCGCGGTTGAACAGGCCGGTGAGGCCGTCGCGCTGCTGATGATTGAGCAGGGAGTGCTGGTTGGCGTAGATGGCCACCAGCTTCTCGATCATCTGGCAGGCGTCGGCCGCTTGCGTGCTCGATTCGCAGCTCACCAGGCCGCTGACCTGACCCTGCTCGATCACCGGATAGACCCACTTGCAGACGCCGTCGCCGCGCTCCTCGACCATCGCCTGCCGATCGATGCAGCGGCGCAGCAGGGGGCGATTCTCCAGCGCCGTGAGATAGGTGCCCACGCGCTCGATATCCGTGCAGGCAACCACCTTGGCGGACAGGTTGCCGAGGTCACCCTGCAGGGCATAGACACAGACACGGAAACCCCGCTGCAGGGTGGATACCGTGCGCACCATGGCCGCGGCCAGGGTGTCCAGGTCGCGCTGCGCGGTCAGTTCCACGGCGGCATCCAGCGGAGAGAGGTCGTAAGACAAGGTCAGATTCCCGACTGATTTCCCATACGAAAAGCAGGATAGCACAGCGTTTTCCGAGCGTCCCATGGTTCTTGCCAAGCGGCCCTGGCGCGCCATAGAATGCGTAGCGTAGTAGGCGGCGCGGGCGTCGTATAACGGCTATTACCTCAGCTTCCCAAGCTGATGACGTGGGTTCGACTCCCATCGCCCGCTCCAACCCCTCCCCCCTCAGCGGCCCACCGCACCACCAGCCCACGGATGAACCAAGCCCCGGGTGCAGAGTCACAGGAACAAACCGGACGGAAAAATGCACCTGCGCAACAGTCTTCTTTCAATGGGCGCCATCCTGGTCCTGAGCGCCGGCCTCGAAGCCAGCGCCACGGAGATGGAGCGCTGGCGGCTGACGGAAAGCACCGCCGATGGCGGCGAATATCTCGTCTACCGGCTTTCCTATCGCGGCATCTTCACCGCCTTCGTGTGGAAGGAGCTGGCGGATCTCGCCCTGATCGCCAAGCGCCAGCCGGTGAATTTTCAACAGCAACCCGGCTGCTCCCTGGAGCTGAAACTCTCCACGGAAAACTACGCCCTGGCCGAGGCGCTGCGCCCCACCCGCTATCGGCGGCACAGCATCGTCGACCCCAGCCTGCGGCGGGCCCTGCTGGTCGAGGAAATCGAGGACAGCACCGAGGACGAGCAGAACGCCACCTGGATAAACTGGACCGAAAAGCGCATCGAGCTGTTCCGGCAGCGCCGCCAGGTCGACGACGACGGCGCCGGCTTCTTCTTCGATGACGACGCCCCCTATCCCGCCGAAAAGACCTGGGAGGAAGACGGCGCCAAGCCCCTACCGGCCTTTCTCGACACCGCCCCCCTGCTGGAGGGCAAGTACACCCCACTGATCTACGACAAGTCCATCGACATCCCCGAACTGGACAGCCTGCTCGACCCCCTGTCGCTCATCTTCGCCGCCCGCTGGCACGCCGGCGATGCCGCGCAGGAGCTGACTTTCCCCGTCACCTTTGAAGACGAAATCCGTTACTACCGCGCCCACTCCCTGGGCCACGATGTCATCGAGGTTGCCGGCGCCCGCCTGCCGGCGCACAAACTGCAGATCAAGCGCACCCGGATCGACGGCGCCCGCGACAGGGAACTGCTCATCATGTGGCTGAGCGACGACGAGCGGCGCATCCCGCTGCAATTCGAGATACAGACCAAGGTGGGCAAGATCAAGATCCACATCCGCCCCGCTTCGCTGCGCGGCCATCAGGACGTCGCATCCTGCCTCACCCTGGAGCCGCGCCAGTTAGCCGCGAAAGACATACCGCCGGACATGCAATGATCCGTGCCATCAAATCCCCAGTCCGGCAACATCTGTCGCAGCGGGCCATGACCGCGACAACCCGGCACTGACAACAGCGAGCAACGCCCATGAATCTCTACCCCATCATCCTTGCCCTGGTCGCCCTTGGCGGCATCGGCGTCAGCCTGTGGGGCTGGCGCACCCTGCGACAGGCGCGCCGGGTGCGGGAATGGCCCACGGTCGGCGGCGTCATCGAGGCCTGCGAACCCACCTCCGAAGCCAGCGACCTGCTGCCGAACATCGTCTTCAGCTACCGCGTCGACGGCCGCGACTACCGCCGCAGCTTCGAATTCCCGGAAGGCACGCACCCGTTGCCCGAATTCACCCGCACCTACATGGAGCGCTACCCCGTTGGCAAAGCGGTAGAGGTCTACTACCAACCCGGGCAGCCGGAAAACGCCACCCTGGAACCCGGCAGCCAGGGGGACTGGATGATCCTCGCCCTCGGCATCATGATGACCGTCGGCGGCATCATCGCCCTGCTGATCGCCTGAGCCCGTCAGTCAGGCAGCGTCTATATTTCCACCAACCCAATCACCTGCAGGAGCGGCTTTGGCCGCGAAGACTCTCCAGCAACCTTCGAGTTGGCCCACAACATGAAACGCAGCCCCGAGCTCATTCCCCTGTCGAAGGAACACCACGAATCCCTGGTGCTGGCCAAGAAATGCCAACGCACCGCGGCGGCCGGCGACCGCGACGACATCGCGCAACTCTGCCGGCAGATAACCCGCACATTTGCCGACAAGTGGGAACCGCATTTCCGCTGCGAAGAAAATGGCATCTTCAGCCTCGCCGCGGCCCACGGCGGAGAAATGGCCGGCCTATGCCGACAGCTGAGGCAAGAACACGAACGACTCAGGGAGCTTTACCGGGCAATGAAAGCAGGGGACTGCAGTGGGCTCAATGCCTTCGGCGAACTGCTGCAAACGCACACCCGCAAGGAAGAAAGAGAACTGTTTCCGTTGATCGAATCCAGCTTCAGCGACGAACAGCTGCAATTATTGCTCGCCTCGGCGAAACAGCGCCCTCAGCCGTAGGGAGGACGCCACCCAGCACAGACTTCGCTGAGGAGATCACGGCGCCCCCCAATCCGGCTCACGACAAAGCCGGATCAGGAACCCCGCCGCAGGCAATTGCCAAAATCGATGGCATCCGCGCTCGGCCCCGATATCCCGGCGCCCGTGGCGTGAAACCGGAACGCCTCGGAAAAGCACACCCGCTTGTCGTCGATGAAGTAATAGCCCTCCACCTCAAGCGCCAGCGGCGGGGAACCCAGGCTGACGCGCAGCCGCCGGCCATCGAGACCCTCCTGCAGAAAGGCCTCGCCCAGATCCTCGAAGGTCATGGCGACACCCAGCGAGCCCGGCGCTTCGTACAACACCTGCGACTGACAATTGGCGTCCTCATAGCTCCTCATGCCCCGGCGGATCTTCCCCTCCGAGGAAAATTCATAGAGCCCCCGCATCCAGTAATCCAGCGGCTGGCCATTGGCGTCTTCCAGCCGCTCACACGACTCGGTGATCCAGTTGCCGACCAGCGGCGACGATGCGGTATTGTTTTCACAGGCCACCAGCAATGGCAGCAGTGAGGCGGCAATTAATCGTTTTATCATTTTATCGGACCATTGATGAGGAAGTTCCACGGGAGCGCGAACGGCATGCCCATGATATATAACCGGGCGATTATAGCTATCCCGGCCGGCGTCAGGTTCGCCTTTCAGCGGCAGGGAATAAGCCGGCCCGGCCAGCGTTGTTACGGCATGATTTCACAGAAAGGCAAAGCGATGAACACCCCGACCCCCACCATTGCACCCAAACACACCCTCATTCCCTGGGGCGCGCTTGCCGCCCTGGCCATGGCCATGCCCGTCGAGGCGCAGCGGCTCAAATATCAGAATGACGGCGTCGAAGTCTGGGCGCGCCTAGCGCTGTCCTCGCAAGTCGCGATGCTGAATACCGACATGACCACCCGCGACAACGGCAGCTGGCGCAGCGATGCCTCACTGCGCCTCAACGCCCAGTGGATCAGCAAGGATGCACTCACCTACGGCCTGCGCATCGAATATGATTCCGACACCCACGCCGCCGAGGAATTACAGCGTGACGAAATCTACGCCTATTTCGTCAGCGACTTCGGGCGCGTGGAAATCGGCGAACAGGACGGGCCGGCGGACAGGCTCGCCTTCCACGCGCCGATTACCGGACTGGGACAGATACGCGGCGATTTCTCGCGCTATGTGGGCAGGCAGGCCCTGCTGTCCGCCTACGATACCGGTGATGCGGCAAAGCTGATTTACTTATCCCCGCCCACCCGCGGCTGGCGCTTTGGTGCTTCCTATGCGCCTGAGCAGACGAAAAATCTCGACGCCGAACGCGCCCGTGACCGCACCCAACAGCGCAATGCCATCGAGATCGGCGCACAATACCAGCAGGACCTGGGTGACTGGGTGGGCGGAGTGAGTGGCGGTTACGTGGCCGCCAGCGCCGCCCCCTTGACCGAACGTGCCGATATCAACTCCTGGAGTATCGGTGGCGAGTTGCGTCGCGGCCGCTTCACCTTCGGCACGGCATATGTATGGCGTGGCGACAGTAATCTACGCGCGCAAAACTATAACCAGAAAGAGACTAACGTCGGCATTTCCTGGCGCGACAAAAAATGGCGTGCCGCCTTGTCCATCTCACGCACTACCTCATCCAGCCGTAACTATAATTTGCTGGGCATCGGATTTTCCATGAAGCTGAAACCCTGGATCAACTGGCGTAGCGACCTCGTTCGTTACGATGAGTCCACGCCCGGCAATGGCGCGCAGCAAGCCACAGTGCTTCTCACCGAGCTGGAGTTGCGAATCTAGAAACGGGACAGCGCGATCCGTCCACGCAGTGAGACGAAGCGGAATCCGAGATTGCCCCGAGGATGAAACAAAAGACAAGGAACGCAAAGGACGCAAAAAGTTTTGTATTTATTCACCACAGAGGCACAGAGAACACAGAGAATGCATCAGTGAGAGGCAATGCCCCGGGGTGGCGATGCGGCCTGCCCCGACGACCTGGCATTTCATTTCTCCGTGAACGCCGTGTCTCTGGGGTGAATCAGGGGACGTTGGCACCGGAGGCCGAACCACGATATCCAACGCAAAGGGCGCAAAGGTTTTCTGCAAGGATTTCCTTTGCGCCCTCTGCGCCTTTGCGGCCTCTGCGTTCCATTCCATTCCCGGCATGAACCTGAAGCGCCTTTCTCTGTGCCTCCGTGTCTCTGTGGTGAGCTGAATAGTTACAAAGTTTTTTGAAAGGCTTTTTCTACACCCCCTGCGACCTTGCATTCTTTGCGTTGATCTTTGCGACGCGGGCACACCTCCCGAACTCCGCCGTTGATTTATTCAATCCGCCCATCGGCCCTCCGCCCCGCGCAACGCATTCCTTTTAAAGTTAGACAAGAAGAATAAATTTCACAAATGTCGGAATAATCATCAAGACGCCTCGTTATTTAAAACGAAGACCCTCTCGTTTTTTATAACACAACAAGGAGCATAATCATGATGACCATCATCGACAACAACCGTATTCACCACGCAAAACGTGCCTTTGTCACACGCAATGTGGCGCTGGATCAACTGCGTTTATTGCAACGCGAACCCGGGCAAATCAACAGCGGTGACCTGCTGCTGGCGCGGGTGAAGGAAATCGGTAATCACAAAGCGCTGGAACTCACCAGCGGGCGTCGTTCGATGCTACATGAAGATGACGAAATACTTGTGGCCTACGGCAACCGTTATGCCCCAGATCAATACGAGGCCATCCTACCCGAAGAAATGGGCCCTTGCGACCTGGTCGCCGCCGGCGGCATTGCCTCCATCGCATTGAGCTGGAACACCTGCATAAAGGCACCAACCCGCATTCAACCCATCGGCCTGGTCTGTGACGCCGAAGGTGCCGTGATCAACCTCTCCCGTTACACCGTGCCCGAGCAGGCAATCAATCGTTTACCCACGGTCATTGCCGTGGTGGGCAGCAGCATGAATGCCGGCAAGACCACCACGGCGGTAAGCCTGGTGCGCGGCCTGACACAAAAGGGGTATCGCGTGGGAGCGGTAAAAATCACCGGCACCGGCGCAGGCGGCGATTTGTGGAAAATGCACGACGCCGGCGCCGTGGCGGCGGTGGATTTTACCGATGCCGGCATGTCCTCCACCTACAAAATGCCGCTGCCACAGTTGCACGATGCCGCCACACATCTGGTCGCACACCTGGCGGCGACGCCGTGCGACGTGATCGTGATGGAAATCGCCGATGGTATTTATCAGCAGGAAAGCGCGGGATTGATTCAAAGCCCGTCCATGCAGAACCTCATCGGTGCATACCTGTTTGCTGCCGACAGTTCTACCGGCGCCGCCGCCGGGGTGGAATGGATGCAGTGCTTCGGCCGGGTGCTGGGCATCAGCGGCAAGGTAACGGCCTCGCCCCTGGCATCGCGCGAGGCGGAACAGGTGACGGGACTGGCGTGTTATACCCCGGCAGAATTGTCCCAGGGCGACGTCGCCGAGCAGTGGCTGGTATCGCTTGAAAGCGACACGATGCGCGAAGCGCTATGAACCTGCCCAGGATCCTCAGCGGGCGAAGAAGGTGGTGGTTTCTTCGCCTGCTCGGCCTCTCCATCATCGAGGCCCTGACACTGTTCGCGGTCGCCATACTGTTCCGCGAACTGCTCATCGCCCTGCATACCCTTGGGCCAACCGGCCTGCCGGCCCATCTGCCGGTGGCTCTGGCACTGAGTGCAGTGCTGATCGCCCTTACGCACTGGGGCGCCAACAGCACCGCCGAGCGCCTGGGCATGGATTACAGCAATGCCCTGCGTCTGGTGCTGTTACGCAGCTGTGTAACGGCCAGCCAGGGAGCCCAGCCACAGCGCCTGGGCACCAGCATGGCGCGCATGATTGGCGACCTGGCGGCGGTGCGTGACTGGATATCCCAGGGGCTGGCGACATCGATGATCGCCTCCGCCACTCTGGCGGCCGCCTTTGCCGGCTTGGCCGCCATCGATCCGCAACTGGCCCTGCATCTGGCCGCGGCCAGTCTGATATTGATCCTGGTGCTGGCACCGCTGTCCGCCCTGCGGCTTTACCGACTGGCGCGTGAATTACGTCGTCTGCGCGGCAGATTGTCCTCGCGGCTGGGGGATTTGGTGCTGGCCGCCGCCACCGTCGCCCACCTGGGCCGCTACCGCAGCGAAGCGCGCCGCGTGGACAGACACAATCAGGCACTGCTGCGCGCCAGCGTTGCCCGCACCCGTACCTTGGGCCTGCTCACCGCGTTGACGGTGGTCATGGTACCCGCCACAGTGGCTTGGGTGAGCCTGTTGCTGGCCAAGGGGCACCCTCTGCCCATGCAGCAACCGGGTGCCTGGACCACCTTGTTGTTTACCGTTTCGCTGTTGTCGGTCTCGCTCACCGGCCTGGTGCGCAGCCTGGATCAATGGATTAATTTCATCGTCGCCCGTCGCCGTCTGTTGCAGCTGATGCAGACCGCCCGCAAGGCCCGCCCGCCTCGACAGGGCCGTCAAGTCCTGCCCCGGGGCCAGCCCCTGTCGCTCCATATTCACGCCCTGGCAGACCTGGACATGGACCTCGACTCGCCACTGCATGCCCCGGCGGGCAGCACCGTGGCCCTGGTCGGGGCCTCCGGCCTGGGCAAGTCACAACTGTTGCGGCACCTGCTGCAGGCCCGCGACAACGCCAGTGATATCCGTATCGCCGGTCTGCCGCTGGCCGACATCGCCCCCGCCTCGTTGCGCAAACGAGTGCAGTGGGTGACGCCGGCATTTGCCCTGATGCGCGGCTCCCTGCTGCGCAACCTGCGCTATGCGGCTCCCATCAAGCGTCAGCGGCTGCAGCGCCTCGGCGCCCTGTGCCGGCTGAACATCGCCGACACACAGGCCGCTCGCGCACAACGCCTCGACCAGGCGGGTACGGGTCTACCCTCATCCCTGGCGGCAAGAATCAGACTGGCGCGCGCCCTGGCCGCCCGACCTGGCGTGTTGTTGGTGGATGACGCGGCGTTTCTTTACGACCCCCTGGCCCAGCAGGCGCTGCGGGCGGTACAGGCGGAAGGTATAGTGACGCTGGTGATTGCCGCGCCCGATGAGCAATGCGTGGCTGTTTTTGAGCCCGACGTGGTGTGGCGGTTGGCGGCGGGGGATCAGGGCGTGCAAGTCACCGCGCAGGGTGGCCGCCTGGCGGCTCCGCCGTCATCAAGCCTCTCCGTGAAGTTGTTGGATGCGGGCTGTGATGGAAAACTATCCCGGTCATCCGTGCAGAATACCGGTAAGCGGTAGCGAACCGTATCGCTCGCGTGAGGCTGGGTGTTGAATGCTGGTCAGAGGCGGGCGGCCCCGCTCCCGACCGATGCGGTTTGCAGGCTCACCGGCATCCTACAAGGTATTTGGAAAATAATGGCCGGCTAATCGCGCCAGGCACGCTGGATCAGCGCCTTTTCCTCGGCCGGGCCGTAGGCCACACCGGCCCACAAACTATCGAGCACCACATCCAGTGCAGCCTGGCTGTAGCCCGAGGCGGGCTGGTAGCTTTGGCTGTCCGCCGGGCGACTGCCGGCGGCCAGCAGAATCTCCGTGTTCCAGTAGCCATCCCGCTTGCAGGCCACGCCGATCGACACCTTGCGGTCGGCATTGATCTGGAATTCACGGCAATAGCGGCCATCGGTGGCCTGAAAACTCATGACGGGCAGAATGACGTCGCCGTTCCCCGCCTCGAAACGCTGCTGGCTGGGCGTCTGCTCCAGGGCGGTATAGAGGGGGTTTTGCGCAACGATGACGCCCGCATCCGCCTGCATCAGGCGGTGGGAGTCGGTGCCACCATCGCCAAACTGCTGCCCCAGCAGGGCCCCCACCACCAGCGCCACCGAAGCGGCCGCCGCCAGGGGAAACGTGTCCGCGAAGCGCCGCCGGCTGGGCAGCGTCACCACCTCGGCATTCGCTGGTTCGGCGCCGCTATCCTGCCACACCGCACCGAGCAGACGCTGGGGCATGGGCTCGTCCAGGACATGCCGGTGGGCCTGCGCCGCCAGCTCAGCGACCCGCGCCAGACGTTCGGCCCGCTCGGCCAGTCCGGCATCGTCATTGA
The DNA here is from genome assembly GCA_026982475.1 of Chromatiales bacterium. Lineage (GTDB taxonomy): Bacteria > Pseudomonadota > Gammaproteobacteria > SZUA-152 > SZUA-152 > DRQN01. Next base: position 22,097 of record JALSHB010000079.1, read on the forward strand.
TGGCCTGTTCCACACGCCGGCTTTGCTCGGCCGGTAATTCACCGTCCAGAAAGGCGATGAGCATTTCGTCATCGATGTGTTCGTGTTGTGTTGGAGCCACTATTCACCTCCTGGCAGCAGTTGCATTGCCAATGTCTTGCGAGCCCGGGCCAGACGGCTCATCACCGTGCCCATAGGAACACCCAGAATCTGCGACGCCTCGCGATATGAGAGACCATCCACCAGCACCAGCGCCACCAGGCTGCGTTGCTCTTCGGGCAGCGCGGCGATGGCCTGCTCCGCCTGGCGCACCATGATCTGGTTCTCCGTGGTCTTGCGGCCGTCTTCACTGCTCAGACTGTGCAACTCGTCGATGGAAGTGCTGATACCGCGACGCGTGTTGGCGCGACAGTGGTCGATCCACAAGTTTTGCGTAATGCGGAACATCCAGCTATCCAGGCGTGTGCCACGTTCCCATTGGCCCAGACTCTTCAGCGCCCGCTCAATGGCGCTTTGCACCAGGTCGTCACTGTCATGCGCATTGCCCGTCAACGTCCGGCCAAAGCGGCGCAGTCGCGGAATCAGGGCAACGATGTCATTCCTGACATTGGTCTCGCTGTCGTCCATACCCATGAAACGCTCCAAATAC
>JALSHB010000080.1 GCA_026982475.1 Chromatiales bacterium
TCGAGGTCAAGGGGCGCGGCGAGGGCGACCTGGACGTGATCCTGAAGAACCCCGAATACGCCATCACCCGCGCCATCCGCAAGGTGATGAACGCCTGGCGGGCCGGCGGCAGCCCCTTCGACAACCTTGCCCGGCCGGTGACCTTCCACGGCTACCTCTCGCCCGCCGGGCGCCTGCCGGAACAGCTGGCGACCCTGCGCGGCGACCTGGAGGCGCTGCTCGACGAGATGCGGCAACAGGCCGGTGACAAGCTGGTGGTGAAGATCGAAGACCCGGACGCCGGCGACGGCGCCCTCGCACGCCGCCTGCAGGAACAGTACGGCTTCGGCCCGCAGGTCGCCAGCCTGTTCGATCCCCAGCCCTTCTGGTTCTACATGGTGCTGGAGGGCGACGGCGAGACGGTGCAGGTGCCGCTGCCCGCGGAGCTGGACCGCGACGGCCTGAAGCGCGCCATCCAGGCCGCCATCCAGCGCCTGGCGCCGGGCTTCCTCAAGACCGTGGCGGTGTTCAAGCCGCAGGCGGCGGGCTTCGACCCGCGCGCCCGGGGCTACCAGTCGCTGACCCGCGCCCTGGAGGAGAACGTGCGCCTCAAGGACACCGACCTCGCCGACGGCCATGTGCCCGCCGACGCCGACCTGCTGCTGGTGCTGGCCCCGGAGGCGGTGGACGAGAAACAGCTGTTCGCCATCGACCAGTTCCTGATGCAGGGCGGCAGCGTGGTGATGGCCACCTCGCCCTTCGACGTCAGCGTGGGGCAGGGCATCGACGCCCGCAAGCACCGCTCCGGGCTGGAGGACTGGCTCCAGCACCAGGGCCTGAGCATCGACGAGACCCTGGTGCTGGACCCGCAGAACACCGCCCTGCCGGTGCCGGTGACGCGCTACATCGGCGCCATCCCGGTGCAGGAGATCCGCATGCTGCCCTATCCCCACTTCCCGGACCTGCGCGAAGGGCAGATGGACGGCGACAGCCCCATCACCGCCGGCCTGCGCCAGCTGACCCTCAACTGGGTCTCGCCGATCCGGGTGGACGCGGAGAAGAACCGCGGACGCCGGGTCAGCGAACTGCTGCACAGCACGGCGCAGAGCTGGACCTCCGACAGCCTCGATATGGTGCCGGACTACCGCCGCTGGCCGCAGACGGGCTTCGCCGTGGCAGGCGGACGCGGGGCGCAACTGCTCGCGGTGGCGGTGGAAGGGCGTTTCGACTCCTACTTCCAGGGCAAGGACTCGCCGCTGGCCGCCAAGCCCGGCGGGAACGAGGAGGAGAAAAAGGACGGCGAGGAAGGCAGCGAGCCGCCGCCCATCGCCGGCGTCATCGAACGCTCGCCCGACTCGGCGCGGCTGGTGCTGGTGGCGGCCAACAGCTTCGCCAGCGACGCGGCCCTCAACCTGGTCTCCCAGGGCCTGGGCAGCTTCTACGAACAGCCCCTGGTGCTGGTGCAGAACGCCATCGACTGGTCGCTGGAGGACCGCGGCCTGCTGGCGATCCGCGGCCGCGCCCAGTTCGCCCGCACCCTGCTGCCCCTGGAACATGATGAACAACTGTTCTGGGAATATCTCAACTATGGCCTGGCCCTGTTCGGCCTGTTCGCCGTGTGGCTGTGGCGCCGCGGCGTGCGGCGCGCCGACCAGCGGCGCCATCAAGCGATCCTGGCGGAGGTATAGACCATGACCCTGCACAAGACCCTTGGATACCTGGCCCTGCTGCTGGCCGCGCAACTGCTGCTGGCCCTGGGCCTGCAGCTCGGCGGCCCGGGCCTGGCCGCGCACACCCGCGACACCCCCCTGCTGGACCTGGCCGGCCGCACGGTGGACCGCATCGAGCTGGCGGACGGCGAGGGCGCCTCGCTGAACCTGCGCAAGGCCGCCGACGGCTGGGTGCTGCCCGCAGAGGGCGACTTCCCCGCCGACGCGGACAAGGTGGAGCGCCTGCTCGAACGCCTGCAGGCCCTGCGCCCGGGCCTGCCGGTGGCCACCAGCGACACCGCGCGGGAGCGCTTCAAGGTGGCGGAAGACGCCTTCGAGCGCCGCATCCGCCTCGCCAGCGGCGACGACACCCTCGCCATCCTCTACCTCGGCACCTCGCCCGGGGTGCGCCGCAGCCACCTGCGCCGCGACGGCGACGACGCCATCTACAGCGCGGACTTCGCCAGCTACGACGCCCCGGTGAAGGCCGCGGAGTGGGAGGACAAGACGCTGCTGGCGGTGTCCCGCGAGGCCATCGACGCCATCGAGGTCGCCGGCCTCCGCCTGCGGCCCCAGGGCGACACCGGCTGGAGCGCCGAAGGACTGGCCGAGGGCGAGGCACTGAACCTCGAAGCGGCCCGCAGCCTGGCGGACAAACTCGCCAGCCTCCGCATCGGCGCCGTGCTGGGGCGCGAAAAACAGGCTGACTACAAGCTGGACGAGCCGGCCCTGCAGCTCCGCCTCACCCGCAAGGGCGGCGAGAGAATCGACTACCAGTTAGGCAAGCGCGACAACGACTACGTGCTCAAGGTCAGCAGCCGCGACGAGTACTTCCGTCTGCCCAACTACACCGGCGATGCCCTGGTGGAGGCGGCCGGTCGGGACAAACTCGTCACGCCCAAGGCCGATGAAGAAACCGATCCGGCAACGGAACCGCCAACGGAGAAAAGCGGCGCCGACTGAGCGGCATCCTCATGCACAGGCGGGGAGGGAAGGGCGCAACAGACCCTTCCCGCCCCGTGCTGTCCAGGGCATCCGGCAAGACTCTTCGTCGCCTCACAATCCATCCATCGGGCTTACCACCCCCTTGCCGCCCCGGTTGAGGACATGGGTATAGATCATGGTCGTCGATACATCCGCATGCCCCAGCAGCTCCTGAACCGTGCGAATATCGTAGCCCGACTGAAGCAGGTGCGTGGCGAAGCTGTGCCGCAGGGTATGACAAGAAGCAGGCTTGCTCAGCCCGGCAGACCTGACCGCCTGCTTCATCGCGCGCTGCAGAACCTTCTCATCGACATGATGCCGCCGCACCCTGTTCGAGCGCGGATCGGTTGACCGTCTCGTCGCCGGAAACACATACTGCCAACCCCATTCCCGGCCGGCCTGCGGGTACTTTCTTTCCAGGGCATGCGGGAGAAAGACTTCGCCGAAACCCTCGGCAAGATCCCGCTCATGGATCGCCTTGACCCTCTCAAGCTGACCCGTCAACGGAGCAACTACCGATTCCGGCAACATCGTCACCCTGTCCTTGTCGCCCTTGCCACTACGAATCGTGATCTGGCGCATCGCAAAGTCGACATCTTTCACGCGCAGGCGCAGACACTCCATCAGACGCATACCAGTTCCATACAGCAAACTCGCCATCAACCACTTCTGGCCATCGAGGCGTGCCAGCACGGAACGCACCTCGGCTGTCGTCAAAACCACAGGAAGGCGCTGCGGCTTCTTCGCCCTCTGAATGTTATCGAGCCAGGGCAAATCGATGTTCAATACCTCACGGTACAGGAACAACAGAGCGCTCAAGGCCTGATTTTGGGTAGACGCCGCCACGTTACGATCCGAGGCCAGATGAGACAGAAAACATTCCAGCTCCCGGGCCCCCAACTCGGCCGGGTGGCGCTTGCCATGAAATAGGATGTAACGACGAACCCAGGCAGTGTAGGATTCCTCAGTGCGGATGCTATAGTTCTTGCGACGGATCCTGTCTCGAACCTGATCCATGAGGCGGGGTTTCGGTGACATCCGTGACGGGTGCATAAC
>JALSHB010000081.1 GCA_026982475.1 Chromatiales bacterium
ACCGGCAAGCCCGGCGTCTACCGCATGCTCGACGCCGAGGGCACGGTGCTGTACGTGGGCAAGGCGCGCAATCTGAAGAAACGCGTGTCGAGTTATTTCCAGCGCACCGTGCAGAGCCCCAAGACCCGCGCCCTGGTGGCGCAGATCCACGGCGTGGAGGTGACCGTCACCCACACCGAGAACGAGGCCCTGCTGCTGGAGAACAACCTCATCAAGCAGCTCAAGCCGCGCTACAACATCCTGATGCGCGACGACAAGAGCTACCCGTTCCTGTTTCTCTCCGGCAATCACGACTATCCGCGCCTCGGCTATCACCGCGGCGCCAAGCGCCTCAAGGGGCGCTATTTCGGCCCTTACCCTTCAGCGGGTGCGGTGCGCGAGAGCCTCAACCTGTTGCAGAAGGTGTTCCGCGTGCGCCAGTGCGAGGACAGCTTCTACGGCAACCGCTCGCGGCCCTGCCTGCAATATCAGATCGAACGCTGCACCGCGCCCTGCGTGGGGCTGATCTCGCCCGAGGACTATGCCGAGGACGTGCGCCACGCGGTGATGTTCCTCGAAGGCCGCAGCTCCCGTCTCATCGACGAGTTGGTGACGCGCATGGAGGCGGCGTCACAGGCGCTGAAGTTCGAGCAGGCGGCGCGCTTCCGCGACCAGATCGCCAGCCTGCGGCGCATGCAGGAGACCCAGTCGGTGGACGGTGGTGGCGGCGACCGCGACGTGATCGCGGTGGTCAGCGAGGGTGGCGTGGCCTGCGTGCAGGTGTTCTTCATTCGCGGCGGGCGCAATCTGGGCAACAAGTCCTGGTTTCCGCGCCAGGCCGAGGGCGCCGCGGCGGCGGACATCCTGGCGGCCTTCGTGGCGCAGTTCTACTTGAGCGGGGAGGGGGCGGGTGGCCGCGAGATCCCGCCGGAGATCCTGCTCAACGCCGAGCCGGAGGGCGCCGGCGTATTGCAGTCCGTGCTTTCGGAGCAGAGCGGCCACAAGGTGCAGCTGAGCTGGCGTCTGCGCGGTGAGCGCGACCGCTGGCGACAGATGGCGGAGGCCAATGCCCGCACCGCCCTGCGCAGCCGCCTGGCCGGCAAGGCCGGGGTGCTGAAACGCCTGGAGGCGCTGCGGGAGGTGCTGGGCCTGGACGACACGCCACAGCGCCTGGAGTGTTTCGACATCAGCCACACCCAGGGCGAGGCCACCGTGGCCTCCTGCGTGGTGCTGGACGGCAACGGCCCGCTGAAGGCCGACTATCGCCGCTTCAACATCGAGGACATCACCCCCGGCGACGACTATGCCGCCATGCACCAGGCCTTGATGCGGCGCTACACGCGGCTGAAAAGGGGCGAGGGCAAGCTGCCGGACATCCTCATCATCGATGGCGGCAAGGGGCAGGTGGCGCAGGCCGCGGCGGTGCTGGAGGAATTGCAGATCGGCGGCGTCAGCCTGCTCGGTGTGGCCAAGGGGCCATCGCGCAAGCCGGGGCAGGAGGTGCTGGTGTTCGCCGGCCGCGAGATGAGCCTGCCGGCGGACTCACCGGCCCTGCACGTGATCCAGCAGATACGCGACGAGGCCCACCGTTTCGCCATTACCGGCCACCGTCAGCGCCGCGCCCGGGCGCGCAACACCTCGGTGCTGGAGGGCATCAGCGGCCTGGGGCCAAAACGGCGCCAGTTGTTGTTGAAGCAGTTCGGCGGCCTGCAGGAAGTGGCCCGCGCCGGGGTCGAGGATCTGGCCAGCGTGCCCGGCATCAGTAAAAATCTGGCGCAAAAAGTATATGATGTGTTCCATTCGGAGTGAGACAGCCGGGGGCGCCATGTTTTTCACCACAGAGGCACAGAGTACACAGAGGCGTTCAATCTTTCTGGGGTGGATTCCCTGTTCCAGGACAGCGCCCCGTCAATCTGTCGCGGGGAGGCTTATGGGTGGCGATTGTCCGCTGGACGTAGCGGATTGCGCAGACAGGGTGAATGCAGGGACTTGTCCCAAAGGCCAACTCCGTGTCCTCTGTGACTCTGTGGCAACAAAACCATGACCTACAACCTTCCCAACATCCTCACCCTGCTGCGCATCGCCCTGATTCCGGTGTTCGCCGTGCTGTTCTACCTGCCGGTGCCATGGGCGCACGTGGCGGTGACGGTGGTGTTCGCCATCGCCGCCATCACCGACTGGCTGGACGGCTATCTGGCGCGGCGCTGGCGGCAGACCTCGGCCTTCGGCGCCTTCCTCGATCCGGTGGCCGACAAGCTGATGGTGGCGGCGGCGCTGGTGATGCTGGTGGACGTCAATCCCACGCCCTTCTCGGACCTGCTGCTGGTGCTGCCGGCGGTGGTCATCATCGGCCGCGAGATCGTCATCTCCGCCCTGCGCGAATGGATGGCCGAGATCGGCGACCGCACCTCGGTGGCCGTGTCCACCATCGGCAAGATCAAGACCAGTGCGCAGATGCTGGCCCTGTTGCTGCTGCTCTACCGTGAACCACTGGGTGAGTTTCCCACCGCCGAGATCGGTTTCGTGCTGCTGTACGTGGCTGCCGGGCTGACCCTGTGGTCCATGGTCATCTATTTGCGCGCGGCCTGGCCGAGCCTTTCCGGTGGCGCCTCGAAGTGACCCACTTATAGGGCGGGGATGGAGCTGGATTCGTGTTGGCTGGGCTTAGTATCATTGCCGGTTGGGGGTAGAACAATGCAAACGAGACAATTGTGGTACACGCGCCGCGGGAGCGAGATTCGCGGTCCCTTTCCGGCCGGGCAGATCACCCGTTTCATCCTGCTGGGGCGTATTCGCGAGAGTGACGAGCTTAGCGTCGATCAGCAGACCTGGCAGCCGGTGTCCGAGGTGCCGGTGCTGATCCCGGAGGAAATGAAGGCCGATCTGCAGGATGCCGAGGCCTACGAGCGGCTACTGATCGCGCGCATGCGCGAGGACGAGCGTAGCGCGCGCGACCGGCGTGGCAAGGATGAAACCACGCCGCCCGGCGTGCCGCGCGACCGGCGGCGTTCCGACGACGACCGGCGGGCCTGGGAAGAGGCCGAGATGCTGCGCCACCGCGAGATCAAGACGGCAATCGCCGAGGCGGCGAGGCACACCCGGCAGAATTATTTCCTGCGCGGCGCGGTGGCGGCCCTGCTGCTGGCGGCGGTGGTGGGCAGCGCGCTCTGGTTTCAGCCCTGGGAGGAACATCACGCCGCGGACTGCAATGCCATCCCCCAGCCCTGGGTGAACTGGAGCAACTGCTTCATGGAAGGCGTGCAGCTGGTGTCCATGGATCTGCGCGGTTCGCGCCTGCGCAACGCCAATCTCACCAATGCCGACCTGCGCGGTTCTCTGCTGACCGGCGCGGATCTGGCCTACGCCAACCTGTCGGTGAGCAATCTCACCGATGTCGACCTGCAACGGGCGACGCTGGTGGGCACCAATCTGCGCAAGAGCAAGCTCGGTGGCGCCAATCTCAGCGGCGCCAACATGGCCTACGCCATCCTGCAGAACGCCGATCTGAGCAATGCGCGCCTGGTCGACGCCGACCTCAGCAATGCCGACCTGCGCGGCGTGACACTGGAAAACACCGACTTCACCGGCGCCAATCTCAGCCAGGCCCGCTGGCTGGACGGTCGTGTGTGCAAGCCGCATTCGCGGGGCGAGTGTCTGCACTGATCCTGGCGTGGCCGGGGTTGTGCTGAAAAGTTGCGCTGAA
>JALSHB010000082.1 GCA_026982475.1 Chromatiales bacterium
GCTGAAAAGTTGCGCTGAAGACCTGCTCACGGCGAAGGCGCGGCGTGGCGGCTGGGCATCGCCCACCGGGCGAGCGGTCATGGTGGGCGATGCCCACCCGACGGTGTTTTGTCACAGACCCGAACCTGTGGATTCAGGGCAGACTCCTAGAACGATTCCGTGGCATAGCGCGAGACGCGGATCGTGTCCGACCAGTAGTCCGCCGGCAGGCCGGCCTTCAGCTTCAGGTGTTGCAGGAAGTCCCGCGGGTCGGGCAGGGACTCCCACACTGCCGGCAGGAAGGTGCCGCGATGATAGCCCTCTTCCAGCACCAGGCCGTCCACGCCGGGCCGCAGCTGGCGGATCAGATCCTGCTCTGAATCGAATTGCATGGGCGTGGCAGGCGACAGCACCGAGATGTGCAGGTCCAGATCCGGCAGCTCACTGGCGCGCAGGGGCGGAAAGCGCGGATCGGAAAAGGCCGCGGCCCAGGCGTTGTGGGCGACATCCTCCACCAGCGGGCGCACCGGCTCCAGGCTGCCGATGCAGCCGCGCAGCTGGCCGTGTTCGTTGAGGGTGACGAAGCTGGCGCCGGGTTCGCGCAGCGGGCGTGGATGGCGCGCCGTGTCCACCGCCAGCGGCTGGCCGGTGCGCAGTCCGTGTTCGATGGAGGCCCGCGCCACCTTGCGCAACAGCTCGCGCTCTTCCTCGCACAGGCGGCTGTCCTCGTCGCCGGCCGGATGGCTGGATGTGGCATCATTCAAAGACATAGGCACCGTATCCGACGACGCGATCACGCGGTCCGGCGGTGTCGCCGGAATTGCGCAGGTCGATGGTATGGCCGCGCAGGCCCAGCTCTGGGGCGCGGTTTCTCAGCAGGTACAACAGGCCGTTGACGGCATGGAAGCCGCAGGCGTTTTCGCCGTGGATGCGCTCCAGCTGCAGGTGTTCGATGGCCTGTGAGGTGGTGCTGTCGAGGGCGCTGGCGGTGTCGTAGTCGTGATAGTGGCTGAGATCGGAGCTGACCACGATCAGTGTCTCCGGGCCGCCCCACAGCAATTCCAGCACCTCCGCCACCTCCGCCGGCGAGGCGTCGCCCACCACCAGTGGCACCAGGCTGAAATCGTCCAGCACGCTTTGCAGGAAGGGCAGTTGCACCTCCAGGCTGTGCTCCAAGGCGTGGGCCTCGTCGAGACGGTGCACCTGTGGCAGTTGCTCGGCGCGCTCGATGGCCTGGCGGTCCAGCGGTATGGCGCCGAGGGGGGTGCTGAAGGCATCGGCACTGCTGCTGGCGAGTCCGAGCAGGGGCACGCGATGCGACGGCCCCAGCAGCACCACGCGCTTGATCTTCCGCCGGGCCGGCAGCAGCCGTGCATAGGCGCTGGCGGCCACCGGGCCGGAATAGACGTAGCCGGCGTGGGGCACGATGAGGGCCTTGGGGGCGCCGGCACTTTCCACGCTCGCCGTGCCTTGCGTGGCCTCTCGCAGATAGCCGTCGACCATCTCTTGCAGTTCCTGCGCATCGGCGGGATAGAACATATCGGCAACGGCTGGGGGTCGAATGCGGGGCATGTGTGGGTTCCTCGAATGCAAATGGCAGGCTTTTAAAATCCAAACCCGCCCATACTCTATGGGTAGAGATGGCGATACACGCGCGGAATTCCAAGGGGGCGATGATGCAAAAGCGGAGATTTGTCGGCAGCGAATTCGTGGTGGCGACCGAATACTGGCACAAGCTGGACGATGGCCGCCTGCAATGCGACGTTTGTCCGCGCTATTGCAAACTGCGCGAAGGCCAGCAGGGGCTGTGCTTCGTGCGCGCGCGGCAGGGCGACGAGATCGTACTCACCACCTACGGTCGCTCCAGCGGCTTCTGCGTCGACCCCATCGAGAAGAAGCCCTTGAACCATTTCCTGCCCGGCACGCCGGTGCTGTCCTTCGGCACCGCCGGTTGCAACCTGGCCTGCAAGTATTGCCAGAACTGGGACATGAGCAAGTCGCGCGAAATGGACACCCTGGCCGACCGCGCCACCCCCGAGATGCTGGCCAATGCCGCGCAGGAGCTGGGTTGCCGCAGCGTCGCCTATACCTACAACGACCCGGTGATCTTTCTCGAATACGCCGTGGACACGGCCATCGCCTGCGAGGAGCAGGGCATCAAGTCGGTGGCGGTCACCGCCGGTTACATCTGTGAAGAACCGCGCAGGGAGTTCTTCCGACACATGGATGCGGCCAATATAGACCTGAAGGCGTTCAGCGAGGATTTCTATTACAAGATCACCGGCGGCCACCTGCAGCCGGTGCTGGACACTTTGCGTTATGTCAAGCATGAAACCGAGGTGTGGCTGGAGATCACCACCCTGGTGATTCCCGGTTACAACGACTCCGACAAGGAGCTGGACGAGATGACCCGCTGGGTGGTGAAGGAACTGGGGCCGGACGTACCCATGCATTTCACCGCCTTTCACCCGGACTGGAAGATGATGGACGTGCCGCCCACGCCGCCGGAAAGTCTCGCTCGCGCACGCACCATCGCCATGGAAAACGGCGTGCGCTATGCCTACACCGGCAACGTGCACGACAGCGAGGGCCAGAGCACCTACTGCCATTCCTGCGGCACGAAACTCATCGGCCGTGACTGGTACGAACTCTCCACCTGGCATCTCACCGACGACGGCCGCTGCAAGACCTGCGGCACCCGCTGCGCCGGCGTCTTCGACGGCCCGCCCGGCGGCTGGGGCTCGCGGCGCATGCCGGTGCGGTTGTCGACGATGCGCCAATCCTGAACCTGCGGGTTCAGGATTAGGTTAATGCTTGGATGGCGTTTGCTCAAGGCGTTCGGCAAGCCAGACTTTAATGATGGACTGACGCGTAACCCCGAGCCGGCTTGCTTCGCGGTCAAGGGACTCAATCATCCAGGTGGGAAAATCTACATTGACTCTTTTTGACTTCTGAAGAGGCCTATTGGCCTTTGAGTGATCGAGCGATGCCGTAACATCTTTGCCACTATCGAAGTCAGCATCAAATTTCTTAGCTTTCATAAATAGCCACCTCTTCTTTACGAGAACGGCGGACGGAGATGATTCCGATTTTGTCGTTGCGGGGAGTAATAACCGCAGACCAATGTTTGCCGCTGATTCGGCCGATCACGAGAAACCTGGGTTCATCAGAAGTCTTTGCAGGAATCTCAATGAAACAGGGGTCAGTCCAGAGTTTCTGGGCGTTGACAAAATCGATCCCATGTTTTTCGAGATTGGCCTGGCTTTTCCGCTCATCGAACTCAAATACATGCATGGTATAAAAAATATACCTTTATCGCGCTTTATGCAAGGCTGCCTGTCAGAGGCCTCTGACGTGAACGGCACTTATCCGACTCACTCAAAACGGATCTCCGTAATGCGTCCCCGCCAATAGGGTTTGCGGCCTTCGGGCAGCAGCCACGCCACCTCGCCTTCGAGGGGGATGCGCATGCCGTCACGCAAGGCGTAATCGAACCAGCGGCCTTCCCACGGCGTGGCAATCACCTTGCCTGCCACGGTGCGGCCACGGGCCTCGGCCAGCACCGACGCGATCAGGCCTTGCTCATCGAAGCGAAACAGCAGGCTCACGCGGGTATCGCCGTCCTGCAGCGTGGCCTTGGCCGAGGTGTCGTCCACCGTTGTCCACCGCACGCCCTGGCTGGGCAGCAGGGCCGTTGGATACCAGGCTGCCTCGGCCAGATAGCGCATCAACTCGCCCTGGTTCATGTCCGGCGTGCCGCGCATGTTCGCCAGTGTGATCAGCCCGGACAGCGAGGCGCGCAGAATGCCTTCGCCGGCGACATAGGCGTCGTGTACCCGCACCGGCAGGCCCGGCAGCATGGCGATGCGTCCGTTCCAGATGAAGCCCGGTGGCTGGGTGGTGACCTGCTGGGCAGAGGTGAAGGGCTTCCATTGCTCGCCGGTTTCACTCATGTTGAAGGTGCCGCGGTGCATCACACTGACCCGCGACACTATCGATCGTCCCTCGGAGAGCACTGCCCGAAAGTAACGCTGTACCGGCATTGGCAAGCCGTCCAGTTCGCGGGTGTCGTAGGTGGCGGGCTGCTCGGGGGGCTGCGCGGCCTCCAGTCTGGCCTGCAACTCCCGGCTGGCCGATTGCCAGCGAGCCGCGCCGAGAATCAGCACGGCGGCGATCACCGCTACCAGTCCAAGGATGATAAACAGGGTCATTTTCAGCCACATGTCGAGGGTGTTTGCGGTTGTCCCGGTGCGTCTTGCGCGGGCTTGTTACAAGGATAGTCCATAATCGAGCGAGCACGGATTTCCCGCTCCTGCGGTAGCCGCGGCTTCCGACATTTGCCCTTGGTTCATCATCTGTATCCTGCGCTTATGTGATGTACGGGCGTGACGATTGACTTCGTTCGACCCGTCTCTATACTTGTGAGTGATTGATTACTCTGAGGAGAGTGGAGGCGCTGCATGGGCAAGCCTAGCGAGCAACGCAAGCAGGAAATCATCGATGCCACCCTGGATCTTGCGGCGAGTCTTGGGGTGAAGAAGGTGACCACCCAGGCCATCGCGGATCATGTCGGCATCGCGCAGCCGACGGTGTTTCGGCACTTCAAGACGCGTGACGCGATATTTGCGGCGACGATTTCGCACATTGGTGAGAGGCTGTTTCGGACCCTGGCGGCCTTCTTTTCCGGTTCAGGGCCGGCCGATGAGCGCCTGCATCAGTTGATACGGGCGCAGTTGCGGTTTATTTCACAGAACAGGGGCCTGCCGCGCCTGCTGTTTTCCGACCGGCTGCATCTGGAGTCGCCGCTGCTGAAGCAGACGGTGCAGAAGATCATGACGGGTTATGTGCAGCAGGTGAGCCGCCTGATCCGCGAGGGTCAGGCGGCGGGACTGATGCGCGATTCGCTGGATGCGGAGGAGAGCGCCTGGCTGGTGGCGGCGCTGATTCAGGGACTGGTGATGCGCTGGTCGATCTTCGATTTCAATTTTGATCTTGCCGCGGAGGCGGAGCCGCTGTGGGGGTTTGTTGCGGCGGCCTTGCTGGTGGATGGATAGGGGCGGTTGTTAATGGTGTAGGAGCGGCTTCAGCCGCGATGGATTTATAAACAACCATCGCGGCTGAAGCCGCCCCTGCAATGGTTTTATTGTCGTGGTGTACGGCATCGGACAGATAGGGTTAACGTTTTAAGGAATCAGGTCATGTGCAAGTTGTGTTGGACGAGCGTGGTGGTATTGTTGCTGGCGGTAGTGGGCATGGGTTACAAGTTTATTCTCAGTGGTGAGGTGGTGGCGACGGCCGATGGCCGTGAGGCGATTGTGCTGGAGCCGGCGGAGCGCGATATGGTGCTGGCGGAGATGCGCCAGTTTCTGGTGGGTATACAGGGGATCACCGAGGGTATCGTCAATGACGACATGGCCAGCGTGGTGGCGGCGGCGCGCCCACTGGGCACGGCGACGCAGCAGGGCATGCCGGGTTCGTTGGTGCGCAAGCTGCCGCTGGGCTTCAAGCAGTTGGGCTTCGACACGCATGTCAAGTTTGAACAGCTGGCGCTGGATGCGGAGCAGCTGGGCGACGGCGAATATGCCTTGGGGCAGCTGGCGGAATTGATGCAGAATTGTACCGAGTGTCACGAGATGTATCGCTTTGAGACGGCGGCCTCGTTGCAAGAGGCGCAGTGATCCGAACCTCGCGGGAAATTTTCAGGAACAGGCGGCAGGGATATCGATGAACGATTCAGGCAGGGCCGCAAAAAGGAAGACCGTTTCGCTGGCGCTCGGCAGCGGGGGCGCGCGGGGCATGGCGCACATCGGCGTGATCGAGTACCTGATGGAACAGGGCTACGATATCCGCTGCATTTCCGGTGCCTCCATGGGGGCGCTGGTGGGCGGCATCCACGCCACGGGGCAGCTGAATATTTTCCGTGACTGGCTGCTGGCCCTGAACAAGGCCGACGTACTGCGTTATCTGGATTTTTCCTTCAGCACCACGGCGCTGTTTCGCGGCGAGAAGATCATCGATGTGCTGCGCGAGCTGATTGGCGAACACCAGATCGAGGAGTTGCCCATCGCCTTCACGGCGGTGGCGAGCAACATCGAGCGTCAGCGCGAGGTATGGCTGGAGGATGGCTCCCTGTTCGAGGCGATTCGCGCCTCCATTGCCGTGCCGACCATTTTCATGCCCTATGAATACCGCGGCATGCAGCTGCTCGATGGCGGCCTGCTCAACCCGGTGCCGGTGGCGCCGACCCTGAAGACGGCCACCGAGCTGACCGTTGCGGTCAATCTTAACGGCTTGAACGGCTATACGCCGCATCAGGCGGTGGCCGCGCCGTCGGTGGCGAAGGTGAAAAAGCAGATGCTGGCCAGCCGCCGGCGCAGAATCGTGCGCTTCATCGATGGTCTGCAGGAGAGTCTGAAGCCCCTGGGGCTGGATGTGGGCGACTGGGAGTGGCCGCTGCTGGGCGACAGGGTGCGACCGGGGCTGGGGCTGTTCGAGCTGTTGCAGAATGCCTTTGAAACCATGCAGAACGCCATCGCCGGTTCCCAATTGGCCGCCTATCGGCCGGATGTGCTCATCGATATCCCGCGGCGCAGTTGCCGGGCCTATGAGTTTTATCGCGCCGGGGAGATGATCGATCTGGGCTATCAGCGCGCCCGCGAGGCATTTTCCCGGCAATGAGGTTTTCCGTTTGTGCCCTGGCCGCGCCTCAGTCGTCGATGCGCATGCGCTTGATATAACGGTACAGGGTGCGTTCGCTGACATGCAGCCGCTGCGCCGCGCGCGAGCGGTGGCCGTCGCAGTGCCTCAGGGCGTCCAGCACCATCTGCTCGGTGAGGCGTCCACGGCGTTGTATCAGGTGCCCGGCGGCCTTTCTGGCATTGTCCTTCTCGCTGTTCAGGGCATTGCCGTCTTCCAGCACGATGTGCGCCGGCGTCAGGCTGTCGCCGCAGGCGAGGATGACGGCGCGCTCGATGGCGTTGCGCAGTTCGCGGATGTTGCCGGGGAAGTCGTGCCCCAACAGCTTTTCGATGACCTCGCTGGACAGGGGAATATGGCGCTTTCCTTCCGGTTGGCTGGCGAGGAAGTGTTCGGCCAGGGCGATGATGTCCTCGCGTCGCTTGCGCAGGGGCGGGATGTGGATGGGGAAGGCGGATAAGCGATAGTACAGATCCTGACGGAACTGCCCCTCGGCGACCCTGCGCTGCATGTCGCGGTTGGTGGCGGCGATGATGCGCACATCGATCTTGATGTAGTCGTTGCCGCCGATGCGGCGGATGGTGTTGCTCTCCAGCGCGCGCAGCAGTTTGGTCTGCAGCGACAGCGGCAGCTCGCAGATTTCGTCGATGAACAGGGTGCCGCCATTGGCTGCTTCGAACAGCCCGGTCTTGCGGCTGTTGGCGCCGGTGAAGGCGCCCTTTTCATAACCGAACAGTTCGCTTTCGATGAGATTCTCCCCCAGCATGCCGCCATCGACGATGACGAAGGGGCCATTGCGGCGCTGGGAATAGAAGTGGATATACTCGGCGACTCTTTCCTTGCCGACACCGCTTTCGCCCAGCAGCAGCACCGTGGAGCGGGTGGGGGCGACGCGCTGCAGCAGGCTGCTCATGTGCAGAAAGGCCGGCGAGCGGCCCACCAGCAGGTTGTTGTCGCTGCTCGGTGGCGGTAACACCTGCACGTATTCGCCCATGTACATGACCTCGCCGTTGTCATCGACGATGGGCACGGCCTGCAGCTGCACGTATTCCTCGTTGCCGTCCTTGTCGTAATGCACGTGCGTCACCTGGCATGGCTTGCCGGTGCTGAAGACCTCTTCCAGCGGGCACTGTTCGCCGTGCTGACTGCAGGGGGCGCTGGCGTGGTGGGAGACTTCGTAACAGTAGCGGCCCAGCAGGTCGCCGGCCGCGACGCCATAGTGTTCCTGGTAGGCGCGATTGGCGGCGAGGATTCTGTATTCCCTGTCGATGATCACGAAGGGGTCGGGTAGGCTATCGATGATCTGTTCACAGCTGGGTTTCTTGGTCGTCAGCATAAAGAGGCTCCTTATCTGTGCGCCAGACATTACTGACAACAATGTCGGAACATTATCTTCGGTAATATCGTATGTTGTCAGGCCCGAGACAGGTGGGCCGTTACGAAACCGGCGTTGACAGACTGTGTCGTCTGAAGTCTGCCACGCTGAGTGAGATACTGCTTCGAAGGCGTTTGGTTAAACCTGAACCTACGGATTCAGGTTAAAGAAAAGTGCCGCCATGGCGGCGAAAGCCGGAGGATTATTCCATGCCTGCCTGCGGTGTGAGAGTTACTATTGAGCTGAAATAATGTAAGAAATGACCACAACCTGATTTAGGAAATTTCGCAAATCCGTCCTTCTGACATGCGCCGGATGTGTTGGGGAGGCGCATTTTCAGGGTGCCCCCCGCCGCCGCGGCCGGTAGTGTCCGGGGGAAATGCACGGGCGGCGGAAGGGGCGGGTAGATGGCAAGATGAGCGCCGATGGCCGTATCAACGCAGCTTCTCGATGCCCTTCTTGGCCAAGTGGGGGGTGGGCTTGAAGGTGGTATCGGCGCGGGTTCGACAACCTACCGCCACTCAGGGGTTGGGGGGGCACGAACTGGAAGGTGCCCAGTTGGAGATGACCGTGACCTGGCGTCCCTTGCCGAGGATGTGCTTGATGCCGTAGGCGGCGGGCAGGCCGCCGGTGCTGGTGCCGTTGATGACGATATGTGCCCTGATTTTCTCTCCCAGGGCATTGTGTGAGTCTTCTGTGTGGGCTTTCATTGGTGAAATGACTGCCAGCGGGTGTCAGTCCTTCACGGATCATGCGGCATGAAATGTGCCAGTTGATGATTTGGCCGGGGCGACAGGTGGGTTTGACGCCCGATGGTGGCGGGCCGGATAATCCACCGTTTGCCGAGCGCGGGGATTCAGGCCATGACCCATTCCAATCTGTTTGCCGCTGCGGAGGTCTGTCTGGCCGCCTGTGCGCCGGATGAAAAGGTTGCGCAGACCCGCGCCATGGCCGAGCAGTGGCGTGCTGGCGAGCTGTCGTTGCAGGGCGGGACGCCGCCCGCGCCCATCGGTGAGCCGGGGCGACCCGAGCGGCCGCGACTGGTGTTGCCGCGGCAGCTGCCCCGGCGCAGTCTGCACACCGCGGAGGGTCATGCGGCGCTGATTCACGCCATTGCCCATATCGAGTTCAATGCCATCAACCTCGCCTGGGACGCGGTGTACCGATTTCGCGACCTGCCGCGGGGGTTCTATGACGACTGGGTGCGGGTGGCCGATGAGGAGGCCTATCACTTCGGCCTGATGCGCGATCACCTGCGCGTGCTGGGTTTCGACTATGGCGACTTCGATGCCCACAACGGCCTCTGGGAGATGGCGCAAAAGACGGCCTTCGATCCGCTGGTGCGCATGGCGCTGGTGCCACGCGTGCTGGAGGCGCGCGGCCTGGACGTGACGCCGGGGATCATGAGGAAGCTCGATGCCCATGGCGATCACGCCGCGGTGGCGCTGCTGGAGATCATCCTGCGCGACGAGGTGGGGCACGTGGAGATCGGCTCGCGCTGGTTTCATTATCTCTGCGCCCAGCGCGGCTTTGAGTCGAAGGAAACCTTTCGGCAACTGTTTGATCAATACATGAAGGGTCACAGCCCGGGGCCGTTGCATCGCAGCGCGCGCCTGGCGGCCGGCTTTAGTGACGATGAACTGGATTATCTACAGGGGGTTGGTTGAATGAAGGTTGAGAATGTGAAGTGGTGGTCGGGGCTGGCGCTGGTGGCCTTGCTGGGCGGCTGCGCAAGCCAGCCGCAGAAGACGGCCGAGGAGATTGCCGCCGAGGAAAGGGGCGAGAGTCTGCCGGGCACGGCGTTGTTGTATGTGGAGACCGAGGCGGGGAGCGGCCAGTCGTACACCACGCGCATGTTCGTCAACGCCAACTATCTCCACATGGATGACAGCCGCTCACCCCAGGACTTCCTGCTGTTCGATCGCAAGGCGAAGGTGATCTACAGCGTCAATGCCGACGACCAGACCGTTTTCGAGATCCACGCCAAGCCCATCAAGATCGGGCCACCCATCGCCATCGACTATGTGGAGGAATCGCAGCCCTCCAGCGCGATTCCCAAGATCGAGGGCCGCCAGGCCACGCACTATCGGTACACGGTGAATGGCAAGCGCTGCTACAATGCGGTGGTCACGCCGGAGAGCTTTCTGTCCGACGTGCGTGAGGCGCTGATAGAGTTCCGCACGGTACTCGCCGGCGAGCACGCCAGCACGCTGGCCAACACGCCGCCCGACATGCTCGACGCCTGCGACCTGGCCGTCAACATCTTCGAGGCCACCCGCCATTACGCCCACGGCCTGCCCATCCGCGAGTGGGGGAACGGGGGTTATCAGCGTTTCCTGAAGGATTACCGCAGGGACTTCACGCTTCAGCGGGAGATGCTGACCCTGCCGGAGGGTTACCGGCATTATTCGCTGGACAATCCCTTGCCCGCCGGTGAAGAGAGCCGTGAGGTTTCCACAGAAAACTAATCCCTGCGAGGCGCAGCGCCGTAGGGTGCCCACCCTGCGGTTTTGCTATCGTTTGTGCTGGGAGGTGGAAACCCGTTCGCAGCCCGATTCGTCACAGCGCAGCAGGCTGGCCTGCTGATACCAGTCGCCGAGCACGATGCGGGTCGCCGGCTGGCCGTCTATTTCCAGTTCGTGAACGGCCGGCCGGTGGGTGTGGCCGTGAATCAGGCGCCTCACGCCGTGCCGGCGCAGCGCCTCCGTCACCGCGTCTGCGTTGACGTCCATGATTTCCTCTGCCGTCGCCTGTGTATGCGCCTGGCTCTGCGCGCGCATCTGTTGCGCGGTCTTGATGCGCTCCTCGATGCTCATGGCAAGGGCGGCGGCAATCCACGCCGGGTCGCGCACCTGGGCGCGCACGGCCTGATAGGTCACGTCGTCGGTACACAGGGTGTCGCCGTGCATCAGCAGGGTCGGTGTGCCGTACAGGTCGATGACGGTGGGGTCGTCGATGAGCCTTGCGCCGGTGATGGCCTCGAAGCCCTCGCCCATCAGAAAGTCCCGGTTGCCCGCCATCACGAATACCGGCACGCCACTTTTCGTTAGCGCCTTCAGTGCATCGATGACCGGGACGAGATCCGGCAATACCGCGTCGTCACCCAACCAGGCCTCGAACAGGTCGCCGAGAATGTACAGGGCCTCGGCCTCGCGCGCCTCGTTGCGGGTCAGCGCGATGAAGGCCTGGATGAGGTGCGGTCGCTCACCGGCGAGGTGCAGGTCGGAAATGAAGAGTGTGCTCATGGCGATGGATTGGTCCTGTTTTTTTCACCACAGAGGCACAGAGGCGCAGAGAAAAAAGGTTTTTTTGTCGTGGCGTTGCCCTGCCCGGCTTGCAATGGGATAGGCGGGTTCGGGATTTTGGGGGCAGAAATTGAGTGGCCGTTTTCCCTTTCTCTGTGCCTCTGTGGTGAAAAAGAAATTCCCGGGATGAAAAAGGGCGCAGGGCCTGTGACCCTGCGCCCGTTTTGCACTGTCGTGCCTCTGGATCGGTCAGTCCTCGATGATCTCGGCCCTTTCGATCACCACGTCGTCCGCGGGCACGTCCTGATGGCCGGCGCGGGTGGTGGTGGGCACCCCCTTGATGCGGTTGACGACGTCCATGCCCTCGACCACCTTGCCGAACACGCAATAGCCCCAGCCCTGGCCGGTGGGGGCGCTGTGGTCGAGGAAGCTGTTGTCGGCGACATTGATGAAGAACTGCGAGGTGGCGGAGTGCGGGTCGTTGGTGCGCGCCATGGCCACGGTGCCGGTGAGGTTCTTCAGGCCGTTGTCGGCCTCGTTCTCGATGGGTTCGCGGCCACCGGGCTTGGGGCTCATGTCCGGCAGCATGCCGCCGCCCTGGACCATGAAGTTGTCGATCACGCGATGAAACAGGGTGCCGTCGTAGAAGCCGTCCTTGACGTACTGCTCGAAGTTGGCGGCGCTTTTCGGGGCCTTGTCGAAATCCAGTTCGATATCGATGTCGCCCATGTTGGTGTGCAGTCGGATCATGTGTCTTTCCTGTGTGTGGTGAGGGGTCAATGTGCCGTGTCGGCGCTTTCAACGACGGCCTTTTCGATGATCACCGGGGTGCGCGGCACGTCCTTGCGGAAGGGGCCGCCGGCGCCGGTCTTGCTGCGACGGATCTTGTCGATCACCGGCATGCCCTGAACCACGCGGCCGAACACGGTGTAGCCCCAGGCGCGCGGGGTCTTTTCGCGGAAGTCGAGGTAGCTGTTGTTGGCGACGTTGATGAAGAACTGCGCGGTGGCGGAGTGCGGGTCGCCGGTGCGGGCCATGGCGATGGTGCCGATCTTGTTGCGCAGGCCGTTGTCGGCCTCGTTTCTGATCGGCGCATGGGTGGGCTTCTTCTCGAAGTCCTGGGTGAAGCCACCGCCCTGGATCATGAAGCCGTCGATGACGCGGTGAAAGATGGTGCCGTCGTAGAAGCCTTCATTGACGTAGCGGAGGAAGTTTTCCACCGTCCTGGGGGCCTTTTCGCGATCCAGTTCCAGCACGATGTCACCCATGTTGGTGGTGATGCGTACGCGCGGGTGGGCGTCGTCGGCCAGCAGCAGGCCGGGCAGCAGGGAAAGGGCGAGAAACAGAACCAGTGTGCGAGTCAGAGCTTTCATTCGGCGTTCCTGTGGCTTGGTGGGGGTAGTGAGAGTCGAAAGTCAGCGGGCATGATATCGGTTTTGACGGAATCGCGGAAGCGTCGTTCCCTTTGTGGTGGCGGGGTGATTTCGCTACCATTGCCGCCACCTGAAACCGGCCGCCGGCCCTCAACCCGGACCCCCCATGCTGCAGATTCACAACAACCTCACCCGGCGCAAAGAGCCCTTCGTCCCCATCGACCCGAAAAACGTGCGCATGTACGTGTGTGGCATGACGGTGTACGACCTCTGTCACCTGGGCCATGCGCGGGTGCTGGTGGTGTTCGACGTGGTGTACCGCTATCTGCGCCGGATCTATGGCGCCGAGCATGTGACCTACGTGCGCAATGTCACCGACATCGACGACAAGATCATCCGGCGCGCCAATGAGCGCGGCGAGCCCATCGAGCAGCTGACCAGCCACTTCATCGATGAGATGCATCGTGACGCCGAGGCCCTGGGCGTGCTGCCGCCGAACGAGGAGCCGCGCGCCACCCGCCACATGGGCGAGATCATCGCCATGATCCAGACCCTGGTGGACAAGGGCTATGCCTATTGCGCCGACAACGGTGACGTCTACTACGACGTCAGCCGCTTCGAGCACTACGGCCAGCTGTCGGGCAAGAACACCGATGACCTGCGCGCCGGGGCGCGCGTCGAGGTGGATGCCGCCAAGCGGGATCCGCTGGACTTCGTGCTGTGGAAGGCCGCCAAGCCCGGCGAGCCGTACTGGGACTCGCCCTGGGGCAGGGGCCGTCCCGGCTGGCACATCGAGTGCTCGGCCATGGCCACCTGCTGCCTCGGTAATCACTTCGATATCCACGGCGGTGGCCTGGACCTGCAGTTCCCGCACCACGAAAACGAGATCGCGCAGAGCGAGGCGGCCACCGGCGAGAAGTTCGTCAACGTGTGGATGCACAACGGCTTCGTGCGCATCGACGAGGAAAAGATGTCCAAGTCCCTGGGCAACTTCTTCACCATCCGCGAGGTGCTGGAGAAATACGACCCCGAGGTGGTGCGTTTCTTCATCCTCAACAGCCACTACCGCAGCCCGTTGAACTATTCCGACAAACACCTGGACGAGGCCAAGGCGGCGTTGACCACCCTCTATAACGCCCTGCGTGGTGTGACGCCGGCGGACGGCGGCGAGACCACGGACTTCAGCGCCCGCTTCGAGGCCGCCATGGATGACGACTTCAATACGCCCGAGGCGATTGCGGTGCTGTTCGAGCTGGCGCGGGAGATCAATCGCCTGCGTGGCGGCGATGCGCCGGCGGCGGGCCGGCTGGCGGCGGAACTGAAGCGGCTGGGCGGGTGCCTGGGGATGCTGGAGCGCGATCCGGAGAGCTTTTTTCAGGGTGGCGGCGAAGGCATTTCCGCCGAACAGGTCGAAGCGCTCATTGCGGCGCGAAATGCGGCCCGCAAAAACAGGGACTGGGCCGAGTCCGACCGCATCCGCGACCAGCTGGCCGCACAGGGCATCGTGCTGGAGGATGGCCCGCAGGGCACCACCTGGCGGCGGGAATGACCGCCGTGGCGGCAGGCGCGGGCCACCATGCCCGCGATGGCTGGTTGCACAGAGGTGGAAGTAGCCAACAATGTAGAAGCGCCTTCAGGCGCGACGTTTTTTTCGTGTCCGGCTTTCGCGCCTGAAGGCGCTCCTACAAGTGTTCTGACGAAACATGGCGCGATGCCCTCGCGGGCATGGCCCGCCCCTACCCATCAGGCGGGTTGAATGCCGTCCCGTCTGTCCGCCGCGTCCGCGGTATTCTGCAGCAGCGTCGCCACCGTCATCGGCCCCACACCGCCAGGCACCGGGGTGATCCAGCCGGCGCGCTGGCGTGCGGCCTCGAAGTCGATGTCACCCACCAGCTTGCCGGCCTCGTCGCGGTTCATGGCCACGTCGATGACGATGGCGCCCGGCTTGATCCACTCGGCCGGGACGATGCCCCGCTTGCCCACCGCCACCACCAGCAGGTCGGCGCGCCGCACGTGGGAGGCCAGGTCCCGGGTGAAGCGGTGGCAGGTGGTGACGGTGCAGCCGGCCAGCAGCAGCTCCAGGCCCATGGGGCGGCCGACGATGTTGGAGGCGCCCACCACCACCGCATCCATGCCGCGGATGTCGCCGACGGTGCGTTCCAGCAGGGTCATGATGCCGCGCGGCGTGCAGGGTTGCAGGGTGGGGTGGCGCAGGGCGAGGCGGCCGACGTTGTAGGGGTGGAAGCCGTCGACGTCCTTCTGCGGGTCGATGTGCTCGATGACGGCCTCGTCGCTGATGTGCGCCGGCAGCGGCAGCTGCACCAGGATGCCGTCGATGGCCGGGTCGGCGTTCAGCTCGTCGATGAGCGCCAGCAGGCTGTCTTCAGGGGTGCCGGCCGGCAGGTCGTAGGACTTGGAGATGAAGCCGACCTCTTCGCAGGCGCGGCGCTTGCTGCCGACGTAGACCTGCGAGGCGGGGTCGGCGCCGACCAGAATCACCGCCAGGCCCGGCGGGCGCAGGCCCTGTTGCAGGCGCGCGTCGACGCGCTGCCTGGTCTGTTGGCGGAGTTCCGCGGCAATCGCCTTGCCGTCGATGATCTTTGCGCTCATGGTGTGAAGCCGACTGTAAAAACGGGGCGCAATGATCGCATGGCGTCGCGGTGCTTCGCAATTTGTGTTGCTGATGGCGGGATAATGGAAGGATATCCGAAACACGGCCTTGCGGATGGCGCTGGGGGAATAACGCCGCTATAATGCGCCGCCTCGGTTCGGGGTGTAGCGCAGTCTGGTAGCGCGCCTGCTTTGGGAGCAGGATGTCGGGGGTTCGAATCCCTCCACCCCGACCAGTTGTATTGGCTGTCGAGTCAGGCGATACGGGCAGGACAAGCAGTGATTCTCTGCGCTCGTAGCTCATGCGGATAGAGCATCGGCCTTCTAAGCCGAGGGTAGCAGGTTCGAATCCTGCCGGGCGCGCCAATTTCGTGTTGTGGTAACGCACCTCTCGGGGTGTTCAATTCAGAGCGGCTTCATGTATAATCGCCGCCCTGCTGCGATGGTGGGCGTAGCTCAGTTGGTAGAGCGCAGGATTGTGATTCCTGTGGTCGTGGGTTCAAATCCCATCGTCCACCCCATTTTTATGCGCCTGAATCTACGGGTTCAGGATGACGTTTGAAGGGCGTGATCCGTTTGGGGTAGAATCCGGCGGTTTGTGTCAGCCAGTTCAGTGATGTCGACGACATCTCTTTTACGGGCCATTAGCTCAATTGGTAGAGCAGTTGACTCTTAATCAATTGGTTCGGGGTTCGAGTCCCTGATGGCCCACCAAACGACAAGGCCCGGCAATTGCCGGGCCTTTTTGTTTGCGCGGACGGCGTTTCTGTAGCTGGGTTTTCGCCGGTGGTATACTGCGCCTTCTGTCGCGCAGGGCGATTGGCCACGCGAAAGTGGCGATTCTTGTGCTAAGCAGGCAGGGTACAAGTGCGGTGGGCCAGCATCGTTGCCCGTCGGGCTGATAGTTGCGCGAAAGTGGCGGAATTGGTAGACGCGCTGGATTTAGGTTCCAGTGGGGCAACCCGTGAGAGTTCGAGTCTCTCCTTTCGCACCAGTTTCCAGTCGGCCGTCATGGGGATGGGATTCCACGGCCGGGTTTGACCGTTTTTAATTCTTTTTGAGCATGGGGAATAAGGCAATGCAAGTGTCTGTTGAAACCACTACGGGTTTGGAGCGCCGCATGAAGGTCGCGGTGCCCAAGGATCGCATCGAGAGTGAGGTGGAGAAACGCCTCAAGTCCCTGGGCGGGCGGGCCAAGATCGATGGCTTCCGGCCGGGCAAGGTGCCGTTCAGCGTGATTCGCAAGAAATTCGGCAATCAGGTGCGCCAGGAAGTGCTGGGCGAGGTGATGCAGTCCAGCTTTGTCGAGGCGGTATCGCAGGAAAAGCTGCGCCCGGCGGGAACCCCTCACATCGAAATGGCGGACGCCGCCAACGATGACAGCCTGGAATACACCGCGACCTTCGAGGTGTACCCCGAGGTCGAGCTGAAAGGCCTGGACACCATCAAGGTGGAGCGCCCGGTGCTGGAGATCAGCGATGCCGACATCGACAAGATGCTGGAAAACCTGCGCAAGCAGCGCAAGACCTGGGCGGAAGTGGATCGCCCGGCGCAGGAGGGCGACCAGGTGACCATCGATTTCGTCGGCACCATCGACGGCGAGCCCTTCCCCGGCAACACGGGCGAGGGTGTGACCCTGGAGCTGGGTTCCGGGCGCATGATCGCGGGCTTCGAGGAGCAGCTGATCGGCAAGAAGGCCGGCGACGAGTTCACCCTGTCGGTGACCTTCCCCGAGGATTATCACGCCAAGGAACTGGCCGGCAAGGCGGCGGATTTCGCCACCAAGGTGGTCAAGGTGGAGGAGTCCGTGCTGCCAGAGATCGACGACGATTTCATCGCCGCTTTCGGCATTACCGAGGGTGGTGTGGACGCCTTGCGGCAGCAGGTGCGCGAAAACATGCAGCGCGAGGGTGAACAGACGATCGGCAATCGGGTCAAAGAACAGGTGTTCGACGGCCTGATGGCGCTGGATCTGATGGAAATCCCCCGCGCCCTCATCGATGCGGAGATCGATGCGCTGGTCAAACAGCGTCAGGAGGCCATGAAACACTATGGCGCCCCGGTGCAGGACGTGGATCCGGCCCAGTTCGAGGATCAGGCGAAGCGCCGCGTGGCGCTCGGCCTGATCCTGTCGGAAGTGATTCACAAGAACGACCTGAAGGTGCCGCCGGCGCGCCTGCGCGAGACCATCGAGAAGATGGCCGCCAGCTATGAGCGTCCCGACGACGTGATCAAGTACTACTACAGCGACAAGAACCGCCTGGCGGAGATGGAAAACATCGCCCTGGAGGAAATGGCGGTGGAATGGGTGCAGGAACAGGCCACCGTTACCGACAAGCCGGTCTCGTTTGACGACCTCATGAATCCGGGGCAGACTGCCGACTAGTCATCTGGCGGCGGCGATGGGCTTTGTCCCTGCCGCCACGCCATTTGCCAATGCACAGGATGAGGAATTGAATGAACAACAGTTATGGCAGTGAAATCAAGGGCTTGAATCTGGTCCCCATCGTCGTGGAACAGTCCGCCCGTGGCGAACGTTCCTACGACATCTACTCGCGCATGCTCAAGGAGCGCGTGATATTCCTGGTCGGCCCGGTGGACGACAACGTGGCCAATGTCATCGTCGCCCAGCTGCTGTTTCTGGAGTCGGAGAATCCCGACAAGGATATCCACCTGTACATCAATTCCCCCGGCGGCTCCGTGACCGCGGGGCTGGCGATCTATGACACCATGCAGTTCATCAACTGCGATGTCAGCACCCTGTGCATCGGCCAGGCCGCCAGCATGGGGGCCTTGCTGCTGACCGGTGGCGCCGCGGGCAAGCGCTTCTGTCTGCCACACTCGCGAATGATGATTCATCAGCCGCTGGGTGGCGTGCAGGGCCAGGCCTCGGATATCGAGATCCATGCCAAGGAGATTCTCCTGGTGCGCGAGCGGTTGAACAAGATCCTGGCCCACCACACGGGTCAGCCGCTGGAGACGATCCAGCAGGACACGGACCGCGACAACTTCATGAGCGGCGAGGAGTGCGTGGCCTACGGCCTCATCGATCAGGTGCTCAACGCCCGCGATGGCGTCAAGATCACCGAGAAGTAAAGCGGTTGTCAGGCCGTTCCGGCGGCGCTAAAGTTGTCTGCGGGTGTGTTAAACCCGAATCCGCAGGTTCATGACGGCGAATCGCACAACGCATTGATACGTCTCGCTATACGAAAAATCTCGCCAATGGTCCCCGCTATTGCCTCGATTTTTCATTACGCGATACGCACCAAGCCGTTGCACGCTTCATCCGCCCTGAACCTACGGATTCAGGTTAAAGTTAGCCGTCAGCAGAGACGATATCTTTACGCAAGAGCCTTGTGCGAGACCCTGGCGCAAGGGCATCAAGAGATGGCGGCCGGCAATGGCGCCAAGAGGTAATCTATGAGTGACGACAAACACGACA
>JALSHB010000083.1 GCA_026982475.1 Chromatiales bacterium
CTGGCGGGCTTGGCGGCCACGTCCATCAGCTCGCCGGGCCTGAACGGATTCGGCACATTCTTGCGCGCCTTGCGGGCCGGCTTCTTCACCGTCTTCACCTTCAGCAGGCCGGGCAGCGTGAACTCGCCACAGGCACGCGGCTTGATGTGACGTTCGATCAGCACCGCCAGCTCGTCCAGCACGGCGGCAACCTGCTTCTTGCTCAGCTCCGTATTGTCGGCCAGTTCGGTGAGGATCTGCGTCTTGGTGTAACGCTCCTTGATCGCCGTCAGCTTGCGCGCCGGCTTGGCGGCGGCCTTGGCAACGGCCTTCTTTCTGGTTGCTACCTTTTTCTTGGCAACGGCCTTTTTCACCGGTGCCTTTTTCTTCGCGACGGACTTCTTGGCCGCCTTTTTCTTTATCGCCATGAGCGGGGAATCTCCCTGAGAGAAAACAAAATGGAATGAGATTGTCATCGCAGAGCCAACAGAACTCGGCGATTTCGCGGGATTTATAGTCTTTTTTTGTGCTTTGCGCAATGTCAACACGCAAATACTCGTGCCAAAGGCCATCCACCACGCTATCATCGGAGGCACCGGAAAGAACCTCACCACCGCCCGCCCATGCGCAAGACGCCCGAAGTCCTCAACACCGAAATCATCGCCCGCACGCGATTCTTCCGTGTCGAGCAACGCAACCTGCGCTTCGCCAACGGCACCGAGGTCAGCTACGAGCGGCTGGTCGGATCATCCACTGGTGCGGTGCTGATCGTGCCCATGCTCGATGACGACACGGTGCTGATGATCCGCGAATACGCCGCCGGCGTGCATCGTTACGAACTGGCCCTGCCCAAGGGAAAGATCGAAAGCGACGAGGCCATCCTCGATGCCGCCAACCGCGAGATCATGGAAGAAGTCGGCTACGGCGCGCGCAAACTGGAACACATGACCAGCCTCACCATCGCCCCCGGCTACCAGAGCCACTGTACCCATGTGGTGCTGGCGCAGGATCTCTTCGAGCAGCGCTGCGAGGGCGACGAGCCGGAAGAGATCGAGGTCGTGCCCTGGTCACTGAAACGCCTCGACGAACTGCTGACGCAGGAAGAATGCACCGAGGCGCGCAGCATCGCCGCGCTGTTCATGGCCCGCGAACACCTGGCCCGGCGATAACCACAAATCACAACCTGACAAACCCCAAGGAAGCAAACGTGGCAAACCCCAGCGAACTCCTCCATGACGTCATCGATCTCGCCACCGATGCCGGCGAACGCATACTGGATATCTACCAGACAGACTTCGATATCACACAAAAGGAAGACGACTCCCCGCTCACCGCCGCCGACATGGCCGCGCACAACGCCATCGTCGCCGGCCTCTCCATCCTCACCCCGGAACTGCCGATCCTCTCCGAAGAGTCCGCCAGGATCCCCTTCGAAGAGCGCAGCAAATGGCAGACCTACTGGCTCGTCGACCCCCTCGACGGCACGCGCGAATTCATCAAGCGCAACGGTGAATTCACCGTCAACATCGCCCTTGTCGACAATCACGAATCCATCCTCGGCGTGATCTACACCCCGGTCAGCGGGCTGACCTACTACGCCGCGCGCGGCCACGGCGCCTGGAAGCGCATCAAGGACGGCGAGGCCGCGCGCATCCACACCCGCAAGAAGCAGCCGGGGCGAACCACCATCGCCGGCAGCCGCTCGCATCGCGGCGATTCCCTCAAGACCTTCCTCTCCCGCCTCGGCGACTACGACATCATCAGCATGGGCAGCTCACTGAAATCCGGCCTGGTGGCGGAAGGCAAGGCCGACATCTACCCGCGTCTCGGCCCGACCTCGGAATGGGACACCGCCGCCGCCCACTGCATCGTCGACGAGGCCGGCGGACGCATCACCAAGACCGACCTGTCGCCGCTGCTTTACAACACCAAGGAATCCCTGCTCAATCCGGAATTTCTCGTCGTCGGCGACCCGGACTACGACTGGGTCCGCTTCCTGTGACAGCGGCCCCTGACACCGGCAAAGGAACCTTTTACCCCCGGCCCGATCAAACCCAAACCCCGCGCCCAGCGCCCCAACCACAAAAGGAAACACACGTGAATACCGTCAGCACCGCATCAAAGATCACCCTCGGCACACTGCTGCTCTGCGGCACCCTGGCCGCCGGCAACGCCCTCGCCGCCGACCCCAGCCTGAAAACCGAAAAGGAAAAATTCAGTTACGCCATCGGCTACCAGGTCGGCCACAGCTTCAAGCGCGAAGGGCTGGACATCGACAGCAAGGCCCTGGCGCAGGCCATCGACGACGTACTGAAAGACAACGAACTGAAGCTGAGCCTGGATGAAATGCGCAGCGTGGTGGAATCCTTCCAGGAAAAGCAGGCCGCCGAGCGCACCGCCCGCGCCGACAAGGCCCTCGAAGAGGGCAAGGCCTTCCTCGCCGCCAACAAGAAAAAGCCCGGCGTGAAGGAACTGCCCAGCGGCGTGCAGTACAAGGTCATCAGCTCCGGCTCCGGCAAGCAGCCCAAGGCCACCGACAGCATTACCGCCCACTATCGCGGCACCCTGCTCAACGGCACCGAATTCGACAGCTCCTACAAGCGCGGCGAACCGGCCACCTTCGGCGTCAACCAGGTCATCAAGGGCTGGCAGGAAGTGCTGCCGCTGATGCACGAGGGTGACAAGTGGGAAATCTACATTCCCGCCGACATGGCCTATGGCGCCCAGGGCGCCGGCGCCAACATCGGCCCCAATGAAACCCTGAAATTCGAGATCGAACTGATCAAGGTCAACTGATTCCGGTTACTCCCGGCCGTCACGACATGGGCGCCAGCACCTTCACCGACAAACTGCTGCAGGCGCTGAGCGCCCACCCTGACGGGATCAGCGAATTCGAACTCATCAAATGGCTCGAGGCCCAGGGCCAGGACGGCTTCGACAAGCACTGCCTGCGCGGCAACCTGTCGCTGTTTCAGACCCACTTCCTGCTGTTCCACACACTCTACCGCCTGCGCGATGAACTCTGCGAGCAGGGCAAGGCCCACCTCCACATCAGCGCGCTCTGCATCCGCCTCACGCCCATCACCCAAACCGGCACCGCCGCCATCGACGGCCACGATCCCCTGCGCGCCTATTACCTCGACCTCGACAACCTGCAACAGACCCGCGACGAGGACGTCGAGGCGCTGTTGGGCAGCTTCTGGCAACGCTTCCTCGGCAACGACGAACGCCGCCAGGCGCTCGACGTACTGGAGCTGCAGGACCCGGTGGACTGGCCCACCATCAAGACCCAGCATCGCCGCCTCGCCATGCAACACCACCCGGATCGCGGCGGCGACGAGGAGCGACTGCAGGCCATCAATGCCGCCATGGATCGGCTGTCACGTAGCTATAAATAGTCCCTTAAAAAAGCCGTTCACCACGGTCGTCACCCAGCTCCAATTCGGAGTATCATTGTCACCTATTCCGTCCACGTCATAGAGGCTGACAATGGAATTCCGCAAGCTGGGACAAACCGATACCGAGGTCAGCGTGATCTGCCTGGGCACCATGACCTTCGGCAAGCAGAACACCGAGGCCGAGGCCCATGCACAGCTCGACATGGCGGTGGCCGCCGGGGTCAACTTCATCGACACCGCCGAGATGTACCCGGTGCCCCCCGAGGCGGAGACCTTCACTCTCACCGAGCAGTACATCGGCAACTGGCTGCGCAAACGCGGCAACCGTGAACAGCTGGTCATCGCCACCAAGGTGGCCGGGCGCGCGGACTGGCTGCCGTGGGTTCGCAACGGCCGCAACTGTTTCGACCGCGCCAATATCGAGGCTGCCATCGATGGCAGCCTGAAGCGCCTGCAGACCGACTACATCGACCTCTATCAACTGCACTGGCCGGACCGCAGCACCAACTTCTTCGGCGAACTGGACTACCGCCACCGACCCGACGAGCACAGCGTGCCCATCGAGGAGACCCTGCGCGTGCTGGCCGACCTGGTGGAGGCCGGCAAGGTGCGCCACATCGGCCTCTCCAACGAAACCCCGTGGGGGACGATGAAATTCCTGCAGCTGGCCGAGCAGTGCGGCCTGCCGCGTGCGGTGAGCATCCAGAACCCGTACAGCCTGCTCAACCGCACCTTCGAGATCGGCCTGGCCGAGATCGCCCACCGCGAACAGTGCGGCTTGCTGGCCTATTCGCCGCTGGGCTTTGGCGTGCTGTCTGGCAAGTATCTCCACGGCGCCCGCCCGGCGGGGGCGCGCATCAGCCTGTTCGAGCGCTTTTCCCGCTACACCAACCCGCGCGCCGAGCGCGCCACCGCCGCCTATGTCGAGCTGGCCCGGGCGCATGGCCTCGACCCGGCACAAATGGCCCTGGCCTTCGTCACCGGCCGCCCCTTCGTCACCAGCACCATCATCGGCGCCACCAACCCGGCACAGTTGCAGGACGACCTGGATAGCGCGAACATTCGCCTTGACGATGACGTGCTGGCGGCCATCGACACCATCCATGACGACAATCCCAACCCGGCGCCCTGACGATACGCCGCAGGGTAGCCGCTAATAACAGTCCTGAATCCGTAGCTTCAGGGCGGATGAAGCGTGCAACTGCTTGATGCATATCGCGTAATGAAAAATCGAGGGAATAGCGGGGATTATTGCCGAGATTTTTCATATAGCGAGATGTATCAATGAGTTGTGCGATTCGCCGTCTTGAACCTACGGATTCAGGACAATAAGAATATATGCAGGAGAAGTAGCATGAATCACCCACGCCTGATGCCCGCCATCGGCCTCGCCATCGCCCTGTTGCTCAGCAGCGGTTGCGCCACGGTCAACACCCAACACCCCGCGCTCGCCGAGCAGCCCGGCCCCAACGTCGCCAGCGTGTACTTCATTCGCCCCGTGCCCGTCTTCAGCCATGACTTTGCCGACGCCCCGGTGACCATCGAATTCCAGGGGGAGAAACTGCTCAAACTCGCCGAAGGCGTCTACACCCTCCTCTATCTGAAACCCGCCAAGGGCGAACTGAAGGTCTACAGCAACACCCTGTACACCAATCAGAAAAGCAGCCAGCGCGTGTGGAAGGAGCGGGTCTATCGCTTCGTCGGCGGACGCACCTACTTCATCCACATCAAGCAGATCGACGAAGAGTTCCGCGGCATCTTCTACGAACCGGACCTGGTGTCACTGCAGGAGGCGAAGCGGCTGGTCAAACACCTCAAGCGCATCGGCACCGCCGCCAACGCCCACCCCATCAACAAGCTCACCCATGTCGCCGCGCCCCCGGAGAGCGCCGCCAAGGATGACGAACCCACCCTGCCCGAAGACCTCTACAGAGCCTCACCCTACATGCTGGACAGAAAGTAAGCCGTGCCCGAGACCACCACCAGCCCGCAGCCGCAGCGCCCGCGCGGGCGATACCGTCTGCCGCAGACACTGGCGCTGCTCGCCGGACTGCTGGGCGGCGCGCCGGTGCTGGCGGCGCCGCAGGCCGTCTCGGCCAGCCCCAGCCAGGTGCAACGCAACCAACCCGCCATTCTCGACATCGAAACCCGCGACTGGCAGGCAGGGGCGCAGCTGGCCCTGCTGCCCGGCGGCCCCTTCAGCAGCCATCGCCTGACCCTGCCGACCACGCCACTGGCCATCGCCAGCGACGGGCAGCGCGCCTGGGTCGCCAGCCGGGGCGGCTGGCTGCAGGTGATCGAATTCCCGCCCGGGGCCGAGGCCCGCGTCCATGCCCGGCTGCAGATCGACGGCGCCGACATCCAGCGGCTGCGACGCGGCCATGGCCGGCTGCTGGCCATCGGCGGCGACCGGCGCGTGATGCTGTTCGACACCTCCCGGCACGGACAGATCACGCACCGCTGGAGCTACCGCAGCGACGCACCGGTGCTGGACATACAGCTGACCCGGGACCACGCCTGGCTGCTGCTGGACGACCGGCGCCTGCAACGCCTGCCGCTCGGCGACGCGGCCCCCACGGCAGCGCAACAGACCTGGCGTCTGCCGTTCGCCGCCAGCGCCTTCACCCTGCAAGACGACACGGCGCTGGTGATCGGCGCCGAGGGCATCGCCAGCCTGGACCTGGGCACGCCGTCGGCAACCCTCCTCGACCGGCAGACGCTTCGCGGCACGGCGCGGCAGATACAGCGGCAGGCCGGGCTGGCGCTGGTGGACACCGGCGCAGGCGGATTGCAGATAGTCGACACCAGCGACCCGCGCCGCCTGCGCTGGCTGGGCAGCCACGCCAAGCGCGGCCCCATCCACGGCCTCGGCGCCGCCGACGGTCGCGCCTGGGTGGGCATCGGCGAACGCTCGCTGCTGAGCATCGCCCTCGGCAACCCCGAGCTGCCCGCCGCCGGCGACGCCCTGCGCCTCGACGCCCCGCTGGTGGGCCTGGCGGTGCACGGCGACATCGTCTTCGCCGCCACCACCGCCGGCGTGCAGCGCCTCGACTTCGCCACGCCCTCGGTGGCCGACATCTCCCCCGAGGGCGTCAACCTCGGCGGCAGCCGCCGCGGCGTGATCCGCGACGACATCCTCTACGTCGCCGACTGGTTCTCCGGCCTGCACCTCTACGACGTGCGCGACCCCGCCAACCCCCGCCACCTCGGCAACTACCACACCCCCGGCTCCAGCAAGGGCGTGACCCTGTACGGCGACTACGCGCTGGTGGGCGACGACGACTACGGCCTGCAGATCATCGACATCCGCGACCCACGCCGGCCGCGCGCGGTGGCCGGGCTGAGCTGGGAGTCCGAGCTCTCCACCCTCGGCCTCGCCTACACCATGAAGCGCATCGGCGACACCCTGTACCTGGCCGACCACCGCGGCGGCTTCCAGATCATCGACCTCAGCGACATCGAGCACCCGCGCATCCTCGGCGCCCTGGACACCCCCGGCAAGTCCTGGGCCATCGATGTGAGTGGTCACATCGCCTTCATCGCCGACGACGACGACGGCCTGCTCATCGTCGACGTCAGCGATCCGGCGCGCATCGGCCTCGTCGCCCAGTTCAATCCCGGCGGCCATGCCGAGGACGTGGTGGTGCGCGACGGCCTCGCCTACCTCGCCCTGTTCGACAACGGCCTGTTCATCGTCGACGTCAGCGATCCCGCCAATCCGCGCCAGCTGGCCCACCTCGCCATCCCCGGCAACGCGCGCGGCATCACCCTGGCGGGAGACCTGGCCTACGTCAGCGGCTGGGAATCCGGCCTGCAGGTGGTGGACATCCGCGACCCGCGCGCACCGCGCATCATCGGCCACTTCGACACCGACGGCGCCGCCTGGGGCAGCGTGGTGCAGGGCGACACCGCCTATGTGCTGGACTGGTGGGGCGGCATCAAGGTACTGGATGTCAGCGACCCGGCGCGGCCCCGCTACCTCACCCGCTACCAGGCGCGCGGCGCCCTGCAACAGCTTCGCCACACCGGCAACTACCTCTACGCCGCCAGCGGTGCCGGCGGGCTGCAGGTCTTCGACATCAAGAACCCCCTCAACCCCATCTGGGCCACCGGCGCCGACCTGCCCGGCGAGGCCCTGGACCTGTGGCTGGACGGCGGCCACGCCTTCGTCGCCGGCGGCGACGCGGGGGTGGCGGTAATCGACACCCGCGACCCCTTCTACGCGCGCCTCGTCGGCCGCCTCGACACCCCCGGCCGGGCGCGCCTGATCCGCGCCCGCGGCAACCACCTGTTCATCGCCGACGACAGCGCCGGCCTGCTGGTGGCGGACATCCGCGACCCCGCCCGTCCACGGCTCGTTTCACGCCAGCCCCTGGCCATCGACGACCTGTGGCTGGACGACGACGGCCTCTACATCGCCGGCCCCGAGGGCCTGCGGCTGCTGAGCGCGGACGAAACCGGGCGACTGACGCCACGGGCCCGCCTCAGCGCCCCGGGGGCGAAAAAGGTGCGCAGCGGCGACGGCCTGCTGGCCATCGCCCTCGCCGACGACACGGTGCAACTGCTGCGCCGGGACGGCGATGGCTTCACCCCCCTGGGCCGTTTCCGGCCCCGCGAGCCGGTGCTCGACCTGCAACTGCACGACGGCCGGCTGTTCGTCCTCGGCGCCCGCTCCGGCCTCATGAGCGTGGACATCGACCGCCCCGAGGCCCCGCGCCTGAGCACCCTCTACCCCGCCACCGGCGATCATCGCAGCCTGCTGCTGGCCGGCAACGCCGCCTTCCTCGGCGGCCAGCGGCGCCTGAATTCCGTGACCCTGCTGCCCACCGTCCGCATCACCACCCCGCCCGACGGCCCGGCCCGGCTGCAACTGCCCGACGGCCTGCCCAGCGGTCACTACCACCTCCTCGCCATCGACGCCGACGGCCGGCAACGACTGCTGCCCAACGCCTTCGCCGCGCGCTTCGGCGCCCCCGGCAACAAGCACTTCAACCTCGAGACCCTGCGCCAGTTCATGAAAAAACCGCCCGCCGCCGAGGGCGCCGACCGCTAATCACGCCAACCCCGTCGCAATTCCGCTCACCTCTGCTGCGGGTTTTCGGCGACGGGGCGATATCGCTACCCCGAGTGCTAAATCTTTCCGGCCGTGCTGCCGCTACTGCTGGTGCTCTGGCGGATGAACATGTCCGCCGCATCCAGACAACACGACAGCAGGAAGTTGCAGTGGGGAACAACATGTCTACTTCAATTACGGTTCGACGTTTTCTCGATACACAGGAAGTACCCTATTCCGTTACCCGCATCAGCCGTGGCGACGACGGCAGGCTGCTCAGCGAGGGCGAGGAGATTCCGCCCGCGAGCATCGCCAAGGCGGTGATCCTGAAAGACATCCGCGGCATGCTGATGGCGGTGTTTCCCATCACCCGCCGCCTCAGCCTCAACACCCTCAATCGCCAGCTGCACCGCCGCCTGGAGCCCGCCGACGCGGCCGACTATCGCAGCGTGTTCAGCGACTGCGCCCCCGGCCTGCTGCCGGCGCTGGGCGAGGCCTACGGCTTCGAGACCATCATCGACGACAGCCTGCTGGACCAGAATCACGTCTACCTGGCCTCCGGCAACGCCGGCGAACTGATCCGCCTCAGCGGCGCGGATTTCCAGCTGCTGCACAGCAACGCCTGGTACGGCAACACCTTCTCTACCATCTCCGAAGGGCCGATGCATAAAAGGCCCGCCAGCGACACACCACAGCCCGCCGCGCCCCACGACAGCGGCATCACCCCCATCGCCGACATGCGCCGCCGCATCGAGCGCATCAACGAGCTGCCCGCCATGCCCTCGCTGGCGCAGAAGATCATCCAGCTCAACGCCAACCCCTACGCCCATGCCGAGGACCTGGCCAAGCTGGTGGAACGCGATCCCAGCCTGTCGGCGCAGATCGTGCGCTACGCCCAGTCGCCCTTCTACGGCTACCCGGGCAAGATCGCCTCGGTGCGCCAGGCCATCTCGCGCGTGCTGGGCTATGACATGGTGATGAACATGGCCCTGGGCATCGCCGCCGCGCGCCCCTTCAAGCTGCCCCTGGACGGCCCGCTGGGGCTGGTCGCGTTCTGGCGTCACGCCACCTACAGCGCCACCCTGATGCAGTCCCTGTGCAAGGCCATGCCGCGCGAGAAACGCCCGCGCCCCGGCACCGCCTACCTCACCGGCCTGCTGCACAACTTCGGTTTCCTGCTCCTCGGCCACCTGTTCCCCAAGGAGTTCAACCTGCTCTCCCGGGCCCTGCGCCAGGAGCCCGAAATCCCCGTGGTGGAACAGGAACAGCGCCTGCTGGGCGTCAGCCACATGGAAATGGGCAACTGGCTGATGGAAACTTGGAACATGCCGGAGGAGATCCTCGTCACCCAGCGCGAACACCACAACACCGCCTACGACGGCCCGCACGCCAGCTACGTGCACCTGCTGCTGGTCTCCGACGCCCTGCTGAAGAGCCACGAAATCGGCGAGGCCAACAGCAACGAGCTGCCGGAGCGCTCCCTGCTCGCCCTGGGACTGAGCGAGGAAGACGCCATGGGCGTGCTGGAGGGCACCATCGAAAACCGTGAATCCCTGGACACCATGGCCCGCCAGCTGGTGGCCTAAGGTTGGTGACCTGGGAGCATGCCGGGAAGCGATGCAGGTTAACCCAGCTCTTGCATGATTTCATGCGCTGGCAACAGGCAGCACTGGATGATGAATCGACCACGAGAATCAAAGCAAAGAACGCAAAGGCGCAGAGGGCGCAAAGAAAACCCTTTCATAAAACCTTTGCGTCCTCTGCGCCTCTGCGACCTCTGCGTTTCATGCCATTCCCGGAGGCGGCCTGGAATTTCATTTCTCCGTGAACTCTGTGCCTCTGTGGTGAGTAAAATAATTACCCATGGAGCCCCGCCACAGCGCCCGCCGCCATGACCTCTGACAGCGATCTCTACCGCGAGAACCAGCTGCTGCGACGCAAGTTGCGCGCCTTTCTCACCCAGGCGCGCGAGAACGAGCAGAAGATGCGCCGCTTCCACGAACAGGAACTGCGCCTCATCAGCACCCCCTCCCTGTCGGAACTGGTGCAGCGCGTGCTCTACAACTACCGCACCGCCTTCACCCTCGACGTGGTCGGCCTCACCCTGCACGATCCCGGTTACGAGATCCAGCGCATCCTCGAGGACGAGGGCGTGCGGGTGGCGGAATTCACCAGCCTGCACTTCATCGCCGACACCGACGAACTGGACAGCCTGTTCGGCGTCTCCCTCGAACCGCAACTGGGCGCCTTCCAGCCCGCCGAACACGGCGCCCTTTTTCCCGCAGGCGGCCAGCCGCAGAGCATCGCCCTGCTGCCGCTGGTGCGCTATGGCGAACTCATCGGCAGCCTCAACCTCGGCAGCAACGATCCCGAGCGTTTCGTCAAGGGTTCCGCCACCGACTTCCTGCAACGCCTCGCCACCATCGTCGCCATCTGCCTGGAGAACGCCACCAATCACGAACGCCTCAAGCGCGTCGGCCTCACCGACTCCCTCACCGGGGTCAACAACCGGCGCTTCTTCGACCAGCGCCTGGGCGAGGAGGTGGCACGCGCGCAGCGCTCCGGCGAACCGCTGGCCTGCCTGTTTCTGGACATCGACCACTTCAAGTGCATCAACGACCAGCACGGCCACCGCGTCGGCGACCGGGTATTGAGCGAGGTGGCGGGCCTGATCCGCGAACAGCTGCGCAGCACCGACGTGCTGGGCCGCTACGGCGGCGAGGAGTTTTCCGCGCTGCTGGTCAACGCGCGAAAGGAGAAGGCGCTGGAGATCGCGGAACGCATCCGTGGCGTCATCGAGGCCAGGCGCTTTGAAGGGGAGGATGGCGGCTGCCTGTCGGTCACCATCTCCATCGGCGTCTCCAGCCTGCAGGCCGGCGACGAAAACACCGGAAACATCGCCGAAGAGCTGGTGGATCGCGCCGATCAGGCGCTCTATCTGGCCAAGAACGCCGGCCGCAACCGGGTGGTGCCGGCGCCGCAAGAGGCCGCCCGGCACCGCGCCGATGTCACCGAGCTGAAGCCCGGAAACCAGGCGGGCTAGCGGTTGCGCGGCCGGGATGAGCCACTGCGGCCGCGCGAGTGCCGCGAAGAACCCGAACCGCCCCGGCCCCGCCCGGCGCCCGAACGCCCCCCACCCGGCTTCGGCTTGCGCGCGATGCGCACCCGCGGCTTGATGTCTTCCGCCAGCAACTCGGGCGTGACCCGCCCACGCGGGATCTCGTAGCCGATGTAGTCCTGGATCTCCCCCAGCGAAAAGGCATACTCCTCGCAGGCGAAGCTGATGGCGTCCCCCCTGGCGCCGGCGCGCGCGGTGCGGCCGATGCGGTGCACGTAGTCCTCGGCGTCCTGCGGCAGGTCGTAATTGATGACGTGGCTGACGTCGGGGATGTGCAGGCCGCGCGCCGCCACGTCGGTGGCCACCATCACCGGCAGCTCGCCGGCCTGGAATTTCGCCAGCAGGCTGATGCGCTTCTTCTGCGGCACATCGCCGGACAGCACCGCGGCCTTGATGCCGTTGCTCTCCAGATAGCCCCACACCCGCTCGGCGGCACGCTTGGTGTTGACGAAGATGATGGTGCGGGTCGGGTCCATGTGCCGCAGCAGGCCCAGCAGCAGGGGTATCTTTTCCTCGTTGGAGGGCCCGTAGACGATCTCGGTGACGCGCTCGGCGGTGACCTTGTCGGTCTCCACGCTGACCGTCACGGCGTTGTTCATGTGCTCGTAGGCCAGCTCGGTGACACGCAGCGGCAGGGTGGCGGAGAACAGCATGTTGAGACGCCGGTCGGGCGGCGGCATGCGCCGCAGCAGGTAGCGGATGTCCTTGATGAAGCCGAGGTCGAACATGCGGTCGGCCTCGTCCAGCACCATCGCCTGCACCTGCTTGAGGTCGTAGACGTGCTGCTTGAAATAGTCGATCAGGCGGCCCGGGGTGCCGATGAGGATGTCGACGCCGGCCTGCAGGTCGCTGCGCTGCTGTTCGTAGCCGGAGCCGCCGTAGACCACCTGGATGCGGAAATCGGTGCTGCCGGCCAGGGCCAGGGCGTCCTTATGGATCTGAATGGCCAGTTCGCGGGTGGGGGCGAGGATGAAGGCGCGCGGCTGGTTGGGCCGGCGCGACGCCGGCGGCGGCACCGTCAGCAGGCGATGCAGCACGGCGAGCAGGAAGGCCGCCGTCTTGCCGGTGCCGGTCTGCGCCTGGCCGAGCACGTCCTGCCCCTTGAGGGCCAGCGGCAGGGTCTCTGCCTGGATCGGTGTGCAGTAAGAAAACCCCGCCGCTTCAACGCCTTGAACCAGCGCGTCGGCGACCCCCAACTCCCTGAATGAAGTCTCTGTGAGATGTGTGTCTGACATAGGCGGAAGAGAATAACAAAATTGCCGCGGCTTTGGGCTTGAAATCGACCGCGTATTGAGCTGAAATGTCATATCAGCCATGGTTATCGGCTTTTTCTGCGCCGATCGCCGCAATTTCATCCCAAATGGAGATCCATCACGTGAGCGGAAACATCGTTTACCTCTCAGACGATTCCTTCGAAGAAGAAGTCGTCAATGCCGACGGCCCGGTCCTGGTCGATTACTGGGCGGACTGGTGCGGCCCCTGCAAGATGATTGCACCGATCCTCGATGAGATCGCCGAAGAATACAAAGGCAAGGTCAAGGTCGCCAAGCTCAACATCGACGAAAACCCGGCCACCCCACCCAAGTACGGTATCCGCGGCATCCCCACCCTGATGCTGTTCAAGAACGGCAACGTCGAAGCCACCAAGGTCGGCGCCGTCTCCAAGTCCCAGCTCACCGCCTTTCTCGACAGCAACATCTAAAGAGGGCGCCTCTAAACAGCCACGGGGGCCGTCGAAACACTGGACGGCGCCCCGTCGTCGTGCTAGCTTAACGCCGAAGCGTCAGATTCGACTGCGTGCCGATGTTCCGGCCCACTCCCAATAAAGCCCTTTAAGACACACAGCAAGCCCATATCTGATCGCCTGCGCGTCACGTCCGTTCAAACGGATGCCCATCCCGGATTCCCCTGATCGACTAAACCCTTTCTTTTCTTACATCCAACCGACCGAAGACCCATGAACCTCACAGAACTGAAGAAAAAAACCGCCACGGACCTGATCGAACTGGCCCGGGAAAGCGGTGTGGAAGGCATGTCCCGCGCCCGCAAGCAGGACATCATCTTCGCCATCCTCAAGGCACACGCCCGCAAGGGTGAAGACATTTATGGCGACGGCGTGCTGGAGATCCTGCAGGACGGCTTCGGCTTCCTGCGCTCCGCCGACAGCTCCTATCTGGCCGGACCGGATGACATCTATGTCTCCCCCAGCCAGATCCGGCGCTTCAGCCTGCGCACCGGCGACACGGTATCCGGCAAGATCCGTCCGCCCAAGGAAGGGGAGCGCTACTTTGCACTGTTGAAGGTCGACAAGATCAACTTCGAGCGCCCGGAGAACGCCAAGAACAAGGTGCCGTTCGAAAACCTCACGCCCCTGTTTCCCAACGAGCGCCTGCGCATCGAGCTGGGCAATGGCAGTACCGAGGACCTGACCGCGCGCGTCATCGACCTCGCCGCGCCG
The DNA here is from genome assembly GCA_026982475.1 of Chromatiales bacterium. GTDB lineage: Bacteria > Pseudomonadota > Gammaproteobacteria > SZUA-152 > SZUA-152 > DRQN01. Next base: position 14,007 of record JALSHB010000083.1, read on the forward strand.
GTGGGCAAGGGTCAGCGCGGCCTGATCGTGTCACCACCCAAGTCGGGCAAGACCATGATGATGCAGAACATCGCCCAGTCCATCGCCGCCAATCACCCCGAGTGCTACCTCATCGTGCTGCTCATCGACGAACGCCCGGAGGAGGTGACGGAAATGGCCCGCTCGGTGCGCGGTGAGGTGGTATCGAGCACCTTCGACGAACCCGCCAGCCGCCATGTGCAGGTGGCCGAGATGGTGATCGAGAAGGCCAAGCGCCTGGTGGAGCACAAGCGCGACGTGGTGATCCTGCTGGACTCCATCACCCGCCTGGCACGCGCCTACAACACCGTGATCCCGTCCTCCGGCAAGGTGCTCACCGGCGGCGTGGACGCCAACGCCCTGCACCGGCCAAAGCGCTTCTTCGGCGCCGCGCGCAACATCGAGGAGGGCGGCAGCCTGACCATCCTCGCCACCGCCCTGGTGGAGACCGGCTCGCGCATGGACGACGTGATCTACGAGGAATTCAAGGGCACCGGCAACATGGAGGTGCACCTCGACCGCCGCATCGCCGAGAAACGCATCTATCCGGCCATCGACATCAACCGCTCCGGCACCCGCCGCGAGGAGCGCCTGACCAAGCCCGACGAGCTGCAGAAGATGTGGATCCTGCGCAAGCTGCTGCATCCGATGGACGAGGTCGCGGCCATCGAATTCCTGTTAGACCGCCTGAAAAACACCAAGACCAACGAAGAGTTCTACGCTTCGATGAAACGCTGAGCAGGAATCCCCGGCAGTGACCTTCGCCTCGACCTCCCTGCGCGCCGGATCCTGGCGCACCAACCTCCTCCTGCTGACATTGCTGGCCACCCTGCTGGGCGGCTGTTCGCGCGAGGTCTACACCGCCTTGATGAACGCGGCGAAAGACGGCAACGTCGAGGCCATTGCGCGCATTCTCGACAGCGGCGCCGACGTCAACGAACGCACCACCGAGGGCAAGCGCGCCCTGATGCTGGCCGCCTCGGAGGGCCACGCCGATGCGGCGCGGCTGTTGATCGAACGGGGCGCGGAGGTCGACGCGGCGGACAAGCACAACACCACGGCGCTGATCGTCGCCGCCACCGGCGGGCACGACGAGGTCGTCGCCCTGCTGCTGGAAAACGGCGCCGACCCGCTGACCCGCGACGACAGCGGCGGCAGCCCCCTGGTCAACGCCATCTATTTCGGCCACGACGAGACGGTGCGGCTGCTGCTGGACAAGGCCCCGCCGCTGGACAGGCAGGATGGCGAAGAACTGCTGCTGCTGGCCTCGGGACTGGGGCATACGGCGGTGGTGGCGGCGCTGCTCGACGATGGCGTGGACGTGAACGGGCGCGGCCTGAAGCAGCGCACCGCGCTGATGGCCGCCGCCGCCTTCAATCGCCCCGAGGTCGTTCGCCTGCTGCTGAAACGCGGCGCGGACCCCGCCAGCCACGACGAGGACGGCGAGACCGCCATCAGCGTCGCCGAGGAAAAGGGCAACGAGGAAATCGTCGACCTGCTGAAGGCGGCCGCGCG
>JALSHB010000084.1 GCA_026982475.1 Chromatiales bacterium
AGGTCACCACCACTTAGGCCCGGAGCCGGGGTGGGCGACGCTGTGGCAGCGCTCGCAGACGAAGAGCGAAAACGACACCTTGCCGTGGCAGATGCCGCAGAACTCTCCCGCCAGCACCGCATTCATGGAGATCTTGTTGGCGCCGGCCTGGGGCTTGAAGATGCCGTCGTGACAATTGGTGCAGTCCAGCCACGCGGTGTGCTTGTCATGCGGAAACAGTACCCAGGGCATGAGCTGGGTGCGCTTCATGAGGATGTCCATGTCCAGCACCTGCATCTCCGACTGACCCAGCAGGTCGGCGCGCGGCACGATCAGCTCCTCGTCCAGCGCCAACACCCAGTCCACTTCGCCGCGCCGATCGCGCGGGAACTCGGCCATCGCCTGCACCGGATCCTGCAGGACGTCCAGCGATTCATTGAGCAGGTCGTGGATGCCGTCATTGCGTGGCGACTTGCTGGCCAGCTCCACCGGCAGATCCTGCCTCAGGGCAGGACGGGTTTCGGCCGGCGGATCCGGATCGACATCCTCGGCCTGGGGCGCCGCCTCGTCGTCCTGCTTCATACCCTCGTCCAGCGCCGCCTGCAGTTCCGGCGTCAGCACCACCGGGGCCTCCACGGCCTCCCCCGGCTGGGTGTCCGGCCCGGACTTGCAGCCCGCCAGCAACGCCAGCAACAGCATCAACAAGATACCTTTCATCATCACCACCTCTTACCACCACTTCGCCGGCGAGCCTTCATGGGGCACGCTGTGACAGCGCTCGCACACCCACAGGGAAAACGACACCTTGCCATGACAGCGGCCGCAGAACTCGCCGGCCAGCACCGCGTCCATGGTGATCTTGTTGGCCCCCGCCTGGGGAATGAAGATCTCGTCGTGGCAATTGGTGCAGTCCAGCCAAGCGGTGTGCTTGCTGTGCGGGAACAGCACCCAGGGCATGGCGCCGGTGTCCTTGAACATGATGTCCATGTCCAGCACCTGCATCTGGGACTCACCCAGCAGGTCGGCGCGCGGTGAAATGATGCCCAGATCCAGCGCCTTCACCCAGTCGGCGGCGCCACGGCGGTCGATGGGAAAGGCCGCCAGCGCCTCGGCGGGCTCCTGCAGGGCCGAGAAGGCCTCGTTCTGCGGGTCGTGGATACCGTCGTTGGCCAGTGGCTCCACGATCAGGGTTGCCTCACTAGGCGCCGAGCGGCGCCAGCTGGTGCCGGTGTCCTCGCTGCCCTCCACCACATAGCCGGCGCTGCGCGTGGCGGAAGGCGGCGACGTGCAGGCGACCAGCAGCAGGAGCGACAGGCCCAGCACCATCAGTGTCGTGAAAATAATGCGCATCCCGTTACCCACTCAGTAGTCCGCACCGGCGGCCTGCAGCAACGCCAGTATCTCGCCCAGGCCCTCACTGCGGGCAATCATCACGGCATTGCGCCCATCCTTGGTCGTCGCATTGGCATCGGCGCCGGCGGCCAGCAACAGGCGGACCAGCTCTAGATGCCCCCGGTTGACCGCCCACAGCAGCGGCGTCCACCCCTTGTTATCGGCCAGATTGACATCCGCGCCATGCGCGAGCAGAAACGCCGCAGCCTGTTGCCGGTCCTTGCTCACCGCGCGCAGCAGCGGCGTCCAGCCGTCGTTGTCCCGTGCATTGACATCGGCGCCCGCCGCCAGCAGCGCGCGCATGCTGTCGACGTCGCCCTGCCGGGCGGCGTGCATCAGGGCCGTCCAACCATAGTTGTTGCGCGCATCGACGGCCTCGCCCTGCGCCAGCGAGGCCTCGATCGCCGTCACATCGCCGGACAGGGTCTGCTCCATCAGCGGCGTGTTGCCATCACAGGCGCTCAGCAGCCACGACAACAAACAGACAGAAATCAGTCGCCCGCTTTTCCCCACCCAAGATCCCCTCATCAAACTCCCCACCAAACATCAACAAAAACAGCCGTGAATGACACCTGAATCTGCAGATTCAGGTTGTTTTTTGTTTCGATTGTAACCAATCCCCCCGCCCGGGAATAGGCAGACACCCCGCCGCTCGGTTAAGATCGACAGTCCGACACCGCCGTAGACGACTCGACTCATGGCCTCCATTCCCTGCCCCCATTGCGAACAGAATGCCTTTTCCTGGTGGGACAAATACCGCAGCGCAAAGTGGGCCATCATGCATTGTCCGAGCTGTGGCGGCCGCGTCTGCGCCCAGCCCATCATCATGGCCGCCCTGTATTTCCTCTACATGTGGGACGTGGTGCTGTTCGGCTATCTCGCCTATCTCGACAGCCCCTGGTATCTGCTCGCCGGCCTGGTGGGCTGGCTGATCCTCGACTACTTCAGCCTCTACATCCCCCTCGCCCCCATGCGCCGGGGTGGCAGCGGCCCGGACCAGACCCGCTGACGCGGCGGCCATGGCAAACATCCTCGGCATCGGCATCGCCACCCTGGACATCGTCAACCACGTCGCGGCCTGGCCCGCCGAGGACGCCGAGGTGCGCGCCCTGGCCCAGGACATGCGCCGGGGCGGCAACGTCACCAACACCCTGGTGGTGCTCAGCCAGCTGGGCCACCGCTGCCGCTGGGCCGGCACCCTGGCCGATGACGCCAGCAGCGCCACCATCCGTGCCGACCTGGCGCGCTACGCCATCGACACCACGGATGTGCGGCAGATTCCCGGCGCCCACGCGCCCACCTCCTACATCGCCCTCAGCGTGCAAAACGGCTCGCGCACCATCATCCACTACCGCGACCTGCCGGAGTACGACCTCGATGCCTTCCGCCGCATCGACCTGCATGGACTGGACTGGCTGCACGCCGAGGGGCGCAATGTGGCGGCCGTCGCCGGGATGCTGAAACACGCCCGCCGGCAGCACCCGCGACTGCCCCTGTCCGTCGAGATCGAGAAGCCCCGCGAGCACATCGAGGAGCTGTGCGGCCTCGCCGACCTGCTGATATACTCCCGCCACTACGCACTGCACCAGCTTGGCGCGGAGGCCCCGGCAGCCCCAGAGGCCGCCGCCGACGCCTTCCTGCGCCGCCAGCGGCAGCGGGCGCCACGGGCGATCCACGTCTGCAGCTGGGGCGAACACGGCGCCTACGGCCTGACGCCGGACGGCGAACGCCACCACAGCCCGGCCTTCGCGCCGCCCCGGGTCATCGACACCATCGGCGCCGGCGACACCTTCAACGCCGGCCTGATCCACGCCCGGCTGGCGGGACAGGGGCTCGCCGAGAGCCTGTGCAGCGCCTGCCGGCTGGCCGGCGACAAGGTCGGCCGGCGCGGCCTTGACGGCTTCACCAGCCAATCGCTTCAGGAGCAACCATGACCGACCATCTCATCGTCGGCGGCGGCATCATCGGCCTGCTCACCGCCCGCTATCTCCGCCAGGCCGGCGCCGGCGTTACCCTGCTGGAACGCCGCCAGGTCGGTCGCGAATCCTCCTGGGCCGGCGGCGGCATCCTCTCGCCGCTCTATCCGTGGCGCTACGCGGCGCCGGTCAACGCCCTCGCCCGCTGGAGCCAGCCGCGCTACCGCGCCCTCGCCGAGGAATTGCAGGCCGACACCGGCATCGACCCCGAATGGATTCAGAGCGGCCTGCTGGTACTCGATCCCGATGAAACGCCCCGCGCCACGGCATGGGCGGAAAAGGCCGGCGCACGGCTCGACATCATCGACCGCGACACCCTCGCCCGCATCGAACCCGCCGTCGGCGCGCACGCCGATGGCGGCCTGCTGTTCCCCGAATTCGCCCAGGTGCGCAACCCCTGCCTGCTCAAGGCCCTGCGCCGGGACGTGCAGGCACGCGGCGTGCGCATCCGCGAGTCGGCCGAGGTCAGCCACCTGCTGCACGAAAACGGCCGAATCCGCGGCGTCGCCACCGCCGATGGCGGCCATATCGCCGCCGAGCGGGTCATCATCGCCTGCGGCGCGTGGAGCGCCTCCCTGCTGCGGGAGCTGGGCCAGGCCATCGACATTGCCCCCGTGCGCGGCCAGATGCTGCTCTACCGGGGCGAGCCCGGACTGCTGAAACACATCGTCCTGCACCGGGGGCACTACGCCATCCCGCGCCGCGACGGCCGCCTGCTCTTCGGCAGCACCATGGAAGACGTCGGCTTCGACAAGACCGTCACCGAACAGGCCCGGCAAGAGCTGGAACGCGCCGCCCAGGTCCTGATACCCGCCCTCGCCGAGGTGCCGCTGGAACGCCACTGGGCCGGCCTGCGCCCCGCCTCCCCCAACGGCATCCCCTACATCGGCGCCCACCCGCGGATCGAGGGCCTGTACATCAACGCCGGCCACTTCCGCAATGGCGTGGTCATGGCGCCGGCCTCCGCCCACCTGCTGGCGGACCTGGTGCTGGGACGCCGCCCCATACTCGACCCCGCGCCGTTCGCCCTCGACACGCATGCCAGCGCGGCCTGAACATCACTGCCTGGATCCGTGGGTCCAGGCACCAATATTAGAAATTTTCCACATTGGACGATATACTCAGCATCATGGTAGGAAATAGCGACAAACGATTTGGCGGAGACGTCGCCGAGCTGCTCGCCAGCCACGGCATCTCACCCACCCAGCAGCGCCGGCAGATTGCCCGCGTCATGTTTGCCCGCCCGCAGCACCTGTCGGCGGAGCAAATCCTCGAGCGCGTCAACACGGAAGAGCATCAGGTCTCCAAGGCCACCGTGTACAACACCCTCGGCCTGTTCACCCGCAAGGGCCTGATCCGCGAAGTGGTGGTCGATCCCAGCAAGATCTTCTACGACTCCAACGCCCACCCCCACCACCACTACTTCAACCTCAGCACCGGCATGCTGAGCGACATCGACGACGACCAGATCGCCCTCAGCCAGCTGCCCACGGCCCCCGACGGCACCGAACTGGAAGGCATCGACATCATCGTCCGCCTGCGCAACAAGGACTGACCGCCGCCAGGGTTTTTCCCGGCGGCCGGTTGTTTCACCGCCCCCCCATCTCGTATACTCCCGCCTCCCGCGCGGCAAACCCGATCCCACGCCGATGTAGCTCAGTTGGTAGAGCAACTGATTCGTAATCAGTAGGTCGGAGGTTCGACTCCTCTCATCGGCACCATGTTTTCAATGAGTTACGTGAACCATCGAAATCCAACAAGGTCCATGTAGGCAAGCGGACACCCCTCAAATCGCCTCCCATGGACGACAAGATCTTTTCTCCACATAATACGAAAGCATCTGAAAGGACTTGAGAAACAGGGAATAGTGGCCGACAATGCTTATAACAACACCCCCCACGCCTCTCCTTGGAAGCGCACCATGGGGGGTTACTTTTTTCCGGGGGTGAAAAAGTGAAGTTCACAAAGCCCGCCACCACCTACGATCAGCAAATCGACCTGCTCATTGAGCGCGGCATGCAGATTCCGGACAGGGATCGCGCCCGGCACTACCTCTCACACCTCAACTATTACCGGCTGGGTGCCTACTGGCTCCCCTTCGAGGCCGATCACGCCAGCCACCGCTTCGAACCCGACACCCATTTTGATGATGTGGTTGGCCTGTACGTCTTCGACCGGGAGCTGCGTCTGCTGGTGATGGATGCCATCGAACGGCTGGAGGTCTCCATTCGCACCCAATGGGCCTACCACTTGGCACACACCCATGGGCCCCACGCCTACATGGATGAGGGACTCTTCAAGAATCCCGCCACTTACCAGAAGTGCCTCAAATCATTGAAGGAAGAGCTGAACCGCAGCAAGGAAGTCTTCGTCTCACACTACAGGAACCACTACACGGACCCGGCCCTGCCGCCAACATGGGCGGTCGTCGAAGTCATGTCGCTGGGCCAGCTCTCGAAATGGGTCGCCGGCCTGCGTCATGGCCGCGACTGCCAAGCCATTGCCAAATGCTACGGCATTGATGAGACCATTCTCATCTCGTTCCTGCACCACCTCACCATCGTGCGGAACATCTGCGCCCACCACGGACGCCTGTGGAACCGGCGCTTCGGTTTTCAGCTCAAGCTGGCCAGACGACCCAGGCCGCTCGAGAAAAGCCTGAACCAGCAACAAGCCAAACTGCTCTACAACACGCTGACCATGCTCGAATACTTCATGAACACCATCAGCCCTGGGCATCATTGGCGCGACCGCCTGATTGACCTTTTTGAAAAGCATCCGATTGCCAACCTCGAAGCCATGGGCTTTCCCGAGGACTGGCAAGCCCTCCCCGTTTGGCAAAACAACCACTAGACAAACCGCGGGAAAACACACATCCCCCTTTTTGACTGGCAAAACAAAGACGATGCCGTACGCACGGCAACCCAAGTCGCCTACCGCCTGTTGAAAGGCATGAAAACCCTGTCCCATGACGCCTCTGGCAACGAAAACATGCGCGTTCAAGGCGACAATCCAGATGCCCTCAAGGTGCTGTCGCCAGCCCACCCCAGAAAAGCGAACAGAAACTACGAGTTACAAACTGTCTCAAACAATAGCCAGTTCCTCCAAACCGGCCATTTACTGATTCGTACCTGAATCCGCAGGTTCAGGGCGGATGAAGCGTACACGGATTGATGCGTCTCACTAGGAGTCTGTCGGGTTTGGGAATAATCTACTGCGCTGATGGGAGAGCGGCCAAAATATTCCCAATTTTTCGTTAAATAGAACCACTATTCGCCTCAAAATCGGAAACATTTTGACTCGCTCTCCCACCATGCTCGCTACGATTACCCAAATCCGACAGACTCC
>JALSHB010000085.1 GCA_026982475.1 Chromatiales bacterium
TCCTCGCAGACGTCCTTGCCGGTCAGGCACTCGTTGCCGGGGTAGAACATGGCGAGGCTGGCCATGGCGGTCTGCAGCATGTCCATGGGGTGGCCGGTGGCGGGCAGGTTCTTCATCAATTCTTCGATGTGGAACTTGACGCGACGGTTGTCGCGCAACTCGTGGTCAAAGTCCGCCAGCTCCTCTCGGGTCGGCAGCTCGCCATCCAGCAGCAGCAGGGTGGTTTCCTCGAAACTGCTGTGTTCGGCCAGCTGCTCGATGGGATAGCCCCGGTAATAGAGGACACCCTTTTCGCCGTCGATATCCGAAATATTGGACTTGGTGGCAGGCACGCCCGCCAGGCCAGGCAGGTATTCACTCATGGGGGAGTCTCCGCGTAACGCTGAAATGGAATCCGGCAAGGATAACAAAAAAGGGAGGCCGACAGCCTCCCTTCGTTTGCCGCAGATGGCGCGCTCAGACCGAGAAGGACGATCCGCAGCCGCAAGTGGTGCTGGCATTGGGGTTGCGGATCACGAACTGCGCCCCCTGCAGACCCTCGGTGTAGTCCACCTCGGAGCCGGCCAGATACTGGTAACTCATGGGGTCGATGAGGAACGTCACGCCGCCCTTCTCCACCATCGTATCGCCCTCATTGACGGTTTCGTCGAAGGTGAAGCCGTACTGGAACCCCGAGCAACCGCCACCGGAGATGAAGACGCGCAGCTTCAGCGCCTCATTGCCTTCTTCCTCGATCAGCGCCCGCACCTTGTTGGCGGCGCTGTCGGTAATGGTAATCGGGGCCTCGGCTTCGGTCGTTGCTTCAGTCGCCATGGTAGAATCTCCCGTCAAATATCAGCATTCGTTGATACCCGAATCCGTAGATTCAGGTAATACTAAAACAGCACAATAGCACTTTTCCATTCCCGACCCAAATGGTCAAGCTTTGTCGGCGGCCGGCGCTTCGCCCTCGCTATCTGCTGCCGGCTCCACCGCCTCGCCCTGGTGCACCAGGTTGCCATTGACCTCGGCGCCCATGGCCATCTCGATCAGGTTGTAATAGACATTCCCTGTGACCCGCGCCTGGGCGGCAAGTTCGACGTGCTCCAGGGCATGTACGTCCCCCTTCACCTCGCCATTGAGGACGATGTTGTGCACCCGCACCTCACCCTCGATACAACCCTTCTCGCTCATGGTGAGCATGCTGTTTTCGCCCTCGGCGATGACGTTGCCCTTCACCACGCCGTCGATGTGCAGGCCGTCCTTGAAGTGGATATCCCCCCGCAGCACGGTGCCACGGCCGATCAAGGTGTCGATCTGCGCATTGCGGCGGCGGGATTTCTGCTTTGAATTGCGGCCTAGAAACATGGGTATGCTGCTCCTTCAATGGATTCGATCAGGCAATGATATCCGACCAGTCAAAGCTTTTCTTGAACGCCTTCCAACCCTTGCCCACGGGCGCCACCTCGATGATCACCCGTGAGGGCAGAAAGCCTTCCGGCAGGACGATATCGCCCTCGATGTTCTGGAAATACCTGAACCGCAGCTTGAGCCGATCCAGGGTTCCCCCGGAGACCTCTTTCAGGCCGAGCCGGGTCTGTTTGCCGTGCAGGACGCCGTCGATGGCGATGCGGGCATGGCCCTTGACCAGACGGTTGTTGGTGCGCAGCTGGGTCAGCACCAGCTTGAAGCGGTACACCCCCGCCTCACCCATGTCGAACAGGTTGAAGCGGGTCACGCTCAGGCCACTGGCGGTCTCCGCCGGGGAGACGATGCCGCGGTAAAAGGCCACCTCTTCCTTGAGTTCGAGGATTTCATCCTGCACCTGCTTGAGGGAGCGTTCCACCTCGCCATAGGCCTGCCGGTCGATCTGACCGGCCCGCTCCAGCACCGCGATGCGCCCACTCAACTGCCGGTTGCTGGCCTCGGCCTCGGCCAGCCGCATCCGCAATTGGTCCCGCTCGGCGCGCAGGCTGTCGTTGTCCAGTCCCGCCGACAGCTGGCCCGCCAGGAATACACCCCAGCCCGCCAGCCCCAGGGCCAGCAGCGCCAACACCAGCCTGAGGCGGCGCTGGCGCAGCGAATGGGGCTTGATGATCAGGCGGGAAGACATGATGGCTCGGTGCTTTAATGACAAACCTCAAGGCACCAGCGCAATCCCCCCCAGGCCGGTGTGCTCCGGCAGGCCGAACATGATGTTCATGTTCTGCACCGCCTGCCCGGCGGCGCCCTTGACCAGGTTGTCGATCACCGACAGCACCACCACCGTGTCGCCATCCTGCGGGCGGTGCACGGCGATGCGGCAGGTATTGGCGCCCTTCACGCTGCGCGTCTCGGGGTGGCTGCCGGCGGGCAGCACATCGACGAAGGGCTCGTCGGCGTAGCGCTGTTCGAACAGGGTCTGCAGGTCCGCGGCCGTATCGCTCAAGGTGGCGTACAGGGTGGCGTGGATGCCGCGCAGCATGGGCACCAGGTGCGGCACGAAGGTCAGCCCCACGCCGTCGGCCACGGCATTCAGGCCCTGGCGGATCTCCGGCCAGTGGCGGTGCCCGGGCACGGCGTAGGCCTTGAAGCTCTCGCTGGTCTCGCACAACAGGGTGGCGACACTGGCCTTGCGCCCGGCGCCGCTGACGCCGGACTTGCAGTCGGCGACGATGCGGCCGGGCTCGATGCGGCCCTGCTCCAGCAACGGCAGCAGGCCCAGCTGCACCGCCGTCGGGTAGCAGCCGGGGTTGGCGATCAGGCGCGCGCCGCGAATCGCCTCGCGGTTGACCTCCGGCAGGCCGTAGACCGCCTCCGCCAGCACCTCCGGGCAGGCATGGGGCATGCCGTACCACTGCGCCCATTCCGCCGTGTCCTTGAGCCGAAAGTCGGCGGCCAGGTCGATGACCCGCACCCCGGCGGCCAGCAGCGCCGGCACCGACTGCATGGCGACGCCGTTGGGCGTGGCGAAGAACACCAGGTCACAGGCCGCCAGCGCCGCCTCGTCGGGGGCGCTGAAAACCAGATCCACATGACCGCGCAGGTTGGGAAACATGTCGGCCACCGGCAGCCCGGCCTCGGAGCGGGAGGTGATCAGCGACAGCTCCGCCTCGGGGTGCGCCGCCAGCAGGCGCAGCAGCTCGACACCGGTGTAACCCGTGCCGCCGACGATGCCAATCTTGATCATGTCTCTGTTCCCCCGTATGTCGCTGAGGCGGTAATGGTAAGCGCTGGGCGGGTAAAGCGGAAGGACTGTGGTTTAATGTGGCTAAAGTAGAACGTAACTATTCAGCTCACCACAGAGACACGGAGGCACAGAGAAAGGCGCTTCAGGTTCATGCCGGGAATGGAATGAAACGCAGAGGCCGCAAAGGCGCAGAGGGCGCAGAGGGCGCAAAGGAAATCCTTTCAGAAAACCTTTGCGCCCTTTGCGTTGGATATCGTGGTCCGGCCTCCGGTGCCAACGTCCCCTGATTCACCACAGAGACACGGCGTTCACGGAGAAATGAAATGCCAGGTCGTCGGGGCAGGCCACATCGCCACCCGGGGCATGGCCTCCCACTGATGCATTCTCTGTGTTCTCTGTGTTCTCTGTGCCTCTGTGGTGATATAGATACCGTAGAACTAGTTTTCCGCGGTGATGCCAGCGACGGGGTGAAAGGCCCGGCTGATATAGGCCATCACGGCCTCCAGCTG
>JALSHB010000086.1 GCA_026982475.1 Chromatiales bacterium
ACAGAGAATGCATCAGTGGGAGGCCATGCCCCGGGTGGCGATGTGGCCTGCCCCGACGACCTGGCATTTCATTTCTCCGTGAACGCCGTGTCTCTGTGGTGAGCTGAATGGTTACTTCCTTCCTTATATAAATTCGAGTCAGGCACAGCGATCCGCACCCGGACGATTGGCCATGGCGGCCAGTACGGCGCGGTCATCCACAAAGGGGGACCGCTCTCCCACCCCGGTCGCGGTGACGTCGATCACCTGCCGCGCCCAGGCAGGCAACTCGGGGTGCAACTGGTAATAGATCCACTGCCCCTGGCGGCGGCTGCTCACCACCCCGGCATCCCGCAACGCCGCCAGATGACGGGAAATCTTCGGCTGGCTGAGGTCCAGCGCATGGGTCAACTCACAGACGCAAAGCTCGCCCTCCGCCTGCATCAACAGCAGGCAGCGCAGACGGGTGGCGTCGGAGAGAAGTTGAAACAGGGTGTTGCTGTCGATGCTCATGGCGCACGAATATACGCTATTCCGTATATATGCGCAAGCACATGTATTTCAGATGCATGCCGAACCACCTGCCGCCGCTCAGAACCCTGCCGCCAACGGCCGGGGAAACAACCCCCCTTGACCTGGAGTCGGCTCCAGGCTGTAGGCTTTCACTCGCGGCGATGAATGGCGATCCCTCAGGATGGGATTCACCGCCGCTCCCTCAATACAGGCGGAGATGAAATGAAAACTCTGGTACCAAGACAAACGACAAAAAGGCCTCTGAATGAGGCTTTGTTGTCACTTGCCTTAGTGATTCTGTGGGTCGGTCTCTGGCTGCGGCCTGTGCCCGTCATTGCCGACGATGAGCCGGTCATGGAGATCGGCGTCAGCGGCATGGTGTGCAGGTTCTGTTCGGCCAGGGTCGCCAGGGAGTTGAAGGCCTTGCCGGGGGTGAAGACTGTCACGGTCGACCTGAAAGGCGGCCACGCGGCGATCACCCTGAACGATGGCGAACGACTGGAGGCGACGGCCGTGCGTGAGGCCATCGAGGCCGCCGGCTTCAAGCCGGGCGAGGTCATAACGACCGGGGAGGCAACACAATGAGCATCAAGGTCGAGGTCTTCTCCTCGCCCGGCTGCAGCAAGTGCGCCCATGCCAGGGTGGTATTGCAACGGCTGGTCGGGGAAATCGGTGAAAACGCCATTCAGTGGCGCGAGGTCAACATCCTCGAAGAACTGGACCACGCCGTGGGACTGGGTGTGTTGTCGACGCCGGCGGTGGCCATCGACGGCGAACTGGTGTTCACCACCCTGCCCTCGGCCGGCCGGCTGCGCCGCGAACTGGAGGCGCGTCTGGCGGTCACCGCCCGGACGGGGAAGACATGACCACCCTGCTGCTGGCCACGGCCGCGCTGCTCGGCGCGCTGGCCTTCTTCGAGCCCTGCACCATCGCCACCCACACGCTGTTCTCGGCGCGCAGCCATCGCGCGAGTCGCGCGCAATGCTGTCGCGGCCTGCTCGGCGTGTGGCTGTCGCGCAGCCTCTTGCTGGCAGGGCTGCTGGCCGCCGCCGCCGTCCTCAGCGATGCGCCGGCATGGGGGCCATACACCCCCAGTCTGATCCTCGCGGCAATGGCGACGGTCTATATCGTTTCGCGCTTCGTCTATCTCCCCATCCCGCATCTCGCCTTCCACAAGCTGCTGCCGGGCGGCGCGCGCCTGCCCCACGCCATCCAGCTCGGCCTGACCCTGCCCGCCTGCACCCTGCCCCTCGTCATCGTCGTGGCCGGCATCGCCATCAGCGTGGATTCGCTGCCGCTGGCCATCGCCGCCGGCCTGCTGTTCGCCGGCCTGTTCACCCTGCCGATGGCGATCAGCGCGTTCAAGGGCATTCACGGCGAGGGCACCGATCTGCTGCAACGGGCCGCCAGGGCCAGCCCCCTGCTGACCGCGATCCTGCTCTACGGCCTGGCCCTGGCGCTGTTGATGCCGGCGATTCACCTCGACCCCGACAGCCTCAAGGCCACCCTCGCCGAGGCCAGCCTGGCCGGCATCGGCCTGGCCTTCGCCGCCGGCTTCGTGTTCAGCTTCAATCCCGTGTCCTTCGCCGCTATCCCGGTGGTGCTGGCCTATGTGACCAAGGCGCACGAGGCCCCTCGTTCACAGCAAAAGCGCGCCCTGCTGCTGGGTGCGGCCTTCGTCGCCGGGATGCTGCTCACCCATGCCGTGCTGGGCGGCGCCGCGGCGCTGGGTGGTGACTGGGCGCAGAAGATCATGGGCCGCCACTGGGGACTGTTGCTCGGCCCGCTGCTGATCCTGCTCGGCCTCATGTGGCCGGGCTGGCTCACGCTCCGCCTGCCGTGGCTGGCCATGCGCGGCCACCGGGTCAGCGGGCCCTGGGGGGCCTTCCTGCTCAGCATCCCCTTCTCCATTGCCGTGTGCCCCTTCTGCACCCCGGCGCTGCTGGTCAGCCTCACCGCCAGCGCCGCCATCGGCTCGGTGAGCTTCGGCGCCGGGCTGCTGCTGGCCTTTGCCGCCGGGCGCAGCATCCCCATCATCATCGGCGCCTGGAGCATGGGCTGGCTGGAATCCCTGCAAATTCTCTCCCGCCATCAGAAGGGTGTGGAAGTCGCCGCGGGTCTGACACTGATCGCCAGCGGCGTCTATCTGCTCTATTCCGATCTCGGCGTGCTGATGGAATAGGGCACAATAGCGTCATGAACGCACCGGCCATCCCCCATGTCGAGATCTTCGTCGCCCCCGGCTGCAACCGCTGTGGCCGCAGCGTGGAACTGGTGGCATCCCTGCACCGTGAACTGGGCAGCGGGTCCTTCGCATGGCGCAGGGTGGACGTGGTCGCGGAACTGGATCGAGCGGTGGCGCTGGGGGTGCGCGCCACCCCCAGCATCGCCATCGACGGCCGACTGGTGTTCACCACGCAACCGTCGCGGGAGAAGCTGCGCGTTGCCATCTTACAGGCTAACGACGAATAGAGATGGCCATGGAAAAACAATACCTGATCGGTGAAATCGGCAGCCTGCTCGGCCTCAGCGCCGACACCCTGCGTTACTACGAAAAGATCGGCCTGCTCACCGATGTCCAGCGCAGCCCCGCCAACACCCGTCTCTATGGCGACAGGGACATCTCACGCCTGCGCTTCATCCTGCGCGCGCAGAAGATGAATTTCAGTCTTGCGGAAATAAGGGATCTCCTCAGCATGCGTGAAGATCCCCAACACAGCCGCCGCGAAGTGCGCGAGCTCACGCATCGCAAGCTACAGGAAATCGAAAGCCACCTGCAGGATCTCACCACCCTGCGCGATGAACTCACCCTGCTGGTCAACCTGTGTGCAGGCAGCGAACACGGCTGCCCCATCATCGAAGGCATCGAGCAGGACGAATGAGCAACACGCCTTCAAAAGCAGCCACGGTCTTCCCGGTCGCCGGCTAGATGACCACGACGGGATCCGCCCCCTGCCACTTCAGCCGCTGCCGCCACTTCTCCGGGTCGTCGTTGCCGCTGTTGAGGATCAGCACGGTCTTGCCATCCATGATGGCCTGGTGCAGGGTTTCGATGTGTTCTTCGGGGATGCCCATGCGCCGCAGGGCGATGGTGACGTGGGTGATGGCGGCGCCACTGGTCATCAGACCGGCGCCGGCAATGGCGCCGGCGATGGCATCCACGATGGGGCCGGCGATCAGCAGGGGGCCGACGCCGGGCAGCAGAACCAGCCCGGCGGTGCCGGCCAGCAGCCCGCCCAGCGCACCCCAGAGTGCACCCTGGGTACCCCAGACTCTGAAGCGCTCTTTCTCGTCCGCGTAGGCGATGCCGAGCACGTCATCCCCCTGCCCGCCGGCGCGATGCAGCACCGACACCTGGTCCATGGGAAAGTCGTGTTCGATCATGTCTTCCACGAGGGTAAAGGCGCGATCTTCATTGTCGAACACGCCGGCAATGAAACGTTTTCTGTGTTTGTTCATCGAAATACCTCCTGAGCGTAGGCTGAATCCGCAGGTTCAGGCAAGAATCAACCCAATCGTTGCATAAATTCCGCGCACAAACAGCGGGCGACACGGGATGTGGAATCGACTACGAGAATCAACGCAAAGAACGCCAAGGCGCAGAGGACGCAAAGAAAACCCTTTCAATTGGACTTTTGCGTCCTCGGCGCCTTTTCGACCTCTGCGTTTCATGCCATTCCCGGCGACAACCTCGGATTTCACGTCGTCTTACTTCCTGTCTATGTAGTAGCTGGATCGCACTATCAGTGAACGCCTGCGGAAAGGGCGCCACACACAGTGACGCCTGGAAATACCGGGATGTGCGTAATTTTTGATCTGTTTTTTTGCAACTAACAGGTCAAGTCTTCGCTGCCTGCGGAAAGATCAATGCCTGGCCGGCCCGCCCGAAGCAAGACGTGCCGGGGATCGGCGCTTCTCTAGACATACAGATCCTCGCGCCGCAGCAGTCGGTAGGTCAGCATTTTCATGGCGTCGTTGATGAGGAACCAGATCAGTGCATAGGCCCAGATCAACAGCGCATATTCCCAACCGATGGGGATGATGAAGATGCCGTAGACGGCGATCAGGGTGCCGGCGATCTCGGTGCCGAAGGTGGCCCAGAACAGCAGCGGCGAGGGCCAGGGCCGCTGCCAGAACCAACCCTCCGAGCGCGTGATGTACAAGGTGCTGTGCCCGGCGATGATGAGTTTGAGGAACAGCAGGGTGCGGATCACCTCCTCGTCCATGCCCTTTTCCTGCAGGATGAAGAACAGGATGAAGGACGACACCACGCCGGTAATGCCCAGCACGCTGGAGACGGTCAGCAACTCACGCATGTTCCAGCGCACCGGCGACTGGTGGATCCGGGTGTTGTCGTAGGCGATGGCCAGGATCGGAATGTCGTTGAGCAGCGCCAGCAGGATGATCATCAGCGCGGTGATGGGATAGAAGTCGAAGACGATGATGGACAACGTCATGAAGAGGATGATGCGAATGGTCTCGGCGATGCGGAAGGTGGCGTAGCTCTTCATGCGCGCAAAGGTGATGCGCGCCTGCTTCATGGCGCTGTTGATCACCGACAGGCCAGAGGTGGTGAGGATGATGTCGGCGGCGGCGCGCGCGGCGTCGGTGGCGTTGGAGACGGCAAAGCCGCAGTCGGCCTTTTTCAGCGCCGGCGCATCATTGACGCCATCGCCGGTCATGGCGACGATGTGATCGCCCTTCTGCAGGGTGTCGACGATGCGGTATTTGTCCTCCGGCACCACCTCGGCAAAGATGTCCACCTCCTCGATCATTTCGATGATGGCCGACTCATGGGTATGGACGAACTCCCGCTCCAGCAGGCGCGTGTCATACAGTGACTGCACCTCGGTCATCACTTCCCGGGCGAACTGTTTTGCCTCGCGGGTCGTCACGTCGCCCTTCAGACGCCGGTAGATGGCGGCGGCCAGGGCCTCGGACAGCGCCAGCAGTTCGTTGGAGGTGGTGCCGGAGAGCTGCGCCGAGCGAATGGTGCGCTGCTCCAGGCCCAGCAGCCGGCCGATCTCGCGGGCGATGGCGACATTGTCGCCAGTGACCATTTTCACCTGCACGCCATAGCGCGTCATTTCCTCGATGACCCGGCGCGAGTCTTCACGGGGCGGGTCATAGAGCGGGATCAGGCCGATCAGCTGCAGTTTCTGTGTGTCGTTGCCGCGGCGGCCGACGGCCAGGGTGCGATAGCCCTTGGAGGCCAGCAGGTCGACGGTCTTGTTGAGATCGAAGGCCACCTCCTCGTCCAGCCCGGCCATTTCGATGAGCACCTGGGCGGCGCCCTTGACGGCCTGAAAGCGTTCATCGCCATGGGCGACATGGGCCTCGGTGCGCTTGCGGATGGGGTCGAAGGGGGTGAAATCGAGCTGCCGGTAGTCCGCCAGCAGCAACTGCGGGAAGTGCTCGTCGATATAGTGGAACAGGGGCAGCTCGATGGGGTCGTTGTTCTCCACCCGTGACGCCAGCGCCGCCACCAGGAACAGCTCTTCTTCACGGTGGCCGGGCAACACCACCGGCTCGGCCACGCGCATTTCGTTGCGCGTCAGGGTACCGGTCTTGTCGCTGCAGAAGATGTCGACACCGGCCAGCTCCTCGATGGCGGTGAGCCGCGAGACGATGGCCTGCTTGCGCGCCAGGTTCATGGCCCCCACGGCCATGGTCAGGGAGAGCACGGCCGGCAGCGCGACGGGAATGGCGGCGACGGTAAGCACCAGCGCAAAGCGGGCGATCTCCAGGAACGGCTCGTGGCGGAACAGGGACACCAGGACGATGAGCATCACCAGAACCAGGGTCAGCAGGATCAGAAAGTTGCCGATCTGGATCACCATCTTCTGGAAGTGACTGCGTTCCTCGAGCTGCGCCCTGGCGACCAGCGAGGCAACGCTGGAGAAATTGGTGCGCATGCCGGTGTTGACCACCACCGCCAGCATCTCGCCCTGCTTGACGATGGTATTGGCATAGGCGACCTCGTTGAGTTTCTTGCTCACCGGCAGGGACTCGCCGGTGAGGGCCGACTGGTCGACCAGCAGGTAGTCGCCCTTCAACAGCTGCACATCGGCGGGAATGATGTCGCCTATTTTCAGTTTGACGATGTCGCCGGGCACCAGCTCGCGCGCCGCCAGGGTGGCGAATTTGCCATCGCGCAGCACGATGGCCTCCATGGCCAGGCGCTGCTTGAGGGCCTTGAGGGCATTCAGGGCGCGGTGTTCCTGGAAGAAATCCAGCGACGCATTGACCAGCAGCATGAAGGTGATGATGGCGAAGTCTTCCCACTTCTGCACGATGGCGGACAACAGCGCCGCCACCTCGATCATCCACGGAATCGGTCCCCAGAAACGGCGGAAGATGCGGTGCCAGAGCGGCTCCTCGCGCTCCTCGATTTCGTTGTAGCCGTACTGCGCCAGGCGCGCCCTGGCCTCGGCCTCGCTCAGGCCGCGCTCGGCATCCGCCTGCAGCTGACTCAGCGTCTCAGCGGCAACCTGCTGGGCATAATCGTCCGTCGACTTGTCGAACTTCATGACGTCCCCCCGCGAACGAACAGCCAGCGGCGCTGACTGAAGAGAACCTCGGCCATCACCACCACGGCGTAGATGACCAGCAGCGCATACAGCACGGCAGGCCGCGACCGCCACAGAAAGACCAGCAGCACCAGCAGTGACGCCAGCGACAACAGCAAACCGGCCATGGGCGCGGCGGCGCGGATGGCGATGGTCTTGCGCAGCCGCCAGGCGGAGAGATTGATGGCGGCGAAGATGAGCAGAAAGGTGGCGCTGGCGAAGGACGAGATCATGGTCAGATCACTGGTATTGACGAACACCAGGGTCACGACGGTGACGATGATCAGGCTCGCCCAGGGGATACCGCTCTGCCGGCGGCGAAAGCCGAATACCCGCGGCAGCGCCTTGCTGCGGGCCATTTCACTGCCCAGGCGGGCGGTGCCGAACAGGGTGGCGTTGATCGCCGAGGCGGTGGAAAACAGCGCCGCCAGGCCGATGAGCAGAAAGCCGGCCTGCCCCAGAAAGGGCTTGGCGGCCTCGGCGAGGGCGTATTCCTTGTAGCGCAGCACCTCGTCCGGCAGCAGATTGCCCACCGCCACCAGCGACACGGTGACATAGATAAAAGTGGTGATGACGATGGACCACATGATGCCGCGCGCCAGATTGCGTTGTGGATCCTGCATCTCGTTGACGGCATTGGGTATCAATTCGAAACCCTCATAGGCAACGAAGATCAGCGCCGCGCCCATCAATACCCCGGCGATGCCCTGATTGAACACCGGCAGCACATGGTCCTCCTTGATGTAGATCAGCCCGATGGCGGCGAACAGCAACAGGATCAGCACCTTGGCGGTGACGATGAGCAGTTCGGCGTTGCCGGTCTCCCTGACGCCATAGAGATTGATGCCCAGGAACAGCAACAGCACGAAGGACGCCAGCAGATGCTGCATGGCCGGATTGGCGGTGCTGCCCAGCATGGCAGAGCCATAGATGCCGAAGGTGAAGGCATACAGGCCCATGGTGCCGATATAACCCGCCAGCAGCAGCCAGCCGCCGATGCCGGCCACCGTGGGATGGCTGAAGGCATGTTCGAGGTAGGTGAAGCTGCCGCCGTCGGAACGATAGCTCAGCCCCAGACGCGCATAGGACCAGCCAGTCAGCAGGGCGATCACGCCGCCGAGGGCGAAGGCGATGGGCGCGGCATGGCCCGCCTGTACCATGGCCAGGCCAAGCACGGAAAAGATGCCGCCACCCACCATGCCGCCCACGCCCATGGCAATGACCTGTTTGAGGTCCAGCTTGCCGTTCGCTTCGGTAGACATGTCATGCTGGCTCTGTTGTTGTTTTTGATGGCCCCCACCACAGGGGGCCGCCCTGCTCCACCGTGCTGTCTACGCTAACGCTCGATGTCGATGCGCCGTGTCTGGTAGGCCTTGGCGATGGGCAGCGTGACGCTCAGCACGCCGCGACGGTATTTGGCCCGGGCGTGGCTGTCGTCCACCGGCACCGGCAGGGGGATGGCGCGCTGGAACTCGCCATAGGCACATTCCAGCAGATGGTAGCGGCCCTCCGTATCGCTGCGCTGCCAGCGCTTCTCGCCACGCACCAGCAGGGTGTCGTCGATGACCTGGATATCGAAATCGTCCGCCTCCATGCCCGGCACCTCCAGGCGCACTATGACCTCCTTGCCGGTCTCCTTGACCTCGGCGCCGAGCACGCCCCAGCCGGGCGTCGCCGGCAGCCACTCACTGCCCTGCGCCTCGAGGCCATCATCGCGCTTCTTCGGCGTGAAGCGGGTCACCGCATTGCGGGCCTTGTCCCACAGCCGGCTCCAGCCCTCGGCGACGTTGTCGAGGACATTCGCAGCACGTTGCTTGATCGGGTTCAGTATGGGCATCATCCACCTCCAGTATTGTTGACCACTGCCCTGATAGTTGGGGGCTGCCATGGGAATATCAATCCGCTGGGGAATGAGCAGGAAAAAAACCACGGCGGCGAAACAGGCGGTACACTGCCCAGCCTGTTGGCCTCAAGGGAATCCAGCACCAGGTCAGCGACAATGGGAAATCCAGAAACGGCCGGTGCTGCCGCTGAAATAAGTAAAAAGAACCGTATCTCTTCACCACAGAGGCACGGAGAACACAGAGAGTGGTCCATGGGATGATGAATCGACCACCAGAATCATGCCATTCCCGGCGGCGGCCGGGGATTTCATTTCTCCGTGAACCCCGTGTCTCTGTGGTGAGCTGAATAGTTAAGGAACCCATCAACAAGAGCCTGAATCCATGACCGAAGAAAAGAACACCGCACGCATCAGCCCCTATGGACATCTGGACATCCTCTCCCAGGCGGAGGTGAACCTGCTGGTCAAGGCCAGTGGTGACGATGGCTGTTACGACATATTCCGCCGCTGTTCACTGGCGGTGCTCAATGTGGGAAGCAACCTGGATGACACCCGCGAGGTGCTGGAGAAATACCGTGATTTCGACATCCACGTCATCTCCCGGGAGCGCGGTGTCAAACTGGAGGTGGAGAACGCACCGTCGAGCGCCTTTGTCGATGGCGAGATGATCACCGGCATCCGTGAACACCTGTTCGCCGTGCTGCGCGACATCGTCTATGCGCGCAACGAGATCGAACTCAGCGGCCGCTTCGACCTGACGGATTCCGGCGGCATCACCAACGCCGTGTTTCACATCCTGCGCAATGCCAGCATCATCGAGCCGCAGAGCGAGCCGGACCTGGTGATCTGCTGGGGCGGCCACTCCATCAGCCGCGGGGAATACGAGTACACCAAGGAGGTGGGCCACGAACTGGGCCTGCGCGGCCTGCACATCGGCACCGGCTGCGGGCCGGGGGCCATGAAGGGGCCGATGAAGGGGGCCACCATCGGCCATTCCAAGCAGCGCGTCTACGATGGCCGCTATATCGGTATTACCGAGCCGGGCATCATTGCCGCCGAGTCACCCAACCCCATCGTCAACGAACTGGTGATCCTGCCCGATATCGAGAAGCGCCTGGAGGCCTTCGCGCGCACGGGGCACGGGCTGATCGTGTTTCCCGGCGGCGCCGGCACGGCGGAAGAGATCCTCTATCTGCTGGGCATACTGCTGCACCCGGACAACGCGGAGATTCCCTTCCCGTTGATCTTCACCGGGCCGAAGAGCAGCGAGGATTATTTCCGCCGCATCCACCACTTCATCGAGCAGACCCTGGGCTTCGAGGCACAGCAGAAATACAAGATCATCATCGATGACCCGGCCCTGGTGGCGCGGGAGATGCTGGCCGGCATGGAGGCCGTGCGCCAGTTCCGGCGCGCCAACAGCGATGCCTTCTACTTCAACTGGATTCTGCACATCGACCAGGAATTCCAGCAGCCCTTCGAGCCCACGCACGAAAACATGGCGCGGCTGGAATTGCACCGCAATCAGGAAAACCATCGCCTGGCGGCGAATCTGCGGCGGGCCTTTTCCGGCATCGTCGCCGGCAATGTCAAGGAGGAAGGCATCCGCGCCATCGAGGAACACGGACATTTCGAGATCCGCGGCGATGCGGAGATCCTGCAGCCGCTGGACGAACTGCTCGCGTCCTTCGTCCAGCAGCAGCGCATGAAGCTGCCGGGCAAGCAGTATGTGCCCTGTTACAAGATCATCCGCTGAGAAACAAGCCCCGGCAAGCCGTCTCGCCGATACGCGACTTTCGCCATGCCAGGGCCGGCGTCCAGGGGCTTCGTTCTCTGGATGGCGGCCATGGCAGCCTCACCGAAACAGGCGTTTGGGGCGAGCGGTTCAAGCCTGGCCGCGGGCGCGCTGCTCGTCCAGATACCAGTCGTAGGAGCAATCCAGCTGGGTGCGCACGCGGGTAATGCCGTCGAGGCCATCGTCGATCATGGTGGCCAGCGGGGTGCGGCCATCCAGGCGACGGTTGCGGCGGTGCAGCCACATCACGGCGGCGCGCTCGTTGAGGGGGTTGGCCAGGCTCAGGGCCTGGGAGATGCCGAGGATGTGCTCGACACGGGTCATCACCTCCTCGTCACTGGGCAGCGTCTTGCCGTGGTGGTAACCCTGCAATGAGCGGGGCTTGGTGGAGGCAGGAAGCCCCAGCAGTTTGATCTTTTCACGATCGTCGACACCCCAGTGGTCGAGCAGGGAAATCATCATGCTGGCCAGTGCGGCGCGTTCATCCAGTTTCTCGGTCGTCATCTGTGTCACCCCCGTGAGGCCCGGCGCCTCACCCTGTGTGCCTGTTCATACCATCTTGTACCGCATCAAGCCTAGCATATTGTCATACCATATTACTAGGTTATTGCGACCGATGTGCGGGCCAGCGTCGCAGCGGGTGCTGGCGATAATAGGCCCTCAGCTGTTCATAAACGTCTTCACAATAGTGATGCAAGAGCCTGGGTTCCATGAAGAAATACTCGCTGATCACGGCGAAGAATTCGGCCGGATCGGTGGCGGCATAGTCGTCGATGCAGGCTGCCTCATGGTGAATAACCTGCGCTTGCAGACGCTCAAAGGCCCGGCTCAGCACGGCGGTCCAGCGTTGCAGGTCCATCTCCGGGTGCAGGGGCGGGAAGCCATTGGCGCGGCCGTTCAACATGTCCAGTTTGTGTGAAAACTCGTGCAGAACGAGGTTGCGCCCTGCCCTGCCGCCCGCCAGCTCCTGCGCAATGCTGGCCCACGACAGGATCACCGGCCCACGTTGCCAGGATTCGCCGTCGAGCACCTGCTCCTCTTCCTCGACCAGGCCGATGTCGTCCGGAACCTCCCGTGGCACGCGAAAGGCATCGGGATAGACCACCACCTCGCGCCAGCCATCGAACTGATCCAGCCCCAGGTTGAGGATCAGCACACAGGCCTGGGCGGCGATGATCACTTCCATCTCCCGGCTCAGTACCAGGCCCTGTACGCCATTGAGGCTTTTGTCGTGCAGAAACAGGGTGGCCAACAGGCGCAGCCGCGCACGCTCCGCCGCCGTGAGCCGCCGCAGCAATTCGACCCGTCGGCAGACCTGCCGCCAGAGGGTGAAGGGTATCCGTTGATGGTGGACGATGCGTGCCCGGTGGTGTCGGGCGAGTGCGCGCAGCATGATGATATGGCCCGTCACTGCTGCCTCCGCGGCAGACAGCGGACAATTTGCTTATATTGGCGGTCAATATAGCACGGAGACGGGAATCACCCGCGAGGGTCGCCCATGCCGTCACACCGAATCGATGAACTTCTGCGCAGACTGCAACAGCCGCAGAGCGAGGCAGCCATGAGCGGACGAAGCAATTTGCCGACTACGGTGATGCGGAAAATTATCGCCGGCGGCTGAACGAGCTGCGCCGGGAATTCGACCGCGAAGCATAGGCCGGCAGTGGCAGGGTGTGGTGAGCGATGGTGAACCGCATCGGTCGACAAAGCGAACACGGCGATCAGCAACGCGCGAACGATGCGGTTCGCTGTCGCTCACCGGCATTCTGCAAAACAAAGGGGCGGTACCTCACCGGGAAATTCCCGCATGAGATACTGCCCCTGCCGGGCGGCGTCTGCTTGCTTCAAGCAGAGAGGTTGCGCGGCACGAAGCTCAGGCTGTTGAAGGTGCTCTTGTACTTGGATTCACCCAGTTTCCTGACCTTGGCGATGCCCAGCTTGTAGTTGTAGTTGCCGGTAATGATGTCCACCACCGCGCCTTGCAGCGAGTTGGTGGGTTGCCACATGTTGAGGAAATTGGTGAACAGTACGCCCTTCTTGATGGCGGGCGTGACGATGGCCACCGCGGTGACCGCGCCCTTGCCGAGTTCGATGTGCCCTTCCTTCATCAGGGTGTCGAACTGCAGGTGGTTCTTGTAGACGCCGAGGATGGTGTCCTTGAAGGTCGGCACACGCTCGTTGTACATCATCACCAGATCACCGGACTCGATACCCCGCGCCGCGGCATCGTCCGGGTGGATCTCCATGAACTGGGTGTCCGCCGGCCAGCGCTGGGCGATGTAGGCGCGGCGCTCCGTGTCATCGAAGCCCGACTGCCAGATCTCGTTGATGCGGCCGTTGGTGTGCCACAGTTCGCCGTCCCTGGGCTGCAGCCAGTACCAGTAATCGGAGATCAGCGACCAGGGGTGTTTCTGCAGGTTGACCTTGCCGGTCTGGCTGTTGAAATGGGTGTACTTCTTGCTGTGGAAGTTGGCGCCCTGCGGCCCGTCCGTGCCCCATTTCTTGTCCATGTCGGCCTTGGTCAGGGTGGTGTCGTGCAGGCGCTTGGTGCCGTGCAGTTCGCCGGTTTCGTAGTTGTAGAAGGTGGGCCCCTGAATGCCGTCGCTGCCCAGGGAACGCAGCTTTTCGTGCAGCGTGGTGCCCTCGCGGTGCGCCGCCACCTTGATCATGTGATAGGCCTTGCGGCTCTTGCGCGAGAAGCGCGACATCTCTTCCGCCACGTCACTGGAACTCTTCCAGTCGTAGCCATCGTATCCCATGCGCCTGGCCATCTGGGCGATGATCCACCAGTCTGGCTTGGCGTCGCCCGGGGCGTCGTAGAACTTTGAATACAGCCGCAAGCGGCGCTCGCCATTGGCACGTATGAAGTCTTCCTCGCCCCAGGTGGCGGCGGGAAAAACGATATCGGCGAAACGGCTGCCGATGGGGTCGCGCAGGTAGATGTCGTGATCCCACACCACCATGCCGCCGGAATCGGTGCGTTTCTTCAGGGTGTCGATGATTTCCTGCTTGTCGTGCGAACGCACCTGGTGGGGATTGTTGGTCACCATCTGTTCGAAGGCCTGTTGCAGCCCCACGGTGCCGGCCATGGCCTGCATCCAGGTGGTGCCGATGACGTGCGCCAGGCGGGTGTGGCCGGATTTCAGCCAGCGGTCGGTGTCCAGCGGACGCCGGCGTCTGCCCGGCACCTTCTCCGGGGATTTGTTGCGCGGATAGCTGCCGCCATTCTGGCCGCCACGCTGGTGGCCGCCAAAGCGCCCCACCACCTGACCCGGCCGGCCGCCGGCGCCGCAAAGGGTGGCCAGTGATGCCACGGCGTTGGTGTTGGGCGTGCCGGCGGACCAGTAGGCGCCCTTCTCGATGCCGAAGGAGGCCTTGACCCGTGTGCCGTCGGCCTTTGGCTTGGCCAGCCACTCGGCCGCCTGGCGGATCTTGGCGGCATCGACGCCGGTGATGCGGGCGGCATTTTCCAGCTGGTATTCGTTCTGCGCCAGCAGCCATTTCTTGTAGCCTTCGAAGCCACCGGTCTGGAACTTGCCCCAGGTGGTGCGCCACTGCCAGGGGGTGTTGCGGGTACCCTGGCCGAAGCCGGAGTCGGTTTCCCACTTGTTGTTGACCCAGTTCTTGATCCAGTCGTCATCCTGCCAGCCGTTCTCGATGATGATGCGGGCAATGGCGCCCAGCAGCGGGGTGTCGGTGCCCGGATAGAGATCGAGGTGCAGGCCCATGCCCATCTTCTTGGCAAAGGTCGTGCCGCCGGTCTCGCGCGGATTGATGAAGATGACCTTCATGCCGCGCTCGATGGCCGGCTTGATCCATTGGGTAAAGATGATGGTCTTGGTTTCGTAGGGATCGGTGCCGCTGATCAACAGGGTGTCCGCGGCGCCCCAGTCCTCGTATGAGGGGGCGAAGTTGTCGAAACCCGCATCGCGATAGCCCGGTGTGGACGTGGCCTTGGAGGGCGTGTCGTGCCAGGTCCAGGCCGCGGTATTGACGTCGCGGAAGGAGAAGCGGGTGATGGCGTACATGTTTTCCAGAAACTGGTAGCTAAAGGTCTTCACCGAATAAGCGTTGGCGCCGTGTTTCTTGATCACGTGCTTGCCCACCTCG
Organism: Chromatiales bacterium; assembly: GCA_026982475.1. Taxonomy (GTDB): domain Bacteria; phylum Pseudomonadota; class Gammaproteobacteria; order SZUA-152; family SZUA-152; genus DRQN01. Next base: position 14,810 of record JALSHB010000086.1, read on the forward strand.
GCGGCGATATCCAGGGCGAAATCCCAGGTCACCGGCTGCAGGATGCCATTGATGCGCACCATGGGGTGCTTGAGACGGTCGCGCGTCGGCTTGTCGGGATTGTAGACCTTCTGCGCGATGCAGCCGCCGCGGATGCTTGCATCACCGTGCAGGTTGACGTACTGGGTCTGCTTGTCGGGGGTGATCACCACATTGTGGGGACGCCCCTTGTGCATCACCACGTTGTGCTGGGTTGGCGCCACCCAGTCTTCCAGGGCGGCAGAGGGAAAGTCGATGCCGAAGGCGTTTTCCGAGGCCTTGGGGCCTCCGCTGGGGGTGCCCACCGGCCAGCGGTAGACCTTGTAGGCGCAGGCGACGATGCAATAATCGCAGGCGGTGGTCAGCACATCACAGTTCTTCGGCGGCAATGGCGCATTGTCTTCAGGGATATAATACTCGGTAGTCATGGTGACACCCTCCGGTGATTCTTCTTACGATTCCAGCAGATTCTTGTGACGGCCAAAGATCAACCCCATCATGCCCACGGCGTAGATGTCGTCACCATCCAGCTCCAGCAGCACCTGGGGCAGGCTTTCATAGGCCTGGCCGGAGACCACGATGCCGTGCCGGCGCAGATCGTAGGTCGAGAGATGCAGCGGACACTGGCCAAGGATGCGGTGTGGCCCTTCCGCCACGTAGCTGCCCTGCAGCGGCCCGCCCTGGTGGGTACAGATATAGTTGAAGGCGACCACGTCGCGTTTCGGACCAATGCCGCCACCGGCCTGCACGCCCCCCATCTTGACGATCATGGCGGAGGAATTGGCCAGTTCATCCGGGTAATTGAAATCCACCGGCACGTTGTCCTTCAGCTCGCTGAGCCTGGCGATGAACTTGCGCGGGTAACTCACCACCCGCGCCTGGGCTGCCTGCGCGCTGCCCGGAAACAGCGAGATGCTGATGGTGCTTGCCGCTACTGCCGTGCTGCCGCTATAGAGGAGGAACTGGCGGCGGGTGAGCATGACCTTGTTATGCGCCGCGGCCGAACGTTCCTGTTTTTGCTCGTCCCTGGGTGTGCTTGTCTCAGTACTCATTATCTTGCCTCCGATTTCCGTTAGGAACGGTTATTTCGCAGCCTGCGCCGCTTCCAGTTCAGCCAATGTGAACAGCGGCTCGTAGCCCGGCAGTTTGGGTTTTGCCATGAGGATTTCCTCACCCGTGAAGGCCTCCAGGAACGCCAGCAGGTCTTCCTTTTCCTCGTCGCTGAGGTTGAGCTTGGTGATCAACGGGGTCTTGGTGTCGGGATAGCTGGTGGTATTGCCGTCCTCGTCGAAGCCGCCGCGATCATAGAAGTCGATGACTTCCTCGAGGGTGTAGAACTGGCCCTGTCGCATGTAGGGTGCGGTATAGCCGATATAACGCAAACTGGGGACCCGGAACTTGCCCATGTCCCATTTGTTCTTGTTGCGGAAATAGAGGCCGACATCGTCCTTGGCCTTCCGATAAAGTTCCTCGGTGGAACCCTTGGAATAGTACTGAAAACGGAAGGTGACCTGCGCCAGCCCGTCCTCCAGCCAGCGTTCCGCGCGGGGCACGCCGATGTTGTAATACTTCTGGTTGCTCGCCAGCGGGCCATTGTGGCAAAGGATGCAACGCGCCTTGCCCTCGAACAGCGCCTTGCCGCGCAGCTGCTGCTCCGTCAGTGCGGACTTGTCTCCCAGCAGGTATTTGTCCAGCGGCGTATCGCGCTGCACCAGGGTGCGTTCGAAGGCGGCGATGGCCTTCCAGGCGTTGTTGATGGTCGGCCAGGGCTCGCCGAAGGCCTCGTTGAAGCGCTTGACATACTCCGGAATCAGGCGCAAGCGCGCCTCCATGAGGTCATTCTCGCCGTTACCGGCGACGCCACCCTTGGCGGCGCTGGGCGCCTGTGCCTCCAGGGAGGGGGCCGAACCCGCCCAGAACAGCTTGTCGTAGTAAGCCGCATTGATGATGCTCTGGTTGCTGCGCCAGTGCACGGTGCCGGGATAGCCGCGGGAGAAATCCTCGGCCCAGGACCAGCCCTGCTCCGGATCGTGGCAGGTGGCGCAGCTTATGGACGCATCGCCACCCAGGCGGGGATCGAAGAACAGCAACTTGCCCAATTCGATCTTGGCCTCCGACATGGGATTGTCGGGCGGAATGGGGGGCTCGCCCAGGGGGGCCAGGGGCGGTATCGCCGGATCCGGGGCCTTGGCGAAGGTGCCGGCAATGGCGGGGGTTGGCGCCGCTTGCGAGGTGCTGACGTGTGCCGAAGCCGGTGGTTTGTCGCCCATGGCCACCGCAGCCGATATCGACAGAGCCGCTGCAACGGCTGTCGCCACTATCAGAACAGGCGTTTTCTTTAACGAACTCATGGCTCTCTCCTAGCGATTTAGTTGGGGACGTCCAGCCAGTTGGCAATGGCTTCGTACTCTTGCGGATACCCTTCGGTCCATACATACCGGCTGCTGGTCAGTGGCTTGCCGGACAGCGCGAGCAGGAAGGCCACCAGATCCTTTTGCTCCTGCGCATTCAGCCCCAGGGGCTTTATCCGGCTGTCCTTGTTGCGGTCCTTGCCGCCCCCCTGGTTGTAAAAGGCGACAACCTCCGGCAGGGTCTTGATCATGCCGTTGTGCATGTAGGGCGCGGTGTATTTCAGCTCGCGCAGACTGGGGGTGATGAACTTGCCCATGTCCGAGCCATCCGCCGCATGCGTCTGCACATGGGCGCCGGGGTCGCGTTTCAGGTTCATGTAATTCTCGATGCCGAGGAAGGCGGCATAGGCGAGGAAGGCCTGATGGCGCATGGGGTCGAGAAACACGTCGAAGTTTTCCGGCACGCCGGTGTTGTGCGCCTTGCCGTCGGTGAACATGGGACCGTTGTGACAGGCAATGCAGCCCGCCTTGCCCTTGAACAGTTGCAGGCCGCGCTTGGCCTCGGCCGTCATGTTCCCGCTGTCGAAGGGCGCCCCTTCCGAGTTCAGGGTCTTGAGGTATTCAGGGATCGCCTTGCGCGCGCCGCCGTTGGACGGCTCGCCGAGACCGGCGGCCTTGAACATCTCGACATAGACCGGATCCTGCTTGAGGCGCTCCTGCATGATGCGCATGTCCATGTTCATGAGATAGGACTCGGTGATCATGCCGCGGGTGACATCATTGAGATTGGTGCCGATGCGCCCGTCATGCATCCACACCGTTTTGTGCGCGGCGTTGATCACGCTGGGGGCGTTGCGGAAATGCTTGTTGCCGGGATAACCGTCGGAGAGGGCGTCCGGGTTGGCATAGCCGTGTTCCGGTTTGTGGCAGGTGCCGCAGGAGATGGCGGCATCTCCCGACAGGCGCTTGTCGAAAAACAGCCGCTTGCCCAGCTCGGCCCTGGCCTGGTTGACTTTCAGGGTAGGCAGCGGACCAATATCGGCACCTGCGACCGCGACGGGGTTCGCCAGTATCAAGCCCATACCGAGGGCTGCTGTGACGAGAAATCCCCTTTTCAGTAAAAATGGTCTTGTGGTCATCATGCCGGCCATTACCTGTTCCTCCTCAATGGATTGCGGGCCTCGCCCATGCCCGAAGGGCGGGGACGCATAGTATATCGATCAAGCTCACTGTCCAGACTCCCTCTTCAGACAAGGGGTTTGCACAATACAGGCCAGGCTGGCCGCATTGCATATTCTTTTTCCAAAACAGCTGTTTACAGACAAAACATCAAATTTTTCACGAAGCACTTTATGAACGCTTTGTTCCATGACGTCAACCACAGAGGCGACTTTATTCACCTTGCACCTTGCCGCACACCCCGGCGAGGAATGCCCCCCTCTAGAAAGAAGGGAATCAACGGAACAAAGTGATGCGTTGCACGACGTAATGATATATTGAGCGAATAATCCACGAACGGTTGCTCTCATCCCCGTAATCTGTCTGCCCGCCCCTCCCGTGCCCGAAAACTCATGCGGGCCGGGAGTGACACAGGGTTTCCAGGTCCATTCAGAACTTGGTACGGCTTCTGCTATCCACCCAGTGACACGGCAAGGGCGACGGCGGGCCACAACCCGCCACAGGGCCCGGAAACCGAAACGACTATGCGCACATCGACGGGGTACCCACGTGGCCAGCAACCTGAAACCAACGGACCCGAAACTGACTATGGCTGACAAAAAAGACGTGGTGCGCGCCCTCCGCGGACTGCTCGACAAAGGTGACGAACTGGACCGCTGCGGCGCCTGCCGCTCCCTCGGCGTACTGGGCAGCAGCGACGCCATCAAAGAACTGGTTGCACATCTGCACGACGACGACATCGATGTATGCATCGACGCCGCCGAATCCCTCGGCCTGCTCGGCGACCCGGCCGCCGTGGCGCCCCTGATCGACTCCCTGCGCAATGATCCCGACGGCGAGGTGCGGGTTGCGGTGGTCGAGGCACTGGGCCGTCTGGGCGGAGAACAGGCCATTGCCGAGCTGCTGTCGCTGCTGGGCAACGATGAGGATGACAGCGACTGGGACGACGACGAGGGCTGGGACAGCAACTGGGACGTCCAGCGCAAGGCGGTACAGGCGCTGGGTTATCTGCGCGTGGACAGCGCCATTACCCCACTCGCCGCAATGCTGGACGACGAAGACAGCCAGGTGGACGAGACCGACATCCTGCTGGCCCTGGCGCGGATCGGCGGCGCCGGCGAAGAACTCATCATCCAGCGGCTGCGAGACGGCGCGACGCGCGAGCGTCGACGCGCCGCCCACGCCCTCGGCCAGGCCTGCTCCGGCCGCGGCGTGCGCGCCCTCGGCCGTGCCCTGCAGGACCCCGAAGCGGAAGTCCGCGCCACCGCCATCGAGGCCCTGGCCAACAACAATCAGGGCCAGTATCTGGGCGCCCTGCTGCTGTTGCTGCGCGACCCCGCCGAGGAGGTGCGCGAAGTGGCGCTGAAGATGGCCAGCAAGCTCAGCTCACAGGTCGATGCCGGACTCGACGTGCAACAACTGCTGCCGTTGCTCAACGACCCCGGCGCCCGGGTGCGCACCGCCGTGCTGCACACCCTGCAGGGGCGTCTGCCCGAACCGCTCGATGCCGACACCCAGGCCGCTCTGGCGGCATTGCTGCAGGACCCCGAGCCCCAGGTGGCCGCCGCCGCCCTTCCCCACGCCGCCTGCCTGCCCGGCGCCGAGGTCGATGACATCCTGCTGCGCCTGCTGGCCGACACACAGCAGGAACCCATCGTGCGCCAGCAGGCCGCATTGGCCCTGGGCCATCGTCCACGGATCACCGCAGAAATACTCACCGCCCTGGACAACGCCGTCACCGATGCCGAGGCCGTCGTCCGCTGGGCGGCACTACAGGGCCTGATGGCCTGCCACCGGAACCGGTCGGCGCTGAACCTCACCGAGGAGGACGCACCGGCCGCAGACGACGACGCCCCCCAGCCCCCGCTGGCGCGCATCCTCGCCATGCTGCGCGGCGAGGAAGAGGAAGCCATCGGCGAAACGCCCCCGTCCGGCGAGAACGACGGCGAAAACCACGCCGAAATCACGGCGCCTGACAATGAAAGCGCCGGCCACGCCGAAGCCCCCGACACAGCGACCAGCGGCAACCACGCCCCGGCCTCGACCCTCGACGCCATCCATCTCGCCAACCAGGAATACAGCCAGCTCGACGAAACGCAGAAGACCCTCACCACCGACGTGCTGCCCGAACCGCCCGCCGAGGACGCAGAGGCCTTCCAGGAACTCTACGACATCCTCGCCCAGCAGCGGCATGACAAGAAAAAGTTCTACCGTGGCAAGAACGTCGACATCGCCGCCGATGTGCGCCTGTTGAGCGCCCGCGTGCTGGGTGAATGCAGCCAGCCCGAGGTGGTCGAGGCGCTGCGCATGACCATGCTTGAAGACAACCCCGAGCTCCAGCAAGAGGCCATCGACGCCCTCGCACGCCTGACGCCGGGCACCCCTGGCCTGATGGAAACCCTCGGCCCGCTGAACAGCCTGCTGCACATGGGTGCCGCCGAACTGCGGGTGGCCAGTGCCCGCGCCCTGGGCGCCCTGGGCAACCTGGCCTGCCTGGCGAACCTGCGGGAGGGCCTGTACGACGGCAATCCCCTGGTGCGCAGCCAGGTGGTGATGGCCATGGCGCAGATACTGGAACGGCACGCCGGCACGCCGCCCGCCATCCCCGTCGCCAGCGCCCGTGCGCAGGACGAGGCCGACAGCATCGAACGGGCATTGCAGGCCATGGCCGAACACCTGGCCGACAGCGACGTGGGCGTCTGCAAGGCCGCCGCCCTGTCCCTGGCCAAACTCAACGGACTCCTGCCCGGCGGCAAGGCCCGTGACGAGATCATCGAACGCCTCGTTACCGCCGGCTTCGTCGGCGAAGGCCGGCAGGCACGGGACATGGGCCAGGCCCTGCGCGCCCTCGACCCCGAAGCGGCCAGCGACACCCTGATACAACATCTCGACACCCTGCCAACGAGCATGGAGCGGCGATTTGTACTGGAAATGCTGGAAGAGGTCTTCCGGCCCTCGCAGGCAGCCTGAGGATTCCAACGATCCATCCACGCCACAGACAGCAGCCCCTCACCAACCCTGAACCGAAACTTGCTGAAAGGAGCCACACATGAACAAGGCACTCACGGTATTTACCCTCATTGCGGCGGCCAGCCTGCCGCTGGCGGCCGGCGCCGCGGCCTACCAGGTAGTGGATGTCGCCAATGGCGGCACCATCACCGGCAAGGTGACATTTACGGGAACCGACCCGGCGCCCAAGATCTACCCCATCACCAAGGACAACGACACCTGCGGCACCGGCGATCGTGAAATCGACTTTGTCCGCGTCACCAATGGCGCCCTCAATGACACCGTGGTCTACCTGAAGAAGGTGAAGGCCGGCAAGGATTTCCCGGCCGAACTCAACCAGCCCGAGGTCGACCAGAAGAAATGCGACTTCACGCCCTCTCTGACAATCATGAAAAACAAGGACAAGCTGGTGGTGCACAACTCGGACCCGGTGCTGCACAACATCCACACCTACGAACTCATCGGCAAGGCCAAGAAGACCGTGTTCAACATCAGCCAGCCGCCGGAGCTGGAGGTGATCACCAAGACCGTCAAACTCAAGCGCGGCACCGCCATGAAACTGGAGTGCGACGCCCATGACTTCATGCACGGCTATGTCTTCGTCGCCAAAAATCCCTATTTCGCGGTCGTCAAGGAGGATGGCAGCTTCGTCATCGACAATGTCCCGCCCGGCAAATACAAGATCGCCGCCTGGCATGGCTTGCTCGGCGAGAAAAGGGGCAAGGTCACCGTCGAGGCCGGTGGCAAGACCACCATCGACTTCGCCTACAA
>JALSHB010000087.1 GCA_026982475.1 Chromatiales bacterium
AGCCCGGCGTGGCGCGCCCAGCTTTCCAGTTCCGAGGGGCGGATGAACTTGTCGTAGTCGTGGGTGCCTCGGGGCAGCATGCGCAGCAGGTACTCGGCTCCGACGATGGCCAGCAGATAGGCCTTGGGATTGCGGTTGATGGTGGAGAAGAACACCCTGCCATCGGGCTTCACCAGGGTCGCGCAGGCGCGGATGACCGAGGCGGGGTCCGGCACGTGCTCCAGCATCTCCATGCAGGTGACCACGTCGAAACGGCCCGGATGCTGCTCGGCGAAGGCCTCCGCGGTGCTGCGCTGATAGTCCACCTCGATGCCCGACTCCAGCCCATGCAATCGCGCCACCGACAGCGGCGCCTCGCCCATGTCGATGCCGGTGACATCCGCGCCCAGGGCGGCCATGCTTTCGGAGAGAATACCGCCGCCGCAGCCCACGTCCAACACCTGCTTGCCGTCCATGCCGCCGGCATGGCGCTCGATATAACCGAGGCGCAGCGGGTTGATCTCGTGCAAGGGCTTGAATTCACTCTGCGGATCCCACCAGCGAGAGGCCAGGGCCTCGAATTTGGCGATCTCGGCGGGGTCGGCATTGTGGTTTTCGCTGTCGAAGGTGGTATCAGTCATGCCCCATAGCTTACCCCATCGACGGACGCTGGTCAGTTACCGCTGGCGGCGTCTTGTTGTTGTGGAATGTCGTGGGAGCGGGCTGCCGATTTCGAACATGGCGGAGCCCAGTATCTTTGTTCCCTAGGGGTTCCCTCGGGCGGCCGTGGCCGCGCATCGATATAGACGCCCGAGCGGCCAATCGAGTAAACTAAGCCGGTTCAAGCCAGCATTGAACATGAGCGGGAAGGGCGAGCCATCGTCCCTCCCGCTTTGCACATCTACGAGTCGCGCATCATGGCGGAGGTCAGCTTGAGAAAACCGGCGTTATTGGCCCTGGAAGACGGGACGCTCTTTTGGGGAGAATCCATTGGCGTGGATGGCCAGACCACCGGCGAGGTCGTTTTCAATACGGCCATGACCGGCTATCAGGAGATCCTCACCGATCCTTCCTACAGCAAACAGATCGTTACCCTTACATACCCCCACATCGGCAACGTCGGCACCAACCACGAGGACGAGGAGTCGACCTTCGTCTGGGCCAGCGGCCTGGTGGTGCGCGACGTGCCGCTGCTGGCCAGCAACTGGCGCTGCGAGTTCACCCTGGAGGAATATCTGGCCCAGCACGAGGTGGTGGCCATTGCCGACATCGACACCCGCCGCCTGACCCGCGTGCTGCGCGAGAAGGGTGCCCAGGGCGGCTGCATCGTCGCCGGTGACGGCATCGACGCCGAGGCCGCCATTGCCGCCGCCCGGGGCTTTCCCGGTCTCAAGGGCATGGACCTGGCGAAGGAGGTCACCACCAAGGCGCCCTACGAATGGGCCCAGGGCAGCTGGACCCTGGAGGGCGGCCTGCCCGGCGCGCCGCATCCCATCGACGAGAAGCTGCCCCGCCACGTGGTGGCCTACGACTACGGCGTCAAGCACAACATCCTGCGCATGCTGGTGGACCGCGGCTGCCGCATTACCGTGGTGCCGGCGCAGACCCCGGCCAGCGAGGTGCTGGCGATGAACCCCGACGGCGTGTTCCTGTCCAATGGACCCGGCGACCCGGAGCCCTGCGATTACGCGCTGAGCGCCATCGCCGAGATTTTGCAGACGGACATCCCGGTGTTCGGCATCTGCCTCGGCCACCAGTTGCTGTCGCTGGCCAGCGGTGCGAAGACGGTGAAGATGAAGTTCGGTCACCACGGCGCCAATCATCCGGTGCAGGATCTGGAGACCGGACAGGTGGCGATCACCAGCCAGAATCACGGTTTCGCCGTGGACGAGGCCAGCCTGCCGGACAACCTGCGGCCCACCCACAAGTCCCTGTTCGACGGCTCGCTGCAGGGCGTGGAGCGAACCGACCGCCCGGCCTTCGGCTTCCAGGGCCACCCCGAGGCCAGCCCCGGGCCCCACGACGTGGCGCCGCTGTTCGATCGTTTCGTGGCCTTGATGGAAAAGGCCAAAATCTAACGCAAAGACGCAAAGGCGCAGAGATCGCAAAGGAAAGGCATTCGATGACACATCCTGGAAATCTCTGCGTCCTTTGTGCCTTTGCGCCTTTGCGTTGAAGAAAATATGCCAAAAAGAACCGACCTAAAAAGCATCCTGATCATCGGCGCCGGGCCCATTGTCATCGGCCAGGCCTGTGAATTCGATTACTCCGGCGCCCAGGCCTGCAAGGCCCTGACGGAAGAGGGCTACCGCGTGATCCTGGTCAACTCCAACCCGGCCACCATCATGACCGACCCGGAGATGGCCGATGCCACCTATATCGAGCCCATCACCTGGCAGACGGTGGCGAAGATCATCGAGCGTGAGCGCCCCGATGCCATCCTGCCCACCATGGGCGGGCAGACGGCGCTCAACTGCGCCTTGGACCTGGCCCGCGAGGGTGTGCTGGAGAAGTTCGGCGTGGAGATGATCGGCGCCACCCGCGACGCCATCGACAAGGCCGAGGACCGCGAGCGCTTCCGCCAGGCGATGATGAAGATCGGCCTCGACATGCCGCGCTCCGCCGTGGCGCACAGCCTGGAGGAGGCCTTCCAGGTGCAGGCCCAGGTGGGCTTTCCCACCATCATCCGCCCCTCCTTCACCATGGGTGGCTCCGGTGGCGGCATCGCCTACAACAAGGAAGAGTTCATCGAGATCTGCGAGCGCGGGCTGGACCTGTCGCCCACCAAGGAGCTGCTCATCGAGGAGTCCATCCTCGGCTGGAAGGAATACGAGATGGAGGTGGTGCGCGACCGCAAGGACAACTGCATCATCATCTGTTCCATCGAGAACCTCGATCCCATGGGCATCCACACCGGCGACTCCATCACCGTGGCCCCGGCGCAGACCCTCACCGACAAGGAATACCAGATCATGCGCGACGCCTCGCTGGCGGTGCTGCGCGAGATCGGCGTCGACACCGGCGGTTCCAACGTGCAGTTCTCCATCAACCCGGAGAACGGCCGCATGATCATCATCGAGATGAATCCGCGGGTGTCGCGTTCCTCGGCGCTGGCCTCCAAGGCCACCGGCTTCCCCATCGCCAAGGTGGCCGCCAAGCTGGCGGTGGGCTACACCCTGGACGAGCTGCAGAACGAGATCACCGGCGGCGCCACCCCGGCCTCCTTCGAGCCCAGCATCGACTACGTCGTCACCAAGATCCCGCGCTTCACCTTCGAGAAGTTTCCCCAGGCCGACTCGCGCCTGACCACGCAGATGAAGTCCGTGGGCGAGGTGATGGCCATGGGCCGCACCCAGCAGGAGTCGCTGCAGAAGGCCATGCGCGGCCTGGAGACGGGCGTCGATGGATTCACCGAGGTGCTCGACCTGGAGGCCGAGGACGCCATGGACACCCTCAGACAGGAGCTGAAGGCGGCGGGGCCAAACCGCCTGTGGTACGTGGGCGATGCCTTCCGCGCCGGCCTGAGCCGCGAGGAGATCTTCGACCTCACCTACATCGATCCCTGGTTCCTGGTGCAGATCGAGGAGCTGATCCGGCTCGAGGGCGAGGTGCGCGAGCAGGGCATGGCGGCGATGACCGAACAGCGTGTGCGCTTCCTCAAGCGCAAGGGCTTCGCCGACAGCCGCCTGGCAAAGCTGCTGGGCGTCAGCGAGGACGCGTTCCGTGCCCACCGCCACCAGCTGGGCGTGCGCCCGGTGTACAAGCGCGTCGATACCTGTGCCGCCGAGTTCGCCACCGACACCGCCTACATGTACTCCACCTACGAGGAGGAGTGCGAGGCCAATCCCAGCAATCGTGACAAGATCATGGTGCTGGGCGGCGGACCCAACCGCATCGGCCAGGGCATCGAGTTCGACTACTGCTGCGTGCACGCCGCCTTCGCCCTGCGCGACGACGGCTTCGAGACCATCATGGTCAACTGCAATCCGGAGACGGTGTCCACGGACTACGACACCTCGGACCGGCTGTATTTCGAGCCGCTGACCCTGGAGGACGTGCTGGAGCTGGTGGAACTGGAGAAGCCCAAGGGCGTCATCGTGCAGTACGGCGGCCAGACCCCGCTGAAGCTGGCGCGGGCCCTGGAGCGCGCCGGTGCGCCCATCATCGGCACCACGCCGGACTCCATCGACCTGGCCGAGGACCGCGAGCGCTTCCAGCAGATGGTGCAGAAGCTGGGTCTCAAGCAGCCGCCCAACAGCACCGCCCGCTCCGCCGAGGAGGCCATCGAACTGGCGCGCGAGATCGGCTACCCGCTGGTGGTGCGCCCGTCCTACGTGCTGGGCGGCCGCGCCATGGAGATCGTCTACAAGGAATCCGAGCTGGAGCGCTACATGCGCGAGGCGGTGAAGGTGTCCAACGATTCGCCGGTGCTGCTCGACCGCTTCCTCGATGACGCCATCGAGGTGGACGTGGACGCCATCTGCGACGGCAGCTACGTGCTGGTGGGTGGCATCATGGAGCACATCGAACAGGCCGGCGTGCACTCGGGCGACTCCGCCTGCTCCCTGCCGCCCTACAGTCTGTCGCAGGATGTCCAGCGGCGCCTGCGCGAGCAGGCTTACAAGATGGCCCGCGAACTCAATGTGGTGGGCCTGATGAACGCCCAGTTCGCCATCAAGGACGACGAGATCTACATCATCGAGGTGAACCCGCGCGGTTCGCGCACCGTGCCCTATGTCTCCAAGGCCACCGGCGTGCCGCTGGCCAAGGTCGCCGCGCGCTGCATGGCCGGCAAGACCCTCAAGGAACAGGGCCTCGGCGGCGAGGTGATTCCCGACTATTATTCGGTGAAGGAGGCGGTGTTCCCCTTCAACAAGTTCCCGGGCATCGATCCCATCCTCGGCCCGGAGATGAAGTCCACCGGCGAGGTGATGGGGGTGGGGCGCAGCTTCGCCGAGGCCTACGCCAAGGCCCAGTTGGGCGCCGGCGTGACCTTTCCCAAGGGCGGGCGCGCCTTCATCAGCGTGCGCGACGCCGACAAGCAGCGCCTGGTTCCGGTGGCGCGAAAGGTGCTCGAGCTGGGTTTCGAGATCGTCGCCACCGGCGGCACCGCGAAACGGCTCGAAGAGGCCGGCATCGCCTGCGAGCGGGTCAATAAGGTGACGGAGGGTCGCCCCAACATCGTCGACATGATCAAGAACGACGAGATCGACCTGATCATCAACACCACCGAGGGCAAGAAGGCCGTGGCCGACTCCGGGGCGATTCGCAGCACGGCCCTGCAGCACAAGGTGAACTATTCCACCACCCTGGCCGGCGCACACGCCATGTGCCTGGCGATGCAGCAGGGTGATTTCAGTGATATCAACAGATTACAGGATCTTCATGAGGAGATTTCGAAATGACGGGTAAGGTACCGATCACAGCGCGTGGCGCGGAGATGTTGCGCAAGGAGTTGCAGCATCTGAAGAGCGTCGAGCGCCCTCGGGTGATCCAGGCCATCGCCGAGGCGCGCGAGCACGGCGATCTCAAGGAGAACGCCGAATACCATGCCGCCCGCGAGCAGCAGAGCTTCATCGAGGGCCGCATCGCCGAGATCAACGGCAAGCTGGGCAACGCCCAGATCATCGACGTTACCACCCTCAACCCCGGTGGCAAGGTGGTGTTCGGCGCCACCGTGGACCTGGTCGACGAAGAGACCGGCAAGGAAGTGACCTATCAGATCGTCGGCGAGGACGAGGCCGATATCGCCAAGGGCATGATCTCCATCACCTCGCCCATCGCGCGTGCGCTGATCGGCAAGGAGGAGGGCGATATCGCCGAGGTGCAGGCCCCGGGCGGCATCAAGGAATACGAAATCCTCGCCGTGCGTTACGTCTGAGGTGGGCCGTTTCCTGAGCGCAGGTGAGAATATCCTGCTGACCCTGTGGGTGGGTGGCCTGTGGATCACCGGCTATCTGGTGGTGCCCGCCTTGTTTGCCACGCTGGACGACCGCATGCTGGCCGGCGACCTGGCCGGCAGCGTGTTCAGTCTGATGAGCTGGGTGGGCCTGGCCTGTGGCGGCCTGTTGTTGCTGGGCGTGTTGCTGCGTGAGCGTGGCCGCAGTCCCCGGGCCTGGCGTCTGTGGGTGCTGGCGACCATGCTGGCCATCGTCGCCATCGGTCTGTTTGTCCTGCAACCGCAGATGCAGGCGCTGAAGGCGCAGGGGATCGGGCCGGGCAGCGTGCAGGCCGTCGAGTTCGGGCGCCTGCATGGCGTGTCATCGGTGCTGTTCCTGATCAACAGCATCCTCGGCCTGCTGCTGGTGGGGGCGGGAATGCGGCCCCTGCCCAAGGCCTGATCAGGCCTTGGGCAGGGCGATGAGTTTTTGCTCGCTGACGCGGTAGAAGATGCCGATGTGGCCGATGCTGCCGACCAGTTCGCTGGCGGTTTTCTGACAGATTTCGTCGATGGTGGCGCTGCGCTCGTCGCGCTCCATGCCGCCGAGACGGACCTTGATCAACTCGTGGTGCGCCAGGCGGCCATCGATCTCGCTGATCACCCCCTCGCTGAGGCCGGCATTGCCGATCATGACGACGGGCTTGAGCTTGTGCGCCAGGGCGCGCAAATGACGTTTTTGTTTGGAAGTCAAAGGCATATGAATCAACAAGTTCCGCAGGAAAATGATCGCCCGTCGGCGGGGAAGGGATTTGGTGTCGCCGCCAGCCCCCTCAACCGTGTCAAGCTGGAGTTGGGGATCATCCTCTTCGTCGGACTGCTGCTGTGGCTGGCGGTGGATTCTATCACAGCCGAGGTGGCAAACCAGCTGTTGATCCTCGCGGCGTTTGGTGGCGGGGGCGCCCTGTGGCTGGTGTTTCGCACCCGCCGTACCCTCAGGCAATTTGGCAAACACTCGGCCGACACCCATGAAGCGCAGCAAAAGTAGCCAGAACTGGCTGAAACGCCACTTTGACGACCCCTATGTAAAGCAGGCGCAAAAGGCCGGCTACCGTTCGCGCGCGGTCTTCAAGTTGCTGGAAATCCAGGAAAAGAAGCGCGTCATCAAGCCCGGGCAGGTAATCGTCGATCTGGGCGCCGCGCCCGGTGGCTGGTCACAGGTGGCGCGCCCCCTGGTGGGGCGCAAGGGTGCGGTGATCGCCATGGACATCCTGCCCATGGAGCCCATCGAGGGCGTGGACTTCATTCAGGGTGATTTTTCGGAACAGGATGTGCATGATCGACTGATGGCGACGATAAACGGACGCGAAGTGGACCTTGTAATGTCGGATATGGCCCCCAACATCAGTGGCTTGAAGGCCGTCGACCAGCCGCGCGCCATGTATCTCGCCGAGTTGGCGCTGGATTTTGCCCGCGAGGTGTTGAAACCCGGTGGCGACTTCCTTGTCAAAGTATTCCAGGGCGAGGGATTCGACGAATTCCTGAAACAGGTTCGCGCCTCGTTTCAGAAGGTCGTGATCCGCAAGCCGCAGGCCTCCCGACCCAAATCCCGCGAGGTTTATCTGCTGGCCCAGGGCAAGAAGATCCCGGCCACTGTTTGAGGGGTGCGCTTGCAGTTGCATTCCGTATAATGTACTTGAACCTGGGGCCCACGGGTCCGGGTCGAACAATCGAATTCATTTTATTAGAGGCACGCCAGTTTGAGTGATTTAGCAAAGAACCTGATTCTGTGGGTTGTCATTGCCATCGTGTTGGTCTCCGTGTTCAACAACTTTGGTCCGCGGCCGAATGCCACCAAGCCCATGGAGTATTCCGCCTTCATCAGCGCCGTGAAGGAGGGCGCGGTGGCCAAGGTGGAGATCATGGGCCGCACCATCCATGGCATTACCGCCTCTGGCGAGCGCTTCACCACCTACAGCCCGGACGACCCCGGCCTGATCGCCGATCTGCTCAACAGCGGCGTGGCCATCGACGCCAAGCCGCCGGAACAGCAGGGGCTGCTGATGCAGGTGTTCATTTCCTGGTTCCCCATGCTGTTGCTGATCGCCGTGTGGGTATTCTTCATGCGCCAGATGCAGGGCGGCGGCGGAGGCCGCGGCGCCATGTCCTTCGGCAAGAGCAAGGCGCGCATGCTGGGTGAGGATCAGGTCAAGGTGACCTTTGCCGACGTCGCCGGCGTGGAAGAGGCCAAGGACGAGGTGGCCGAACTGGTGGAATTCCTGCGCGACCCCGGCAAGTTCCAGAAGCTGGGCGGCAAGATTCCGCGCGGCGTGCTGATGGTGGGCTCGCCCGGCACCGGCAAGACCCTGCTGGCCAAGGCCATCGCCGGCGAGGCCAAGGTGCCGTTCTTCACCATTTCCGGTTCCGACTTCGTGGAGATGTTCGTCGGCGTGGGCGCCTCGCGCGTGCGCGACATGTTCGAGCAGGCCAAGAAGCATGCCCCCTGCATCATCTTCATCGACGAGATCGACGCCGTCGGCCGCCACCGCGGCGCCGGCCTGGGTGGCGGTCACGACGAGCGCGAGCAGACCCTCAACCAGTTGCTGGTGGAGATGGACGGCTTCGAGGGCAACGAGGGCGTGATCGTCATCGCCGCCACCAACCGTCCCGACGTACTCGACCCGGCGCTGCTGCGCCCGGGCCGCTTCGACCGCCAGGTGGTGGTGCCGCTGCCGGACGTGCGCGGCCGCGAGCAGATCCTCAAGGTGCACATGCGCAAGGTGCCGCTGGCCGACGACGTCAAGCCCAGCATCATCGCCCGTGGCACGCCCGGTTTCTCCGGCGCCGATCTGGCCAACCTGGTCAACGAGGCGGCGCTGTTCGCGGCGCGCGCCAACGAGAAGCTGGTCACCATGGCCGATTTCGAGAAGGCCAAGGACAAGATCATGATGGGCGCCGAGCGCCGCTCCATGGTGATGAGCGAGGACGAGAAGCGCCTCACCGCCTATCACGAGGCCGGCCATGCCATCGTCGGTCTGAGCGTGCCGTCGCACGATCCGGTGTACAAGGTCTCCATCATCCCGCGCGGCCGTGCCCTGGGCGTGACCATGTTCCTGCCGGAGGAGGACCGCTACAGCTACAGCAAGGAGCGGCTGGAGAGCCAGATCGCCAGCATGTTCGGCGGCCGCATCGCCGAGGAGTTGGTGTTCGGTCCGGAGCACGTCACCACCGGCGCCTCCAACGACATTCAGCGCGCCACCGAGATCGCCCGCAACATGGTCACCAAGTGGGGGCTGTCGGAAAAGCTCGGTCCGTTGACGTACATGGAGGAAGAGGGCGAGGTGTTCCTCGGTCATTCCGTGGCGCAGAACAAGCATGTCTCCGACGAGACGGCGCATATCATCGATGAGGAGATCCGCGTCATCATCGACCGCAACTATGCCCGCGCCGAACAGATCCTCAAGGATCAGCGTGACAAGCTGGACAAGATGGCCGATGCCCTGATGAAGTACGAAACCATCGACCGTCCGCAGATCGATGACATCATGGAAGGCAAGGAGCCGCGTCCGCCGGCGGACTGGTCCGACAGCGACCAGGATCCCACGGCGCCGACGGACACTGGCAGCAGCACCAGCAAGGAAACGCCGAAAGGCAAGGGTTCCCCCATCGGCGGGCCGGCCGGCGAGCACTGATACCTGAATCCGTGGGTCATGATGTATCAAACCGTTGCGCGATTCGCCGTCGTGAACCCACGGATTCAGGTGATCGATAAAGACTGGAGCGCCTGGTGGGAACCTTTCCCCCGGGCGCGTCGTTATTTCACCAACGCTTGAACGCCCATGCCGCAAGTATTGCAGTGTGCCGACAGGTCGCTGGATCTGAGCCGCCCGCAGGTGATGGGCATCCTGAATGTGACCCCCGACTCCTTTTCGGACGGGGGTTTGTTCGTTTCAGTGGATGCCGCGGTGGCCCGGGCCCGGCGCATGGTCGAGGAGGGGGCCACCCTCATCGATGTGGGCGGGGAGTCGACCCGCCCCGGCGCCGCGGCCGTTTCTCAACAGGAAGAGCTGGACCGCGTGGCGCCGGTGATCGAGGCCATCGCGCGCGAGCTGCCTGTGATCGTCTCGGTGGATACCAGCAAGGCGCAGGTGATGCGCGAGGCCGTTGCGCTGGGCGCGGGCCTGATCAACGATGTGCGCGCCCTGCGTGAACCGGGCGCGCTGCGGGCGGCGAGCGAGGCCGCTGTGCCGGTGTGCCTGATGCACATGGCGGGTGATCCGCGCACCATGCAGGCGGATCCGCAGTATGTGGACGTGGTGGACGACATCCTGCTTTTTCTGCGCGGGCGCATCCGTGCCTGTGAAGAGGCCGGCATTCCCGCATCCCGCCTGCTCATCGACCCCGGCTTTGGTTTTGGCAAGCGTGTCAGGCACAACCTCCTGATCATGCAGCGGCTGCGCGAATTCCTTTCTCTGGGCAGGCCGCTGTTGATCGGCGTGTCACGAAAGTCGACCATCGGCGCGGTGCTGGACCGGCCCGCGGATGAGCGACTGGCGGGCAGCCTGGCCCTCACTGCGCTGGCCTGCCAGCAGGGCGCGCATATCGTTCGCGCGCACGATGTGGCGGCGACCGTGGATGTGGTGACGATGTGTCATGCGGTGAGGACCGCATCGTAAGGATCATTCGGTGAAACCTGAATCTGCGACTCAAGTAAAAAAGGAACCATCAGCATTATGGAAAAACTGCATTTTGGAACGGACGGAATTCGCGGCCGGGTGGGCGAGGGCGCCATCAACCCGGAATTCGTGCTCAAGCTGGGCTGGGCCGTGGGCCGGGTGCTGGCCGGCGAGAATGCCGGCAAGGTGGTGATCGGCAAGGATACGCGTATTTCCGGTTACATGTTCGAGTCGGCGCTGGAGGCGGGACTGACGGCCGCGGGCATCGACAGCCTGCTGCTCGGCCCCATGCCGACGCCGGCCATTGCCTATCTGACCCGCACCCTGCATGCCGATGCCGGCATCGTCATCAGCGCCTCGCACAATCCCTATCACGACAACGGCATCAAGTTCTTTTCCGCCGATGGCACCAAGCTTTCCGATGAGGTCGAGCTGGCCATCGAGGCCGAGCTGGACCAGCCGCTGGTGTGTGTGGATTCCTCCTCGCTGGGCAAGGCCGAACGCATCGGTGATGCCGCCGGCCGCTACATCGAATTCTGCAAGAGCACCATCCCCTCACGCATCAGCCTGAAGGGCGTGACCATCGTCGTCGATTGCGCCCACGGTGCTACCTACCACGTCGCCCCAAGCGTGTTCGATGAGCTGGGCGCCAAGGTGATCAGCATCGGTGTGACCCCCGACGGGCTGAACATCAATGAGCAATGCGGCTCGACGCATCCCGAGGCGCTGCAACGGGCCGTGCTCGAACACCAGGCCGATGTCGGCATCGCGCTCGACGGCGACGGTGACCGCCTGATCATGGTGGATCACAAGGGTGAGGTACTGGATGGCGATGAGCTGCTCTACATCATCGCCCGCTCACGCATGAGCGAGGGACGCCTCGAAGGCGGCGTCGTGGGCACGGTGATGAGCAACCTGGGGCTCGAGGTCGCGCTCAAACGCGATGGCATCGATTTTCAGCGCGCCCGCGTCGGCGACCGTTACGTCATGGAATTGCTGATGCGCGATGGCTGGATGCTGGGTGGTGAGTCGTCCGGCCACATCATCTGCCTGGATCGCACCACCACGGGCGATGCCATCGTGTCAGCCTTGCAGGTACTGCATGCCATGATCCGCTCCAGCCTGCCACTGCACGAGCTGAAGTCGGGCATGACCAAGTATCCCCAGCACATGATCAACGTGCGCATCAACGGCAAGGTCGATCTGGCCGGCTCCGCGCCGATTCAGGCCGCGATCAGCGAAACCGAAGCCCAGCTGGGGGGCCGCGGGCGGGTACTGTTGCGGCCATCGGGCACGGAGCCCCTGGTGCGGGTCATGATAGAGGGAGAGGACGGCGCACAGGTGGTGGCGTTGACCCGCCAGCTGGCAGCGGCCGTGAATGAGGCGCTGTCTGCCTGAATCTTCCCCGCTGTCGGATTCCAATTGTATTTCGGGGCGCGGGCAGGTAAGCTTTGCGCCGAAATTTTGCTATGTCTTGAAGGGGTTGTGAATGCGCCAGACACTCGTCGCCGGTAATTGGAAGATGAACGGTTCCCGTGAGGGGAATCGCCACCTGCTCGACGCCATCAAGGCGGGTATGGACGACGGAGTGAGCGCGGAAGTGGTTGTTTGTCCTCCGGCCATTTACATCCCGCAGACCGCCCGGCGCCTTGATGGCAGCGGTATCTCCTGGGGTGGGCAGGATCTCAGTCAGCATGAGTCTGGCGCCTATACGGGCGAGATCTCCGCTGCCATGCTGCTGGATTATCAGTGCAAATATGTCATCATCGGCCATTCCGAGCGCCGCAGCCTGCACGCTGAGACCGACGCCCAGGTGGCGGAAAAATTCCTTGCCGCGCAGAAGGCCGGTCTGACACCCATCCTCTGCGTCGGCGAGCTGCTGGAAGAGCGCGAGGCCGGCGAGACCGAGGCCGTGGTGGCGCGTCAGCTGGATGCCGTCATCGCCGCCGCCGGCATTCAGGCCGTTGCCGGCGGCGTGATCGCCTACGAGCCGGTATGGGCCATTGGCACCGGCAAGACCGCCAGCCCGCAGCAGGCGCAGGACGTCCATGCCTTCATTCGCCAGCGCCTGGCCGCGCAGGATGCGAATGTGGCGGAAAAGGTGCAGATCCTTTACGGCGGCAGCGTAAAGCCGGATAATGCCGCCGAGCTGTTTGCCATGACCGATATCGATGGTGGTCTGATTGGCGGCGCATCCCTCGACGCCGAGAGCTTTCTCGCGATTTGTCGCGCAGTCTAGTTGTCGCTAGTTTTTCAGGAATTTATTCGATGGTTGAAACGATTTTATTGGTGGTGCATTTGCTGGTCGCGATCGCCATAGTTGGGCTGGTGCTGGTCCAGCATGGCAAGGGCGCGGATGCAGGCGCCGCCTTCGGCGCCGGTGCTGCGGGGGGCGCATCGGGTTCCGTGTTTGGCGCAAAAGGCTCAAGCAATTTTTTGTCCCGCACGACCGCCGTCCTGGCGACGGTGTTTTTTTTGACAAGTCTCTCGCTGGCCTACCTGTCTAGGAGCGCTACGGATCAGTCCGACAGCCTGCTCGATCGGGTGCCGGATTCTTCCTCCGTCCAGCAGCCCGTAGACACAGCAGACAGCCCAGTACTTCCCTCCGATGTGTCGACGGACGACGCACCGAAAAAACCCTGAATTTCCGTTTTATTGCCGATGTGGTGGAATTGGTAGACACGCTGTCTTGAGGGGGCAGTGGCGAAAGCCGTGCCGGTTCGACTCCGGCCATCGGCACCATTTTTTCTTCCGTCAGAAAAATGCTGCTTTAGCTCTTCGAAGGGGCTAACCTATTGAGTTTTATGGGTAAATTCAATTTGTCCTGGCCTTGACAAGTAATTTCAATCTAGCCTAGACTGGGCGTTCGCGTATCTATTTCGGGCTAGGCGCTGAAGGCGCATGTTTTTCACGCTGGTCAAAAAGCCCTTTAAAAACAACGAGAAATAATCACCGCCAACACGAGACTTTGGGTCAGTATGCTAGAGAATTATTTACCGATACTGGTGTTCCTCGTTCTGGGCTTATTGTTCGGCGTCGGCCCCATTCTGATGGGCTACATGCTGGGGCCTAGCCGCCCCGACAGCGCCAAGCTGTCTCCTTATGAGTGCGGCTTCGAGGCCTTCGAGGATTCGCGCATGAAGTTCGATGTGCGCTTCTATCTCATCGCCATCCTGTTCATCATCTTCGACCTTGAAATTGCCTTCATGTTCCCCTGGGCCATCGTTCTGGGTGATCTCGGCGCGTATGGATTCTGGGCGATGTTTGTGTTCCTGGCCATTCTGGTTGTCGGCTTTGCCTATGAGTGGAAGAAAGGGGCGATGGAATGGGAGTAGAGGGCATTCTCGAAAAGGGTGTCGTCACCACCTCCGCCGACAAGCTGATCAACTGGGCGCGCACCGGTTCGCTTTGGCCCATGACCTTTGGTCTGGCCTGTTGCGCCGTGGAAATGATGCAGGCCGGCGCATCGCGCTACGACCTCGATCGCTTCGGCATCATTTTCCGTCCCAGCCCGCGTCAGTCCGATGTGATGATCGTGGCGGGCACGCTGGTCAATAAAATGGCGCCGGCCCTGCGCAAGGTCTATGACCAGATGGCAGAACCACGCTGGGTCATTTCCATGGGTTCCTGCGCCAATGGCGGCGGTTATTATCATTATTCCTATTCCGTCGTGCGTGGCTGCGATCGCATCGTCCCGGTTGATATTTATGTCCCGGGCTGTCCGCCAACGGCCGAGGCATTGCTGTATGGCATCATTCAGCTGCAGAACAAGATCAAGCGCACCAATACGATTGCACGCACCGCGGCAAGCTAAACTAGGGAGCTGACTGATGAGTAAGGCGGTTGAGGCTCTTTCGGCCCGTATCCAAGCGCGTTTTTCCGATGATGTCGCCGTGCACGTGGCCTTTGATGAGGTCACGGTCGAAGTTCCTGCTGCACAGCTTCTTCCCGTCGCCCAGGCGCTGCGCGATGAAGAAGCGTTTTCCTTCGAGGAGCTGATCGACATCTGCGGCGTGGATCTGCTGACCTACGGCGAGACGGAATGGGATACGGTTTCCGCTTCCTGTACGGGATTCAGTCGTGGCGTTGACCGGCCGCACAAGGTCAAGCACCTGCCGCATGAAGAACTGCGATTTGCGGTTATCTATCATCTGCTGTCCGTGACAAACAATCAGCGCGTGCGACTCAAGGTCATGCTGGACGAAGCGAATCTCGTCGTTGATTCCGTCGTCGGTCTGTGGGCCTCGGCCGACTGGTACGAGCGCGAGGCCTTTGACCTGTTTGGCGTGATGTTCAAGGGGCATCCCGATTTACGCAGATTGTTGACCGATTATGGATTTATCGGCCATCCCTTCCGTAAGGACTTTCCGCTGCAGGGTAATGTTGAAATGCGCTATGATGCCGAGAAGCGCCGCGTCGTCTATGAGCCGGTCAGTATCGAGCTACGCACCCTCGTGCCTCGCGTCATTCGCGAGCAATATCCCGTCAAATCCGTCACGGAAGGCGAGGGCTGATCGTGGCAGAGATTCGCAATTACACGCTTAACTTTGGACCCCAGCATCCTTCGGCCCATGGTGTGCTGCGCCTGGTGCTGGAGCTGGATGGTGAAACCATCGAACGCGCCGATCCGCATATCGGTCTGTTGCATCGCGCCACTGAAAAGCTGGCCGAGACCAAGCCTTACAATTCCAGCATTCCCTACATGGACCGTCTCGATTATGTGTCCATGATGTGCAATGAGCATGGTTATGTGCTGGCACTGGAAAAGATGCTCGGCATCACCGCGCCGGAGCGCGCCCAGTACATCCGTGTGATGTTCGATGAAATCACCCGTATCCTGAATCACTGTATGTGGTTAGGCGCACATGCGCTGGATATTGGTGCCATGACCGTGTTCCTGTATGCCTTCCGCGAGCGAGAAGACCTCATGGATGCCTACGAGGCGGTCTCCGGCGCGCGCCTGCATGCCGCCTATTATCGTCCCGGCGGTGTCTACCGTGACCTGCCCGACAGCATGCCCAAGTACGAGCCTTCCAAGTGGCACAACCAGAAGGAAGTCGACCGCCTGAACGAAAACCGCCAGGGTTCTCTGCTCGATTTCATTGAGGATTTTACGCGCCGTTTCCCGACTTATATCGATGAATATGAAACCCTGCTGACCGACAACCGCATCTGGAAACAGCGCACCGTCGGCATCGGCGTGGTCTCGCCGGAGCGCGCCTTGCAGATGGGCTTTAGCGGGCCGATGATTCGCGGCTCCGGCATCGAGTGGGATCTGCGCAAGAAACAGCCGTACGCGGTTTATGACAAGGTCGATTTCGATATCCCGGTGGGCGTGAACGGTGACTGTTACGACCGTTACCTGGTGCGCATCGAGGAAATGCGTCAGTCGAACCGCATTATCAAGCAGTGTGTAGACTGGCTGCGCAACAATCCCGGCCCAGTGATGCTCGATGACCACAAGCATGTGCCTCCCAAGCGGGAAGAAATGAAAAGCAACATGGAGTCACTGATTCACCACTTCAAGTTGTTTACCGAGGGTTACTCCCTGCCGGAAGGTGAGGTGTATACCGCCGTCGAGCATCCCAAGGGCGAGTTTGGCATCTATCTCGTCTCCGATGGCGCCAACAAGCCCTATCGCCTGAAAATTCGCGCCCCGGGTTTTGCCCATCTGGCCGCGCTGGACGAAATGTCCCGTGGCCACATGCTGGCGGATGTGGTGGCAATCATTGGTACGCAAGACATCGTTTTCGGAGAAGTTGATCGCTGATGGTCGCCGAGATGAAAGCAACGAAAAGTGATTTGATCTCCGCCGAGTGCAAGGCCGAGATCGATGAGTGGGTCGCCAAGTATCCGCTGGATCAGAAACAATCCGCCGTGATGGCCGCGCTGCGCATCCTGCAGGACGACAATGGCGGTTATCTGACCACCGAGTTGATGGATGCCGTCGCAGACTACCTTGAGATGACGCCGATGGCGGTGTACGAGGTTGCGACCTTCTATTCGATGTATGAATTGAGTCCGGTCGGGCGTCACAAAATCTGCGTCTGCACCAATATTTCCTGCATGCTGTGTGGTTCCGACGAAGTGGTGGCGCATTTGCGCAAGCGTCTGGGGATTGGTCTCGGCGAGACCACCGAGGACGGCCGGATAACACTCAAGGAAGTCGAATGCCTGGGCGCCTGCGTGGACGCGCCGATGTGCCAGATCGGCCGCCAGTATCACCTGAAACTGACGCCGGAAAAGATCGACGAAATACTGGATCAGTTGGACTAAACCTATGGCCAACGAAGTTTGTTTTAGAACCCTGCACCTCGACAAGCCCTGGACTCTGGAAACCTACCAGAGCGTGGGTGGTTACGAGGTCTGGAAGAAGATTCTCGCCGAGAAGACCGCACCTGACGAAATCATCAGCCAGCTGAAGACCTCGGCCCTGCGCGGTCGCGGCGGCGCGGGTTTCCCCACAGGGCTGAAGTGGAGCTTCATGCCGCGCAACACGCCGGGGCAGAAGTATATCGTCTGCAATTCCGACGAGGGCGAACCGGGCACCTGCAAGGATCGTGACATTCTGCGCTACAACCCCCACCAGCTGGTCGAGGGGATGGCTATTGCTGGTTACACCATCGGCGCCACGGCAGGCTACAACTACATCCGCGGTGAGTTCTGGGAGCCCTATGAGCGTTTTCAGCAGGCCATCGACGACGCCTATGCCGCCGGCCTGCTGGGCAAGAATATCATGGGCAGCGGCATCGATTTCGATCTGCATGTCCATCTTGGCGGCGGCGCCTATGTTTGCGGTGAAGAGACGGCGCTGTTGGAGTCGTTGGAAGGCAAGAAGGGCCAGCCACGCTTCAAGCCGCCTTTCCCGGCCAGCTTCGGCCTCTATGGTCGCCCGACGACGATCAACAATACCGAGACCCTGGCTTCGGTGCCGGTTATTCTGCAACACAGCGGCCAGTGGTTTCTGGAACTCGGCAAGCCGAACAACGGCGGTTGCAAACTATTCTGCGTCAGCGGTCATGTGAACAAGCCCGGCAATTATGAGGTTCCCATGGGCACGCCATTTTCCGAATTGCTGGAAATGGCCGGCGGCATCCGCACAGGCCACCAATTGAAGGCCGTGATCCCCGGAGGATCGTCAACACCGGTTTTGTTGCCCGAGGAGGCCATGGCCATGACCATGGACTACGATTCCATTTCCAAGGCCGGCTCGCAGCTGGGCGCCGGATCGGTCATCGTCATGGACGATTCCACCTGCATGGTGAAGGCGCTGGCGCGCATGTCGCACTTCTATTACGAAGAATCCTGCGGCCAGTGCACGCCGTGCCGTGAAGGCACGGGGTGGCTGATGCGCGTGGTGCATCGCATCGAGCACGGCCAGGGACGCCAGGAGGATCTGGATCTTCTGCTGGACGTGTCCAGCAAGATTCAGGGCAGGACCATCTGTGCCCTGGGTGATGCGGCGGCGATGCCGGTGAGCAGTTTTGTCCGCAAGTTCAGAGATGAGTTTCAATATCACATCGATCATAAAACCTGCATGGTCGGTGCGGGCGCCTAAGGCGTTTTCACGTTAGACGGTACGAGTATCACGATGGTCAACATCGAAATTGATGGCAAAAAGATTCATGCGCGCGAAGGCTCGATGGTGATTGAGGCGGCGGACGATGCGGGTATCAATATCCCGCGCTTCTGCTACCACAAGAAACTCTCCATCGCCGCCAACTGCCGCATGTGCCTGGTCGAGGTGGAAAAGGCGGCGAAGCCGTTGCCTGCCTGCGCCACGCCGGTGACGGATGGCATGAAGGTCTTCACCCGCTCCGCCAAGGCAGTGGCGGCGCAGAAGGGCGTGATGGAATTTCTGCTCATCAATCACCCCCTGGATTGCCCCATTTGTGATCAGGGCGGCGAGTGTGAATTGCAGGATGTGGCGCTCACCTATGGCAGTGATGTCTCGAAATATTCCGAAAGCAAGCGTGTGCTGCCCAGCAAGGACTTCGGCCCGCTGATTGGCGGCGACATGACGCGCTGCATTCACTGCACGCGCTGTGTGCGTTTCGGCATTGAAATCGCCGGTGTGTACGAGTTGGGCACCATCGGTCGTGGCGAGCACATGGAGATCGGCACCTTCGTGCAGCACAGCCTGAGTTCCGAGCTGTCCGGCAATATTATCGACCTATGCCCGGTTGGCGCCCTGACCTCCAAGCCGTTTCGTTATGTGGCGCGCGCCTGGGAACTGGTGCAGCGTGACAGCGTTGCCCCCCACGACTGCGTAGGCTCGAACATTCATGTGCATGTGAAGGGAGACCGCGTGGTGCGGGTGGTGCCGCGCGAGAACGAGGAAATCAACGAAACCTGGCTGTCTGACCGGGATCGTTTCAGCTATGAAGGCCTCAACAGCGCCGATCGCGTGCAGGTTCCGATGATCAAGGTCGAGGGCGAATGGCAGGAGACCGATTGGGAAACCGCCTTGCATCGTGCCGTCGATGGTCTCAAGCAGGTCGGCTCCGATGACATCGGCGCGCTCGCCTCACCGCTATCCACGCTGGAAGAACTCTACCTGCTGCAGAAACTCATGCGCGAGATCGGCTGCGGCAACATCGACCATCGCCTCAAGCAGACGGACTTTTCCGATCAACAGGAAGCGCCGGCCTTTCCCTGGCTGGGGCAGGCAATCGGTGACCTGGAAGGCAACGATGCCGTGCTGCTGATTGGCGCCGACCTGTGCAAGGACCAGCCCATCATCGGCCATCGACTGCGCAAGGCCGCCTTGAGCGGTGGCAGGATTTCCAGCGTCAATCCCGCCGATTTTTCCTATCATTTTCCGCGTCTGGCCAGCCGCGTGGCCAGCAACATGCTGGCGGAACTGGTTGCCATCGCGCAGGCGTTGCTGGACGAAACCGGCAAGGCCGCCCCCGAGGAATTTGCCACGCTGAGCAAGGCTGTCGAGGTCACGGACGCGCAGAAGCAGATTGCCGAGTCGCTGCTCAAGGGCCAGTCCTCATCGGTGCTGATGGGCGAGGCGGCGATCAACGATGCACAATTCAGCGCCATTCGCAGTATTGCGACGCTGATTGCCGAACTGTCCGACAGCCGCCCCGGTTATCTGCCCGCAGGTGGCAACGGCGCTGGCGCCTGGCAGGCGGGCGCCTTGCCGCACCGCAAGGCAGGGGGGCGTCCGGCGTCGGTCAATGGCAAGAATGTCGCACAGATGCTGCAATCGGAGATGAAGGCCTACCTGCTGCTCAATACCGAGCCGGAGGTGGATTGCGCCGATACGGATGCGGCGCGCAAGGCCATGCAGAAGGCGCAATTTGTCGTTAGCCTCAGCCCCTATGCGAGCGAGGCCGTGATGGCCTATGCCGACGTCATTCTGCCGGTTTCGCCCTTTACCGAAACATCCGGCACCTTCGTCAATGTCGAGGGCCGCTGGCAGAGCTTTGAAGGCGTGGTGCCACCGCTGGGCGAATCCCGCCCGGCCTGGAAGGTGCTGCGGGTACTGGGCAATTTGTTCAATTGTGATGGTTTTGACTTTGTCGAATCGTCAGAAGTGCTTGCCGAAATATCGACCGCGGCAGGGGATATGGGCAGGGACAACAGCATTTCCTGGCGTTGCCCCGCGTCGCTGGGCTCCGCGAGCGAATATCGCGCAGCCGCGGACTATGCCGGTGATGGAATTGTGCGTCGCGCAGAAAGCCTGCAGGCTGTTGCGCAGTCGCGTGTTTGAACATTCGTGAAAGACTGAGAACAATCGATGCTTGAGGCAATCCAGTCAGCACTGAGTTTCCTGCCCGATGGTCTGGTGACACTGCTGATCATTCTTTTGAAGATCTTTGCATTGCTGCTCCCGCTGCTGGGCGCCGTGGCCTACCTGACGCTGGCCGAACGCAAGGTCATCGGCTATATCCAGATTCGCATCGGTCCCAATCGCGTCGGCCCAAGGGGGCTGCTCCAGCCAATCGCGGATGCCGTCAAGCTGTTGTTCAAGGAAACCATCCTGCCGACCAATGCCAATCTGTTTCTGTTCATTCTCGGCCCCATCCTGACCATTGGTCCGGCCATGGCGGCGTGGGCAGTGGTGCCTTTCGACGATGGCCTGGTTATTGCGGACATCGACGCCAGCCTGTTATACATCCTGGCCATGACCTCGCTCGGTGTGTACGGCATCATCATTGCCGGCTGGGCGTCCAACTCGAAATATGCATTCCTTGGCGCGCTGCGTTCCGCGGCACAGATCGTCTCTTACGAGATTGCCATGGGTTTTGCCCTGGTTGGCGTGCTGCTGGCGGCCGGCAGCCTGAACCTTGGCGAGATCGTAACCGCCCAGCAGGGCAGTGTGGTCCAGTGGTTCATGTGGCCCTTGCTGCCGCTGTTCCTCATCTATTTCATCTCCGGGCTGGCGGAAACCAACCGTGCACCCTTCGATGTGGCCGAGGGTGAATCGGAAATCGTCGCCGGTTTCCATGTCGAATATTCCGCCATGACCTTCTCGGTTTTCTTCCTCGCCGAGTATGCGAATATCATCCTGATTTCCCTGTTGACCTCGGCGATGTTCCTGGGTGGCTGGTTGTCGCCTTTCGAAGGCATTCTGCCGGAGTCCATGCTGACGGGGGGCGCCCTGGGATTGTTGCTGGGCAGTGGCATCCACTGGTTATTGCTCAAGACCGCCTTTTTCATGTTCCTGTTCCTGTGGATCCGCGCCACCTATCCGCGCTATCGCTATGACCAGATCATGCGCCTGGGCTGGAAGGTATTTATTCCGATCACCATCGTATGGCTGCTGGTGGTTGCCGCGATGGTGGTCGGTAATGTTGGACCCTGGTTCGATTAACTGGAAGAAGCCGGCGAATGAATACGATTAGCAATTACATCAAGAGTCTCTTCCTGATCGAACTGATGAAGGGACTGATGCTGACCGGGCGTTATCTCTTCAAGCGCAAGATCACGGTGCAGTACCCGGAAGAGAAGACCCCCATGTCACCGCGCTTTCGCGGCCTGCATGCCCAGCGCCGCTACGCCAACGGCGAGGAACGCTGCATTGCCTGCAAGCTGTGCGAGGCGGTGTGTCCGGCGCTGGCCATTACCATCGACATGGAAGAGCGCGAGGATGGCAGCCGCCGCACCACGCGCTACGACATCGACCTGACAAAGTGTATTTTTTGTGGATTCTGTGAGGAGTCCTGCCCCGTGGATGCCATTGTCGAGACGCGTCATTACGAGTATCACGGCGAGGTGCGAGAAGACCTGTACATGACCAAGGAAAAGCTCCTGGCTCACGGTGACAAGTTTGAGAAGCAGATCGCGGCAGATCGTGCCGCCGATGCTAAGTATCGATAATCGCAAATTGACGGTATAGGCGTGGAACAAACAATCTTCTACATATTTTCGACCGTACTGGTGTTGTCCGCCGGTGCAGT
>JALSHB010000088.1 GCA_026982475.1 Chromatiales bacterium
GATGGGAGAGCGGCCAAAATATTCCCAATTTTTCGTTAAATAGAACCACTATTCGCCTCAAAATCGGAAACATTTTGACTCGCTCTCCCACCATGCTCGCTACGATTACCCAAATCCGACAGACTCCTAGGGATTCCCCCGCACCCCCACCCAGAAAGGAAAGCTGGCGACGGCGTATTTCTTCACCACGGCGAGCGTCGCGATGTCGATGACGCAGACCTCGTCGTCGGCCGTTACGGACACGTACAGATAACGGCTGTCCTTGCTGGCGCGCACGCCATGGGGGCCGAAGCCGACCTTTATCCGCTTGACGATGGCCAGGGTGTCGGCGTCGATGACGGTCACCACGTCGTCGGCAATGGCGCCGGTGAACACCAGTTTGCCGTTGGGGATGACGTCGATGCCGGCATGCCCCTGGCCGACGGGGATGATCTTGCGCATCTCGCCGCTGACCAGATCCAGCACGCCGACCTGATGCGAGACGCCACGGATGAAGGCCAGTCGCTCATCGGCGGACAGGTCCAGGTTGTGCGGCGCATCGATGCCCGGCGTGGGGATCACCCTGACCAGCTTGCGCGCCCGGGTGTCGATCACGCCCAGCCCGGCGCCGCCCTGCAGGGTGGCGTAGGCGGTCTTGCCATCCCGGGTGAATCGCACGTTGTGCGGCATGTCGTCCGTGGCGATGGTCGCCACCACCCGCCGCGTGGCCACATCCACCACCGAGACGGTGTCATCCGCCTCGTTGCTGACGTAGACCTCTTTGCCGTCCGGCGAGATCTTCAGCCCCTTGGCGCCCTTGCCGGTCCTGGTCACGGCCGAATGCCGACCAGTGGCCGTGTCGAAGAAATAGACACCGCCGTCCTTGGGGCTGCTCACCACCAGCACGCGTCCGTCCGGCGTCACCGAGTTGTAAAGCATCTTCGGCCCGCCGGGCCAGATGACCTGGCCCGGATATTTCGCCACCTGGCCGGATTCCCGCAACGACACATAGGCCGGTTCCGGAAACAGCTCGTCGGCGTGGGCCGGCAAGGATACAAGGCCCGCCAGCCACAGAACCGCCGCGGTCTTCAAACCGCCCTTCACGCCCGCTCTTCGAATCCTGCTACCCATGGCACTCTCCCCTCATCCGTTTTTATCATCGTCGCCAACACGGCCCCGCACAGCCTATCCGTGTGGCCGTCCTTTTTCATCCCGAATCGTCGATACCTGCCCGGCTCAGCGCCACCACCGCCTGCCCCAGCGACAGGCCGCCATCGTTGGCCGGCGCCGCCGCGGGTGACAGCACGCGCAGATCCCGTTGCCGCAACCGTTGGCTGACGCCCTCCAGCAGCAGGCGGTTCTGGAATACCCCGCCACCCAGCACCACCGTTGCCAGGCCGTGGCGGCGGCACAGGCGCGCCGCCGTGTCGGCCACCGCCGCGGCCAGCCCCTGGTGGAAGCGCGCGGCGATGACCCCCGGGGCCTGCGCCGCGCGCAAGTCACCCAGCAGCGCCAGCCACAGCGGCCTCCACACCAGGCAGCCATCTCGATACGCGACACCGTAGGCGGCATCGGCCTGTCGTGCAAAGTGTGGCGCGGCCAGCGCCTCCAGCGCCATGGCGGCCTGCCCCTCGAAACCGACGGACTCGCGGCACAGGCCCAGGGCCGCCGCCACGGCATCGAACAGCCTGCCGGCGGAGGAGGCCAGCGGGCTGTTCAGGCCCGTTTCCATCATGGTCCGCAGGTTGCCCAGCGGCTTGCCGGCGAGAAAACGGACGATGTCCAGGCCGGCGTATTCGGCGGCCACGCGCTCCCAACCCAGGGCCGTGTGCAGGTGGGCGAAGGTGTTGCGCCAGGGTTCGCGCATGGCCTGTGCGCCGCCGGGCAGGGGCAGCGGGTGGAAATGGGCCAGGCGGACGAAATCCCGGTAGTCGGCGAGCAGGAACTCTCCGCCCCACAGATCGCCATCGGCGCCGAGGCCGAGGCCATCCAGGGCCACCCCCAGCACCTTGCCGCCATCCAGCGGCAGGCCGTGTTCGGCCATGCAGGCGGCGATGTGGGCGTGGTGGTGCTGCACCTCGACCAGCGCCAGCCCCTCCTCCGCGGCCAGGCTCCGGCCCAGCTGGGTGGAGAGGTAGTCGGCATGGCGGTCCACGGCGAGCACCGCCGGGCGGGCGTCGAACAGCCGCCGGTAGCGTTGCAGATTGCGCCGGTAGTCTCGCCAGGTGGCGGCGTCTTCCAGGTCGCCCAGGTGCTGGGAGAGTATCGCCTGGCCGTCCTTCAGCAGGCAGAAGGTGCTCTTCAGCTCGCCACCCAGGGCCAGCACCTGCGGCGCGCCGTCGAAGCCCGCTGGCAGGGGGATCGGCTGCGGCGCGTAGCCACGGGCGCGGCGCAACAGGCGCGGCCGGCCGTCCATGACCCGCGCCAGCGAATCGTCCAGACGAATGACGATGTCGCGGTCGTGGAGCAGGAAGGCGTCGGCGATCGACGCCAGCCGCCGCCGCGCATCGGCGTTGTCGATGGCCTGCGGCTCGTCGCTGCGGTTGCCCGAGGTCAGCACCATGGGCCGCGCCAGCGCCCGCAGCAACAGGTGGTGCAGGGGCGTGCCGGGCAGCATGAAGCCCAGGCTGTCCTGCCCCGGGGCGATGGCCTCGGGCAGGGGCTCGCCGGCGGCCCGCAGCACCACGATGGGGGCGGCGCGGTCTTCGAGCAGCGCCGCCTCGGCGGGATCCACCCGCGCATGTCGCCGCACCATCGCCAGGTCACGGGCCATCAGGGCCAGGGGCTTGTGATGGCGCCGCTTGCGCCGGCGCAGGCGTTGCACGGCCCCGGCATTGGTCGCATCGCAGGCCAGCTGGATGCCGCCGATGCCCTTGATGGCGACGATGGCGCCCTCAAGGATGCGGCTCGCCGCCGCGGCGATGACATCATCGTCCGCCACCGGCGCCAGCGGCCGGTCCTCGGCATCCACCAGCCGCAGCCGCGGCCCGCACTGCGGACAGGCGTTGGGCTGGGCGTGGAAGCGGCGGTCGGCGGGGTCGTCGTATTCGGCCTGGCAGGGGGGACACAGGGAAAACGCCGCCATGCTGGTGTTGGCGCGGTCGTAGGGGATCGCCTCGACGATGGACAGGCGCGGGCCGCAGTGGGTGCAGTTGGTGAAGGGGTAGCGGTAACGGCGGTTGGCCGGGTCCAGCACCTCGGCCAGGCAGGCCGGGCAGGTGGCCGCGTCCGCCGCCACGCCGGTGTGCGCGGCGCCCGCGCCGCTGGCCTCGATGAGGAAGCCTGCGGGCGACGGTTCCGGGGCCTCCAGGGCGGCGCAGTCGATGGCGTCGATGCGCGCCAGCGGCGGCGGCTCATTCCACAGCCGTTGCACGAAATCCGCCAGCGCCTGTGGCTCGCCCCAGGCGTGGATCAGCACGCCGTCGGCGTCGTTGCGCACCCAGCCGCGAATGCCGCACTCGCCCGCCAGCCGCCACACCGTGGGGCGGAAGCCCACACCCTGCACGGTGCCGGTGACGCGGATGCGCTGCGCGCCGCTGTCCGGCGAGACGAGCGGCGGCGGCCCGCGCATGGTTCAGCAGATCCTCGGCAACTGTTCGCCGGCCAGCCAGTCCACCATGCGGCTGCCGCCGAAGGCGGTCTCCATCTGCACGAAGCCCTGTTCGTCCGCCACCACCTCGCCGATGCGGGCCGCCTTGCGTCCCAGCGGGTGCGCCCGCATCACCGCGAGCAGCGCCTCGGCGTCCCGCGGGGCACAGATGCAGACCAGTTTGCCCTCATTGGCGACATACAGGGGGTCCAGCCCCAGCAGCTCGCAGGCGGCGCTGACGGCGGGATCGACGGGGATGGCCGCCTCCTCGAGCCTCATGCCGACGCGCGACTGCTGCGCCAGTTCGTTGAGGGTGGTGGCGAGGCCGCCGCGGGTGGGGTCGCGCAGGCAGTGGATGTCCGGCGCCACGGCCACCATCTCGGCGACCAGGCCGTGCAGGGCCGCCGAGTCCGATTCGATGGTGGTCTCGAAACTCAGGTTCTCGCGGCTCGACATGATGGCCACGCCGTGGTCGCCGAGGGTGCCGCTGACCAGGATGGCGTCACCGGGGCGGGCGCGCTCGCCGGAAATAGTCACCCCCTCGGGCACCACGCCGACGCCGGTGGTGGTGATGAATACGCCGTCGCCCTTGCCCTTTTCCACCACCTTGGTGTCGCCGGTGACCACCGGCACCCCGGCGCGGCGGCTGGCCTCGGCCATGCTGACGACGATGCGCTCCAGTTCGCCCAGCGCAAAGCCCTCTTCGAGGATGAAGCCGGCGGACAGGTACAGCGGCCGGGCGCCGGCCATGGCCACGTCGTTGATGGTGCCGTGCACGGACAGCGCGCCGATGTCGCCGCCGGGAAAGAACAGCGGCGAGATCACATGCCCGTCGGTGCTCATCACCATGCGCCCGGCCGGCACCGCGAAGGCCGCCTGGTCGTTGGCCTGGCGCAGCAACTCGTTGTCGAAGTGCCTGACGAACAGCGCCTCGATCAGCTGCGCCATGGCCCGCCCGCCGCTGCCGTGACTCATGTCGATGCGGCCGTCACGGCGCTCCAGGCGCTGGGAGAAACGGCGCTTCATGGTCTGTCCCCTGCCTTCATTCGATTCACCCCTCTGCGGCGAGGCTCGAAACCTCGCGCGATTCTGCCGTCTGTTGAACCTGAACCTACGGATTCAGCCCACGATGCCCGGCGGGCAGTATCAGGAACGCCGCAGGAAGCGGCCCCTGAGCAGATCCCGGCGGCTGAGGGGACGCTCCTCCAGCCGCTGCGGCGATTCCGCGGGCGCCAGCGTCTCACCGTCGCCCCCGGTGTCCGTCGTTGCCGCCTCGCGCCGGTGCTCGCCGATCAGGCCCCGCAGCACCGCCTCGGCGGTGGCCACGGCGGTCGCCTGGTCGGCAAAGCGGGACATGGGCGAAAACAGTGTGCATACCTGATAACGCCCGATGCCGTCCTCTTCGGCGACGGTGAACTCATAGGCGCCGGTGGGAAACTCGTGGATGCATTTCTCCCCCAGCCGCAGCCCGCTCCAGTCATCGCCTTCTCGCGGAATCAGCATCAGGCCCATGAACCATGGCGTCACCATCACGCCCAGGCTATGCCCCTGCCAGGGGCGAAAGCCCACCGCCTCCACGCGCAGCGCCTCGTTGACCACCGGCATGTGTCGCGCGCGCGTACGCAGGATACGGTTGAAGGCCCGCTCCAGGCCCTGGCTGAGATAATCGGGGCAGGTCATTGTCGGTCCTCGATGGGCAGAAAATCATTCTTCGCGCCGTCACGCCACGGCCAGAGGCCAGCAGGGGGCGCTACGACGACGCCTGCGGTATGTCCAGCAACTGATGGCTTTCCGTGAGAATGTAATCGAGAAAGGTTTTCGCCACCAGCGAAAGCCGCTTGCCCTTCAAATGCACGGCATACCAGCGCCGCTTGATGGGGAAGCCCGTCACGTTCAGCACCACCAGCTTGCCGGCGGCCTGTTCCAGATGAAGGCTGTGCAGGGACAGCACCGCCAGACCCAGGCCGGCCATCACCGCCTGCTTGATGGCCTCGCTGCTGTCCAGCTCCATGTAGGGCTCGATCCTGAGGCCGTTTTTTTCCAGCAGCGCATCGAACACCAGCCGTGTGCCGGAGCCCGCCTCTCGCTCGATGAAGCGTTCTTTGGCCAGGTCCTGCAGGCGAACCTTCTTCCTGCCCGCCAACGGATGATCCGGCGGCGCCACCACGCCAAGGATGTTTTCCAGGAAGGGGTGGGTCTCCAGGTTTTTGTCGTCGGGGGTCTGGCCCATGACCACGAAGTCATCCTCATTGTTCATCAGGCGTTCCACCACGCGGGCGCGGTTGGTAAAGCGCAGCCTGGGCTCCACGTCCGGGTAATCCTGCAGAAAATGCCCCAGGAGTCTCGGCATGAAGTATTTGGCGGTGGTGACCACGGACAGCTCCAGCGGCCCCTTGACCTCGCCCTTCAGCTCTTCCACCGACAGCGCCAGATCGTCCACCCGGGCAAGGATGTCCACACAGGCGCCATATACCGCCTTGCCGGCAGCGGTGGGAAAGATCTTCTTGCCCACCACCTCGAACAGGGGCAGCTCCACCTGGGCCTCCAGGCGCTTCAACTGGATGGAAACCGCCGGCTGGGTGAGATACAGCTCCTTGGCGGCGCGCGTGTAGCTGCCATTCCGATACACGGACTCAAACAACTTCAGCTGTTGCAAGGTAAGATGCATGGCAAACGCCCACAAATATCCATAAACAAATGTAAATCCGTTTTATAATAACAATTAATTTTTTATAAATGGATGAGCGCGCCTATATTGGCGCCTCGCCAGACACCCGGCGGAGTTTCCGGAGAAACAACCGCCGGCCGACAAGGCCAGGCTTTTTGGGAAGCGGGACGTTTTCTTGCCCCGCCCACAACGGACCGAAAGTCAAAAACCTGACTCCACTGGTTCAGGTGAACTATTATATTTTTCCGCATCGAAGTTGCGCGCCCCGGCGCTGCAACTGGTGGAGGAAGAACTGGAACGCTCCCTGCACGCGGAGTGAGACAGGCAAACACAACCGGCCTGCCGCCGACACGGCAGGCAACGAGGGAGACAACACCATGGCGCTGGTTAACATGCGTGACATGCTGCACCACGCGTATGAAAACAACTACGCGGTGGGCGCCTTTGATCTGGTCAGCCTGGACTTCCTGGAGGCCGTCGTCGACGCCGCCGAGAGCTCCCGCGCGCCAGTGATCCTCAGCGTGGCCGAACACCACTTCGCCCACTACGACCTGGAACTGATGATGCCGGCGGTGGAAGCCGCCGCCAAACGCGCCTCGGTGCCCATCGCCATCCAGCTCGACCACGCCGGCTCCCACGAATCCGCCCGTCGCGCCATCAATCTCGGTTGCAACGGCATCACCCTCTGTTCCGCCAACCGGGCGCTTCCCGACAACATCAAGCTGAGCCAGGAAATCACCGCCATGGCCCACAGCTGCAACGTGCCGGTGGTCGGCGAGGTGGGCTACGTGGGCTCCAATGACGACGCGGACGCCTCGGCCCTGACCCTGCCCGTCGAGGCCAAGGCCTACGTCGAACGCAGCGGGGTCGACTTCCTGTCCGTCTCCATCGGCACCGTGCAAGGCCGCTCCAAGGGACGCATCAAACTCGACTTCCAGCGCCTGAAACAGATCCACACCGCCGTCGACATCCCCTTGGTGCTGCACGGCGGCAGCGGCCTCAACGAAGAACAATACCGCCGCCTCAGCACCCTGGGCGTGGCCAAGATCAATTACTTCACCGGGCTTTCCGATGTCGCCGCGAAGACCATGCGCACGCGGATGAAGGCCGACCGGGAAGGCAGCTTCATCGATCTGAAACAGGGGGTTAAAGAGGCCATCTGCACCGAGGTCAAACGCTGCCTGCGGCTGTGGGGCAGCGCCGGACGCGCCGCCGAGGTACTGGCGCAGTGCGAACCCTGGGCGCCGGTGGAGCACCTGATCATCTACAACGTCGTCGACCACATGAGCGACGAACAGGCCCAGCACATGATGGCCAAGGGCCGGCAGATCCTCGGCAACATCCCCGGCGTGCGCGAAGTCTTCACCGGCGAGGCCGTCAAGCAGGATGCCAAATACCGCTTCTGCTGGCTGGTGCGCTTCGTCCACAAGGCCGTGATCGACAGCTACCGCGAGCACCCCGACCACGTCCGCTTCGCCGACACCCTGTTCCGCCCCTATGCCGGCGACCGCATCAGCATCGACTATCAGGACACCTCCGTCAGCCGCCACGCCTCCCTGCCGGGCAGGACGGAGAGGCTCGCCTAGGCGCCAGTCGGGACGCTGCCATCCGGCATGCCCCCCAAGTGCAGAATGACCGATCACGGCCGGACAAGCCGGCGGACGATCGAAGGCGGCATGCCACGGTCTGGACTCTCGAAAATGGCGCGCCTGACAGGAGTCGAACCTGTGACCCCCGCCTTCGGAGGGCGGTACTCTATCCAGCTGAGCTACAGGCGCATTTTGTTGGGTGATCCCCGATCGGGGGTGCGTAGGATATCGCTTATGGGACGGGACGTCCATGCAGTCACGCCTCCACGGACAATGTCCGGGCAAACCGGCCGCCGCCCACCCCCTCTGACGCCGGCGCCCTCCCTGACAATACCCACCCTTGCCCTGGCTTTTCCGCATGCACGCCTCCCGGCCCTGGCGATTGGCGGGCATGGGTTTTTTGTGTTTTCATCCGTTAAGATTTCAGGTTGCGGGCAAGGATATCGACAGCGCCTCAACCGGCAAACACGACAAGGAGGTAGCCGTGACAGACAACAAAGACGCCAGCCCCACACAGGCCCAAGCCGAGACCGACAGCGCCGGCGAGGAGAGCGTCGACAAGATCCGCGACATCCTCTTCGGCAGCCAGATGCGCGACTACGAACGCAAGTTCTCGCAGCTGGAGGAACGGATCATGAAGGAGGTGAGCCGCCTGCGCGAGGAGCAGGAAAAGCGTCTGGCCTCCCTCGAACAAGCCATGGACCGCGAGCTGGAAGCCCTGCTCAAGCGCCTCGCCGGCGAGCACGATGACCGGCTGGCGGCGGAGCAGGATCTCTCCGAGGCCCTGGCGCGTCATGCGGAACAGCTGCGCGCGGAGCTGGCGGGCCTGGACGAGAACCTGAAACAGACCGCCGGCGACCTGCAACGACAGATCGAGCAGCGATCCCGCGCCCTCAGCGAGGAGATCGGCGCCCGCCAGGCCGAAAGTGGCGAGCAGCTGGCGCGCGAGACGGGCAATCTGCACGCGCAAAAGGTCGACCGCTCCGACCTCTCCGCCCTGTTTACCGAACTGGCCGCGCGGATTGCCGGTGGCGTTGCTCCCGCTGAGGGCTCTTCACCCGCTGAGGGCTCTTCACCCGCCAAAGGCTCGCCACTGAAAGACGCCGGGAAGGCCTGAGGTGAGTGCCGGCAAACCCGCCACTGAAGCGGACGCCGGGGCCGATGATCTCAGCGTCCTGCGGCGCCTGCTGCTGCGCCCGGAGCAGCGCCGCATCGCGGAACTGGGGGAGCGGCTGGAAAACCCGCGGCTGCGCGCCCGCGACGTCAGCCGGGTGCTGCCCGAGGCGCTGCGCCTCAGCGCCCGGGACCGCGCCGACCTGGGCGATGCCCTGACCCCCACCGTCGAGACCATCATTCACGCCTCCGTGCGCCGCGACAGCCGCCGCTTCGCCGACGCCCTGTTTCCGGTCATCGGCCCCGCCATCCGCAAGGCCATCACCGAGGCCCTGCGCCAGATGCTGCAAAACCTCAGCGAGGTGCTGGAACACAGCCTCTCCCGCCGCGGCCTGGCCTGGCGCTTCGAGGCCTGGCGCAGCGGCCGTCCCTTCGC
The DNA here is from genome assembly GCA_026982475.1 of Chromatiales bacterium. Lineage (GTDB taxonomy): Bacteria > Pseudomonadota > Gammaproteobacteria > SZUA-152 > SZUA-152 > DRQN01. The sequence continues at coordinate 9,375 of JALSHB010000088.1, forward strand.
CGAGGTGGTGTTGCTGCACAGCCTGGAATTCCGCGTCGAGCAGGTATTTCTCATCCACCGCGAAAGCGGCGTGCTGCTGCAACATCTCAGCGCCGGCAACGTGGCCTGCGAGGATGCCGGCCTGGTCTCGGCCATGCTCACCGCCATCCAGGACTTCGTCCGTGACTCCTTCGCCATGGCCGATGACCAGACCCTCGACAGCATCCAGATGGGCGACCTCACGGTGTGGGTGGAACAGGGCCCGGAAGCGGTCATCGCCGGCGCCATCCGCGGCAACGCCCCGCCGGAACTGCGCGGGGTGTTCCGCGAGGCCCTGGAGTCCATCCACCAGCAACAGGCCGAGGCCCTGCGCGACTTCAGCGGCGACCCGGCGGCCTTCGAGACGGACGCCGTGCAGCACACCCTGCAACAGTGCCTGCAGGCCCGGTACCACGAACGCCCCCGGCGCATCTCGCCCCTGCTGGTCATGCTGTTGCTGGGCCTGCTCGCCGCCGGCGGCTACTGGGCCTACACCGGGCTGCGCGAGCAGCGGGCCTTCGAGAGCTACCTGCAGGCCCTGAACCAGGCGCCGGGCATTATCGTCACCCGCGCCGGGGCCGCCGCGGGCGGCTACCGCGTGCAGGGTCTGCGCGATCCGCTGGCGGCCGATCCGCTGTCGCTGCTCGACGGGGAAGGCCCCCTGGACCCGCAACGCCTCGACCTCCATTTTGCGCCCTACCAGGCCCTCGCGCCGTCTTTCGTGCTGACCCGCGCCCGGCGCCTGCTGCGGCCGCCGGAGACGGTGAACCTGGCGCTGGCCGATGGCGTGCTGCGTCTCAGCGGCCAGGCCCCGGCCCGCTGGACCGGCGAGGCGCGCCGCCTGGCCCTGGCCCTGCCCGGGGTGGAGGCCGTCGATAGCAGCGGCCTGCGGGACCCGGGCCGCGATGAACTGCGGGCGCTGCGGGCGGCGTTGAGCGAACAAGTCATCCGCTTCCACGTCGACACCACCCGCGGCGAGGCCGATGCGCCAACCCTGCAACGCCTGGCCCGCGACCTCCAGCGCCTGCAGGGCCTGGCGCGGGAACAGGGGCAGGCGGCGCGGGTGGTGCTGGTCGGCCACAGCGACGCCACGGGCACGCCGGCGCGCAACCTCAGGCTCAGCCGGCTCCGCGCCGAATGGCTGCGCGAACAGCTGCTCGGCCAGGGCGTCGATCCCGCCCTGCTCACACTTCGCGCCGCCGGCAGCAGCGAACCGGTGAGCACAGGGACCGGCCCGGCGGCGCAGGCGAAAAACCGCAGCGTCACCCTGGAAATCCACCTCACGTCACAACAAGACGCAGACCGATGATACGCAAGAAGATCTGCATGCTGGGCGCCTTCGCCGTGGGCAAGACCTCCCTGGTGGAGCGCTTCGTCAAGAGCCTGTTCAACGCGCGCTACCAGACCTCGCTGGGGGTCAAGGTCGACAAGAAATCACTGGCCATCGACGGCCGGCTGCTGGAGCTGATCCTCTGGGACCTGGCCGGCGAGGACGAATTCGTCAGCCTGCGCCTGCCTTACCTGCGTGGCGCCGCCGGCCTGCTGCTGGTGGTGGACGGCACCCGCCCGGAGACCCTTGACACCGCCCTCGCCCTGCGTGACAAGGCCATCAGCGAGATCGGCGAAGTGCCCTCCATCTTGCTGATCAACAAGGCCGACCTGGCCGAGGGCTGGCGCATCGACCCGCCCGACATCGACCGCCTGGTGGCGCGCGGCTGGACGATCCTGGAGACCAGCGCCAAGACCGGCCGCGGCGTGGAAGAGGCCTTTCTGGCCCTGGGCAAGGAGATGCTGCAATGAGCGAGGCGCTGCCGGCGCCGGTGAGCGGCGCCCTGCTCGAACTGCTCCTGCAACAGGATGCCAGCGCCTGGCTGCAAATCGGCAAGGACGGCATCCTCAACGACATGGGGGGTGAGCTGGCGCACTTCGGCCTCAGGGGCCTGGTGCCGGGCGAACCGGCGGCGGAGCAGCTGCTGTTTCTGGCCGGCATGCTGCCCCTGGGCAACGCGCCCGTGACCCTGGCGGCGGTGGAACTCGGCCCGGACCGCCATGCCGACATCCATCTCCTGCCCGAGGCCAGACGCGACTGGGCGGTGCTGATCGACCGCAGCAACAGCCTCTACTGGCGCGCCCAGGCGCAGCAGAAGGCCAATGAACTCAACCTCCTGCACCGTCGCCTGCTGCGCCAGGACTCCCTCCCGACGCAAACCCCGGCGGCCGCACCGGCGATGGCCTCGGCCATGCTCTGCAACGCCCTCGACATGACGGTGCTGGAACGCCAGGCGGACGGCGGTTTCCGGCTGCTGGGCACACCGCCGGCGGAATTCGTGACGCTCTGCCCCGATAGCTGGCAGACGGACAAAGGCTTCCACCCACAGCGCGAGTTCCCCTTTCTGGAAAACTTCATCGCCGAGGCCGAGAGGGTTTGGGACACGGCGGCGAAACCGCGCCGCTCCGGTCCCTGGGTGGAAACGGACGCCCGCGGCGGAGAGCATGCCCTGGAGGCCATCGCCGTCCTGTGGGCCGGGCGGCGCCTGCTCATCATCGAGCTGCTGGGCGAGCGCTACGAGGAGCACCGGAACTTCCTGCAGATGGGACGCGAGAATGTGCTGCTGAGGAATTATCTGGAAGAGCAGGTGCACCAGCGCACCGCGGAGATTCGCGCGCGGGAGGAAGAAATCGCCCTGCGTCTGGTGTGGGCGGCGGAATCCCGCGACGACAGCGAGACCGGCGCGCACATCCGCCGCGTCGGCCTCTACAGCGAAGTGCTGGCCAACGCCATCGGCTGGGACCGGCCCAGCGTGGACGACATCCACATCGCCGCCACCATGCACGACATCGGCAAGATCGGCATCCCCGACGCGGTGCTGCGCAAGCCGGGACCGTTCACCCGCGAGGAATTCGCCATCATGAAGACCCATCCGGTGATCGGCGGGCGCATCCTCGCCGGCTCCAGGAGCCCCATGCTGCAGATGGCCAAGGACATCGCCCTCAGCCATCACGAAAACTGGGACGGCAGCGGCTACCCCTACGGACTCAAGGGCGAGGCCATCCCCATGGCCGCGCGCATCGTCGCCCTGGCCGATGTCTTCGACGCCCTGGTGCACGCGCGGGCATACAGGCCCGGCCTGTCCGCCGACGCGGCCCTGGAGATCATGGCCCGGAACCGGGGCCGCCAGTTCGACCCCAACCTGTTCGACGAATTCGTGCGCCAGCAGCCGCGCTTCAAGCTCATCGCCGAGGAACAATCCGTGATGCTGTTCGAGGGCTTCCGCGACAATCCCTGAACCAACCGCCGGCGGCGCGATGGCCCGCGGCTATTTGCGATGCCTGGCGGGGTCGTAGTCTTCCGTCACCGGCACCGCGCTGATGCGCGCCATGGTCTCGTCCATCCAGGCCTCGCCGCGCTGATTGATCTCCGTGGCGCTGAGGCCCGTGGTATCCATGGGCTCGCCGATCACCATGCGGATGGTGCCCGGCCGCTTGACGAAGGCGCCACGGCCCCAGAACTCACCGGCATTGTGCGCCACCAGCACCACCGGCACATCGGCCTTGGCCGCCAGCAGCGCGCCACCCACCCCCCAGCGCTTGCGCACGCCGGGCGGCACCCGCGTGCCCTCGGGAAAGATCACCACCCAGATGCCGTCTTTCAGACGTTGCAGGCCCTGCTCGACAATCTGCTTGACGGCCTGGCGGCCGGACGAGCGGTCGATGGAGATGGGCCGCAGCATGGCCAGCCCCCAACCGAAAAATGGCACCCACATGAGTTCCCGCTTGAGCACCCAGCACTGCGGCGGAAACAGCATCTGCAGGGCATAGGTCTCCCAGGTGGACTGGTGCTTGCAAAAGATGATGGCCGGGCCCTGGGGCATATTCTCGCGCCCCTCCACCTCGTAGCCGATGCCGCACAGCCACTTGAGCATGTTCACGTTGTAGGCGGCATAGGCGCGGGCGAAGTGCGAGCGCCAGGTGAAGGGCAGAGGCGCCATGAGGATCAGCACCAGGGCGGCGACGACGGTGGAAAGCATCATCGACAGGCTGAACAGCGAAGAGCGCAACAGCATCACGACGGCGTCACCAGATCAGCCACCGCGGCGGCCAGATCGGCGTAGACCGGCACGCCGTCGAGGCCATCGCCCGCGGCCAGGGTGCGCTCGCCCTTGCCGCTGCGCACCAGCATCGGCCGCGCGCCCACGGCGCGGGCGGCCTCCAGGTCGCGCAGGGAGTCGCCGATCACCGGCACACCGGTCAGGGAGGTCTTGTAATGCGCCGCGATCTGCCACATCAAGCCCGGCCGCGGCTTGCGGCAGTCGCAGCCCTCCCCGGGTGCGTGGGGACAATAGACGATATGGTCCACGCGGCCACCCTCTTGCGCCAGCAGGCGGGCGAGCTTTTCGTGCATGGCCTCCAGCGTGGCGAGTTCGAACAGGCCACGGCCGACGCCGGACTGGTTGGTCGCCACCGCCACCGTGTAACCGGCACGGTTGAGGCGCGCAATGGCCGCCAAACTGCCGGGCAGGGGAACGAACTCGTCCACGGACTTGATGTAATCGTCAGCGTCTTCATTGATCACGCCATCACGATCCAGAATTACCAATTGCATGCCGCTCCCGCCGGGTGGTTGGTCGATGCGGCATTCTAGCAAAACCCCGGCGGCAATTATCACCCATGAAAAAGCCGGAGACACGAATCTCCGGCTCCCTTGCAAAGACGCGCCAGCGTCTGTTGTTGAATGGTTGAATGCGCTATGACGAAAACATGGCGACAGCGGTCAGCGCGAACAGGCCCAGGAACATGATGAACATGATGATGGTCAGCTCCATTGGATCCCCTCCGGGGTTGCTTGCGATGCAGCCAGATCCCTGGCTGTGTCCAAGGCATAATACTCTTTCAGGGTAATAACACGGATTCAGTTGACCTGTCAGCGTTCAGGGCCAGGCGCGCCTCGCAGCGAACGGCCTTAGTCCTTTGCAAGACCATGGACGCTGACAGGCCAACCCTTCGGGCGCTCCTGTGGTGTCCCGCGCCCGCGTTGCAGTGCTTGACAAGGGGAACAGCCATTGCCTGCGCACTGCGCCTTGACGCGAAACAGCACAGGAACGCTGAATCCGTGTTATTACCTTGAAAGAGCACTGGCCCACGCCGGCCCATAGTCAACAAAAATACCCGGGTTATTCGCGGAACTCGGAGACGCGCACGCGGCCGTCCACCATCTTCGATTCACGCTGCATGATCTTGTCCATCTTCTGCCAGAAGGCCTGCTTGAGGTCGAAATCGGCGGCGATGGCGGTGCCGATGAGGAGGATAAGCAGGTCGGCGGTCTCCTCGGCCAACTGCTCCTTCGGCTTGCCCTTGGTCACCACCTCGGCCATCTCGCCCAGTTCTTCCGTCATCAGGGCGATGCGGTAGAGCATCTCCTCGCCGCCCTGATTCCTGAAATCGTGCTTGTCGTGGAAGGCCTGCACGGCGTCGAGCATGGCCTGGTAGGAATCGCTGTGTTGCATGGTTGTCTTCCGTTCTCGTCGAAGGACTTGCTTGTGGCGCTCAGCGCCACCCCGGTCAAGGCAGATTGGCCACCCTCATTACGTTACACCGCAGAGTGGTGTAACGAGAAAATCACGGGGCTAACCCTGCAAGCGCGAAAGATCCGCCACGCGCAGGAACAGGTTGCGCAACCGCGCCAGCAGGGCCAGGCGGTTGGCGCGCAGGGCCTGGTCGTCGACCATCACCATGACGTCGTCGAAGAAGCGGTCCACGGCCTCGCGCAGCTCGGCGAGGCGGGCCAGGGCCGGTTCGTAGTCGCGGGCGTCGAACAGGGGGACGACTTCGCGCTCCAGCGCATTGAGCCGATCGGCGAGGGCCTGCTCGGCCGGCTCGCTCAGCCTGGAGGCATCGACCTCGGCGGGCACCTCGATGCCCTTCTCCGCCGCCTGGCGCAGGATGTTGGCGATGCGCTTGTTGGCGGCGGTGAGGCTGTCGGCCTGCGGCAGACGGCGGAAGTGGTTGACGGCGCGCACGCGGCGGTCGAAGTCGAGGGGCTGGGTGGGCCGCTGGGCGTGTACGGCATCGAACACGTCCGCGCCCACGCCGCTGTCGTGATAATAGGCACGCAGGCGGTCCATCATGAAGTCGAAAACCTGTGTGGCAACGTCGCTGGCCGTGAGCCGTTCGCCGAGGCCCTTCACCGCCCGCGCGATCAGCGCCGGCAGGTCCAGCGGCAGCTGGCGTTCGATGACGATGCGCAGCAGGCCGAGGGCGGCGCGGCGCAGGGCGAAGGGGTCCTTGCTGCCGGTGGGCGGCTGCCCGATGCCGAACATGCCGACGATGGTGTCCAGCTTGTCGGCGATGGCCAGGGCCTGGCCGGTGGGGGTGGCGGGCAGTTCGTCACCGGCGAAGCGCGGCAGGTATTGTTCGTCCAGGGCCAGCGCCACCTCTTCCGGCTCGCCGTCGTGTAACGCGTAGTAGCGGCCCATGATGCCCTGCAGCTCGGGGAATTCGTAGACCATCTCGGTCATCAGGTCGCACTTCGCCAGCCACGCGGCGCGCTCGGCCCAGGCGCGGTTGGCCTGCAGGTCGTCGGCGATATCGCCGGCCAGTCCGGCGACGCGCTCGACCTTGTCATACAGGGTGCCAAGCTGTTTCTGGAACAGGATGTCCTTCAGCGCTTCGATGCGGCTGTCGAGCCGGCGCTTGCGGTCCTGGGTCCAGAAGAATTCGGCATCGGACAGGCGCGGACGGATCACGCGCTCGTTGCCCTCGCGCACCCGTTGGGGATTGCGGCTGTTGATGTTGGCAACGGTGATGAAGTGGGGCATCAATTTGCCGTTGGCATCGATGAGGTGGAAATACTTCTGGTTGGCCTTCATGGTGGAGATCAACGCCTCGGCCGGCACGTCGAGGAAGCGCTCCTCGAAATCGCCGGCGATAGCCAGCGGCCATTCCACCATCGCCGTGACCTCGTCCAGCAGGGCCTCGTCGATCACCGCCTCGCCGCCCAGTTTCCTGCCGGCCTCCAGCACCTGGGCGCGCACCGCCTCGCGGCGCACGGCGAAATCGGCGACCACGAAGCCCTCGGTCTCCAGCAGCGGCGCATAGGCGGCGGGCTCGGCGATGTAGAGCGCCTGCGGATGATGGAAGCGGTGGCCGCGGGTCTCGCGGCCGCTGTTCACGGCGAGGATCTCGGCCTCGATCGTCTCGTCGCCGAACAGCAGCACCACCCAGTGCACCGGACGCACGAACTCGGCGTCCAGCGCCCCCCAGCGCATGCGCTTGGGGATGGGCAGCCTGTCCAGGGCGCCGCGCACGATGTCCGGGATCAGGGCCGCGGCGGGCCGGCCGGGCTGCTCGGCGCGATACATCAGCCAGGCGCCCTTGTCGGTCTCGATGCGGTCGAGTTCGTCCACCGAATCCAGGCCGCAGGAACGGGCAAAGCCCTCGGCGGCCTTCGTCGGGCAGCCGTCTTCGCCAAAGGCGGCGGTCAGCGCCGGGCCACGGCGTTCGATGATCTTGTCGGCCTGGACCTCGACGAGTTCGTCCACCCGCACCGCCAGGCGGCGCGGGCTGGCGTAGACGCTCAGTTCGCCGTGGGCCAGCTCGGCGCCCTTCAGGCCGTCCCTGATGCCGGCGCCAAAGGCCTCGGAGAGGCGCTTGAGGGCCTTGGGCGGCAGTTCTTCGGTGCCGATTTCGATCAGCAGGTCGCGGGTATTCATTTCAGTTGTCACTCAGGATTTCGTCCGTTTTTTCGGGCCCGTTTTTCAACGCAAAGGCGCAAAGGGCGCAAAGCTTTTCCATTTTGGCTCTGCGTTCTTCGCGCCTTTGCGTTGGATTTTTGTCGTCACGCTTCCTTCACCATTGGGAAACCCAGCTTCTCGCGGGCCGTGTAATAGGCCTCGGCCACGGCGCGCGACAGGGTGCGCACGCGCAGGATGTAACGCTGGCGTTCGGTGACGGAGATGGCGTGGCGGGCGTCGAGCAGGTTGAAGGTGTGTGAGGCCCGGAGCACCTGCTCGTAGGCCGGCAGAGGCAGGCCGGCCTCGATGAGGCGCTGCGATTCGCGCTCGCAGGTGTCGAAGGCCTTGAACAGGGCCTCGGTGTCGGCGTGCTCGAAGTTGTAGGCCGACTGCTCCACCTCATTCTGGTGGAACACGTCGCCGTAGCTGGTGGTGCCCAGCGGCCCCTTGGCCCACACCAGATCGTAGACGCTCTCCACGCCCTGCAGATACATGGCGATGCGCTCCAGGCCATAGGTGATCTCGCCGGTGACGGGCCTGCATTCCAGCCCGCCCACCTGCTGGAAATAGGTGAACTGGGTCACCTCCATGCCGTTCAGCCACACCTCCCAGCCCAGGCCCCAGGCACCCAGGGTGGGGGACTCCCAGTTGTCCTCGACGAAGCGGATGTCATGCTCCAGCGGGTCGATACCCAGCATCTTCAACGAACCGAGGTACAGTTCCTGGATCTCCAGCGGCGACGGCTTGATCACCACCTGAAACTGATAATAGTGCTGCAGGCGGTTGGGGTTCTCACCATAGCGGCCATCGGTGGGGCGGCGCGAGGGCTGCACATAGGCGGCGCTCCACGGCTCCGGGCCGATGGCGCGCAGAAAGGTGGCGGGGTGAAAGGTGCCCGCGCCCACCTCCATGTCCAGCGGCTGCAGGATCACACAGCCCTGTTCCGCCCAGTATTGTTGCAGGGCGAAGATCATCCCCTGGAAGGTCGATACATCCGGTTTCGCTGACATAAATTGGGTACTTGCATGGCCTGGAGAAAATGACCGCACAGTATACCCGTTGCGCGGGAGCGGCGAAAACGGCCCGGCGCCCTCCACCTTGCCGCCCGCCAGACGACAACGGGGGTAGGCGCTGGGGGCTTTTTGACACATAACCCAATCGTTGCAAAATTCCGCGCACAAACAGCGGGCGACACGGGATGTGGAATCGACCACGAGAATCAACGCAAAGAACGCCAAGGCCCAGAGGGCGCAAAGGAAACCCTTTCAGAACCTTTGCGTCCTCTGCGCCTCTGCGACCTCTGCGTTTCATGCCATTCCCGGCGACAACCCCGGATTTCACGTCGTCTTATTCCGGTCTCTATCGCTGGATCGCACCATCAGTGAACGCCTGCGGAAAGGGCGCCACATACAGTAACGCCCAGAAATACCGGGATATGCGCGATTTTTGATCTGTTTTTTTTGCAACCAACAGGATAACTTCAGGACAAGCCCCGAAACGAGGAGACACATGGGCCAGGAAATCGACGAAGCCCGCTTCAGCCGCCAGGACTTCACCACCTTCCACCAGCGGCTGAGCGAGGAAACCGCCCTGCTCGCCACGTGGTTCAAGCAGGACCGCTTCGACCCCGGCCCGCCGGTGGCCGGCTTCGAACTGGAGGCCTGGCTGGTGGACGCACGGCTGCGCCCCGCCCCCGTCAACGCTCAGTTCATCGAACGCCTGGGCAGCCCGCTGGTGTTTCCCGAGCTGGCCACCTTCAACGTCGAATTCAACATCGAGCCGTTGCCGCTGCGCGGCCACATCCTCTCGCGCATGGCCGACGGCCTGCGGCAGACCTGGCGGCAGGCGCGCCGGACGGCCCATGAGATGCAGCTGGAACTGGCCATGATCGGCATCCTGCCCACGGTGCGCGACGCCGACCTCAGCCCCGCCAATCTCTCCGCCATGAACCGTTACCACGCGCTGAACGCCGAGATCCTGCGCCTGCGCGGCGGCCGCCCGCTGCGTCTCGACATCCACGGCCACGACATCCTGCGCGCCGAACACGGCGACGTGATGCTGGAATCCGCCACCACCTCCTTCCAGATCCACCTGCAAATCCCGCCGCAACTCGCCGTGCGCGCCTACAACGCCAGCATCATCGCCTCCGCGCCGCTGGTGGCGGTGAGCGCCAACTCGCCCTACCTGTTCGGCCACGACCTGTGGGCCGAGACGCGCATCCCCCTGTTCGAGCAATCGGTGGAAGTGGGTGGCTACGAAGAGGACGCCCACGGCCCCATGCGCCGCGTCAGCTTCGGCTCCGGCTACGCGCGGGCCACACTGCAGGAGGTATTCACGGAAAACCTCGAACACTTCCCGGTGCTGCTGCCGGTGCTGTTCGACGAACCGCCCGAACGCCTCGCCCACCTGCGCCTGCACAACGGCACCCTGTGGCGCTGGAACCGCCCGCTGATCGGCTTCAGCGACGGCCGCCCCCACCTGCGCATCGAACAGCGCGTGACGCCCGCCGGCCCCAGCGTCGCCGACACCGTGGCCAACGCCGCCTTCTTCTACGGCCTCTGCCAGGCCCTGAGCCAACGGCCTGAGGCGCCGGAGACACGACTGCCCTTCGCCACCGCCCGCGACAACTTCTACGCCGCCGCCCGCCACGGCCTCGACGCCCACATCACCTGGCTGGACGGCAACAAACAACCGGCCCAGTCACTGCTGCTGAAAACCCTGCTGCCGCTGGCCGCGCAGGGGCTGGCGGCACTGGGCATCGACCGCGGTGACGCCGAGCACTACCTGGGGATCATCGAATCACGGGTGAAGAACGCCTGCAACGGCGCCGCCTGGCAGCGCGCCTACGTTGCCCGCTTTGGTCCGCACATGCCGGGCCTGCTGGCTGCCTACCTGGAACGCCAGGAGAGCGGCCTGCCGGTGCATGAGTGGGATATTTGAGAGATGGAGTGTATTTCCAGCCAGGACACAACGCCCCGTAGGAGTGCTCACTTACCAGTTCTCGCCCAATAACTCGAAATAGGCCTTCGGGTGCAGGCAGGCCGGACAGACCTCCGGCGCCTCTTCCGCTTCGTGCAGATAACCGCAATTGCGGCAGCGCCAGACCACCTTGCCGTCGCGGCGAAACACCCGCCCGGCGTCGAGATTGTTGGCCAGATCGGTGTAACGCTTGCCGTGCTGCTTCTCGGCGATGGAGATGGCCTCGAAGGCGGCGGCGATTTCGGGAAAACCCTCCTCGCGCGCGACCTTGGCGAAACCGGGATACATGTCGGTCCACTCATGCTCCTCGCCCGCGGCGGCGGCGCGCAGGTTCTCCAGGGTGTTGCCGATGACGCCCGCGGGAAAACGCTCGGTGATCTCCACCTCGCCGCCTTCGAGGAACTTGAAAAAACGCTTGGCGTGTTCCTTTTCCTGATCGGCGGTCTCGGCAAAGATCTCGGCGATCTGCACCAGCCCTTCCTTGCGCGCCACGCCGGCGAAATAGGTGTAGCGATTACGCGCCTGGGATTCACCGGCGAAGGCGATGAGCAGGTTCTTTTCCGTTTGCGTTCCTTTGATGGACTTGGCCATGGGTCGATCTCCTCGGGTTCGGGGTTGCCGACAGTCTGCGACAATCGCTGCCGGGCGGCAAGCGCTCGCCCACCACCCGCGCGCGAACGCTACTGCGGCGCCCGCTCGGCCGACTCCAGCGCCTCGGCGGCCGCCATCCACTGCGCCTCGACCTCGGCCAGCTGTTTTTTCACCCGCGCCTGATCGGCCAGTAATTCATTCAGCGCCGACTTGTTCTCGGCGCTGTAGATGGCCGCATCGGCCAGCCGCGCCTCCAGCGCTTCCTGCTCGCCCTGCAAGCGTTCCAGTGATTTCTCGCACTGGCTGACCTCGTCGCGCAGCGGCCTCAGGCGCTTGCGGCGTTCCGCCTCCTGCTGGCGCTGCTGACGGCGCTCGGCCGCCGAGTCCCTTTTCGGCGCCGCAGGCGCCGGCGCGGCGGCAAGCGCCGGCTGGCGGCGGTGCTCCACCATCCAGCGCGCATAGTCGTCGAGATCGCCGTCGAAGGGCTCGGCGCGGCCGTTGGCCACCAGCACGAAGCGGTCGCAGACGCTGCGCAGCAGGTGGCGGTCGTGGGAGACGATGAGCAGGGCGCCCTCGAAATCCTGCAGGGCGAGGTTGAGGGCGTGCCGCATCTCCAGATCGAGGTGATTGGTGGGCTCGTCGAGCAACAACAGATTGGGGCGCTGATACACCAGCAGGGCCAGCACCAGCCGCGCCTTTTCGCCGCCGGAGAAGGGCGCCACCTGGGACAGGGCCTGATCGCCGATGAAGCCGAAGCTGCCGAGATAGTTGCGCAGCTCCTGCTCGCCGGCCTGTGGATCGAGACGGCGCAGGTGGCCGAGGGGGCTGTCGTCGCCGTGCAACTGCTCCAGCTGGTGCTGGGCGAAGTAGCCGATCTGCAGGGTCCTGGCCGCCTTGCGGCTGCCCGCCAGCGGCGCCAGCTCGCCCACCAGGGCCTTGATCAGGGTGGACTTGCCGGCGCCGTTGGGCCCCAGCAGGCCGAGGCGGTCGCCGGGCTGGATGTCCATCTTCACCCCGCGCAGCAGCGCTTCGCCGCCGTAGCCGAGGTCCACCTCGGTCAGTTGCAATAAGGGATGCGGCACGTCCCTGGGCACACGAAAACCAAAGGTGAACGGGGAATCCACA
>JALSHB010000089.1 GCA_026982475.1 Chromatiales bacterium
TTCTTGTTTCATATGAGCCGCATCCCGTTCCAGTGAGAAGAAGAATAACGACTAATGCTTTAGTGGTTCTGTCCATTATCAACAACGGCAAACAGCTCAATCGACCGAATACGGACTATTGGAATAGTGCCGATACCATCTGCTGTGTGATGGGCGGTTCGGCATATCATGAATTGGTGCTCCCTGGCTTGATGCGCCTTGTCCTCATTAAGGCGCAGAATCCGTGGGATATCAAGCGGGAATCTTGGATTCGTTTTCTGTGAAGGGAATGATGACAGGCGGCGATATCCGGCCGTGTTTTTCCAGGGGTGCCGTGACCAGTGGAATTGTCCTGGCGTTGTATCGCCAGCAAGTTGCCGGTCGCTGCGGGTAAGGTCTCTCTCAGGATGAGGCCGTTGAGCCAGCGGCATTGAAAGACATGGGTTAACGCCGGGCCCTGTCGCTTGAGCGTGTGTGGCCGGCAGTTCTGGTTGATTGGTGTGCTCGATGGTTCTCGGTCCAGGAATCCTTCCGCATGCGCCTGGTTTCCCCCCTGCCCAACCAAGAAATCCGCCGACGGGTCATCCATCGATAACGCGACATAGTGACTCGACGGGATGACAAGGGCCCGCCAACTCAAGACTCACCCCCAGCCTGCCGCTAATCCTGTGCGGCATGAATATTGCTCCGCCTCAACACGTTAGCGTATCGCCGCCGGTTTCTTGACGCTGGTCGAGGGGCGGGTGGCTTCACCCTGGAACGCCGAAACGACAAATAGCGTGATCAATCAACAAGTCAATCTGTTCCAGCCCATGTTCCGCAAGGAGCGCCGGCTGCTGTCCTTTCGCGTGCTGTTGCAGGCCTGCGTGGTGGTGTTTGCGTTGCTGATGGCGATGTACGGCTACGGCGTACGCCAGGGCGCGCAGATGCAGGCGGATCTGGCGCAGTTGCAGGGGCAGCTGGACCGGCGTGTGGCGCAGGTCGAAGAGCTGGCGATGCGCCTGGCGCAGCGCAAGACCGACACCAGCGCCGCCCAGGAACTGGCGCGGCTGGAGCGGGAGGTGGCGGCGCGCCGGCGGGTGGTGGATGCCCTGACCCGGGTGCGCGACAGCTACACCCGTGGCGTCTCCGGCTACATGGAGAGCTTTGCGCGCCAGGCGCCGAAGGGCGTGTGGCTGAACGGTTTCGTGGTGCAGGGCGGCGGCGAGGCGCTGGTGATCCGTGGCAGCGCGCTGCGCGCGGCGCTGGTGCCGGACTTTCTGCAGCGCCTGAGCGGTGAGACCACCCTGGCCGGCACCCATTTCGGCCTGTTGCAGATCGAACGCGAGGATGCCGCCTCGCGGCAGGTGGATTTCACCCTCTATACCGGCAGTGAGCCGCCGCCGGAAGCGTCGGAGGATGGCCCATGAAGGCGCGCATCCAGCAGCTGGCGGAGCGCTTCGACGCCCTCAGCCTGCGCGAGCGCGCGCTGGTGTCGCTGGCGGTGCTGGTGGTGATGTACATGCTCTGGGACGCGGCGCTGATGAGCCCGGAACACCTGCGCCAGAAGCAGTTGGTGGGGGAGATGTATCAGCTCAATGAACGCATGGTGGCGGTGGATGCGCAGTTGCAGACGCTGACCGCCAGCCTCGGCGACAGCGAGGTGCGCCGCCAGCGCCAGCGCATCGCCGAACTGCGCGAGGCCCTGCGCGGCCTGACCAGTCGCCAGGCGGCGTTGACGGTGGAGTTCATCCGCCCGCGGCAGATGGCCGGGGTGCTGCGCGACATGCTCGGCAGCGACGGCAAGCTGACCCTGCTGAAACTGGAAAGCCTGGGCGTGCAGCCGCTGTTTCCGCCTGCCGAGACAGAGGACGGCCAGGCGGCGGCGCCTGACCAGCCGCGCATCTACAAGCACGGCCTGCGGGTGAGCTTCGAGGGCGACTACTTCGCCACGCTGCACTATCTGCGCGCGCTGGAAGACATGCCCTGGCGCTTCTACTGGGACGAACTGGACTACCGGGTGGCGGATTATCCGCGCGCCCGGGTGAGTATCACCATTCACACCCTGAGCCTCGAGGAGGGCTGGATCGGTGTCTGAGGCGAAGGGCATTCACGCCGGACGGATGCTGGCGCTGGCGCTGGCCGGCCTGCTGGTGGCGGCCGGCGTCCCGGCGGCGTCGCTGAAGGACCCCACGCGTCCGCCCGAGGCCCGGCCCGCCAAGGCGCAGAAGGCCGCGCGCGCGCCGCTGCGCTGGCGGCTCGGCTCGACCCTGGTGTCGCCACAACGCCGCGCGGCGGTGATCAACGGCCGGGTGGTGGGCGTGGGTGAAACGATCAACGGCGCGCGGGTGGTGGAGATCCTGCCCGCCAAGGTCCGCCTGCGCCGCAAGGGCCGCGACATCACCCTGGTATTGCTGAAACAGGACATCAAACGACCATCCCGCCCCGGGAGTGGAAAGCCATGAAGATACCCCGTCACATCCCCCCTCGCCTCGGCCGGCCGCTGACACTGCTGGCCGCCGTGCTGGCATTGACCGCCTGCGCCAACCAGCCGCCGCGCACCGGCGCCGTGGGCGACGAGATCGAGCGCTCGCTGGCCGACAGCCAGACACAGAACGCCGCCCTGGCCGCCCGGCCCGTGCCGCCGCCCGCGGCGGTTTCCGCCGCCTTGCTGCCGCCGCTCAACGTGCAGCTGTCGGGGCTGGATCAGGCGCCGCTGCAACGTCGCTTCGACATCACCGTCGACCGCGTGCCGGCGCGCACCTTCTTCATGAGCCTGGTGAAGGGCACCCCCTTCAACATGGTGGTGCCGCCGGACATCAAGGGCCGCATCAGCCTGAGCCTGAAGAACGTCACCCTCGACGAGGTGATGGCGGCGGTGCGCGAGGTGTACGGCTACGAATACCGCCGCAACGCCGGCGGCTACGAAATCCTCACCACGGCGCTGCGCTCGAAGGTGTTCAAGGTGGATTACCTCAACGTGCAGCGCAAGGGGCGCTCGCGGATGCGGGTCAGCTCCGGCCAGGTCAGCGCCACGCCGAACCGCAACCGCGCCAGCGGCACCGGCACCGGCAGCGCCACCACCGGCAGCAGCGGCCGCCGGCAGGTGGAAACCGTGTCCGGCAGCGAGATGGACACCCGCAGCCAGTCGGACTTCTGGGCCGAGCTGCGCGACGCCCTGGAGGCCATCGTCGGCTCGGAGGGCGGGCGCAAGATCGTCCTCAACGCCCATTCCGGCATCATCGTGGTGCGCGCCCGGCCCGAGGAACTGCGCGCCGTGGAGCAATACCTGCAGGACACCCAGGTGGTGGTGCAGCGGCAGGTGATCCTGGAGGCCAAGATCCTCGAAGTGGAGCTGAAGGACGGCTTCCAGTCCGGCATCAACTGGGCGGCCATGGGCAGCAGCGGCAGCGACAGCATCGTCGGCGGCCAGTTTGGCGGCGCGCGCCTGTTCACCGATGGCACCAGCGCCCTGGCCGGCCTCTCCGACGTGCTCAATCCCACCGACCCGCAGGCCATCGCCGCCACCGTGGCCTCGGCCTTCGGCGGCGTGTTCGGCATGCGCCTGGACACCGGCAACTTCACCGCCTTCATCGAATTCCTCGAATCCCAGGGCGACGTGCACGTGCTGTCCAGCCCGCGCGTCTCCACCGTCAACAACCAGAAGGCGGTGATCAAGGTGGGCACCGACGAATTCTTCGTCACCGACGTCAACACCAACAGCCAGCTCTACGCCGGCAGCTCGACCTCCAACCAGACCTTCAGCGTGGAGTTCACGCCCTTCTTCTCCGGCGTGGCGCTGGACGTGACGCCGCAGATCGACGAGGAAGGCTTCGTCACCCTGCACATCCACCCCTCGGTGAGCGACGTGCAGGAAAAGATCAAGCAGATCGACTTCTCCGGCACCGACTCCCTGCGCGTGCCCATGGCGGTGTCGACGATCCGCGAATCCGACAGCATCGTGCGCGCGCGCAGCGGCCAGGTGGTGGTGATCGGCGGGCTGATGCAGAACACCTCGCGCGACAGCAGCGCCAGCGTGCCGCTGCTGGGCGACCTGCCGCTGGTCGGCGGCCTGTTCCGCCACAAGCAAAAGCGCTTCGTCAAGAGCGAGCTGGTGATCCTGCTGCGTCCGGTGGTGGTGGGCAGCGACCAGGTGTGGGACGACGAACTGCAACGCATCAGCGAACGCTTCGGCGGGCTGGACGAACTGACCCAACTCAAGGTGCAGCCGGCCGGCGGCGGGCAATAGGCGGGGGAGCGGGCCATGTATCTCGAACACTTCGGCATGCGGGAGGCGCCCTTTTCGCTGACCCCGGACACGGAATTCTTCTACAGCTACGGCGCCTGGCAGGAGGCCATCGACGTGCTGATGGTGGCCCTGCGCGGCGGCGAGGGCTTCATCAAGATCAGCGGCGAGGTGGGCACCGGCAAGACCCTGCTGTGCCGCAAGCTGCTGGCCAGCCTCGACGCGGAGGAATTCGTCACCGCCTGGCTGCCCAACCCCTGCCTCACCCCCGCCGCCCTGCGCATGGCGCTGGCCGACGAGCTGGGCATCCGCTACCCGCGCAACCAGGGCCAGCACCGCCTGCTGAGCCTGATCAACGCGGGGCTGATCGACATCAACGCCAGTGGCCGCCGCGTGGTGGTGCTGATCGACGAGGCCCAGGCCCTGCCCGACGACACCCTGGAGGCCCTGCGCCTGCTGACCAATCTGGAAACGGAAAAGCGCAAGCTGTTGCAGGTGGTGCTGTTCGGCCAGCCGGAGCTGGATGAGCGCCTGGCCCGGCCCGGCCTGCGCCAGCTGCGCCAGCGCATCGGCTTTTCCCATGGCCTGCGGGCCATCGACCGCGACGGCCTGCCCGGCTATCTCAATCATCGCCTGCTGGTGGCCGGTTACCACGGCCAGCCCCTGTTCAGCGCCGAGGCGCAGGCGGCGCTGTTCGCGGCCAGCCGCGGCGTGCCGCGCCTGATCAACATCCTCGCCCACAAGTCACTGATGGCAGCCTTCGGGCGTGGCCTGTCGCGGGTGGACCGGGACAGCGTGGCCATGGCCTGCGCCGATACCGAGGGCGTGACGCCCGCCCCCAGCGGCCTGCTGGCCCGCCTGCGCGCCCGCCGCGGCATGGCGCTGGCGGCCGGCCTCGGCGCGCTGGGGCTGGTGGCGCTGATCGCGGGCGTCGGGACCCTGGCATGAGCCTCATCAACCAGATGCTGCGCGATCTCGAAAGCCGCCGCGCCACCCCGGCGCCGGCCGGCGTGGCGCCACTGGCGCTGGCCGCGCAGCGCGCGGCGGACAGCGGCGCCCCCGTCGCGCCGCAGCGCCACGATGGCCGGACGGACGGCGCCCAGCGCGGCCTGATCGCCGCCATCGTCCTGCTGGCGGTGCTGCTGGGCCTGCTGCTGTGGACATCACAGCCACCCTGGCGGGAAAGGCCGGCGCCGGCGGCCGCCGTGGCCGCCGGCCCCGTGCTCAGCGTGCCGGTGGTGGAAATGGCCGTGCAGCCCGCCGCGCCTGCCGAGCCTGTCGAATCCGTAGAGCCCGTGGTGCCCACAGAACCTGTCGAATCCGTAGAGCCCGTGGTGCCCACAGAAGCTGCTGAAGCCGTTGAGCCCCACGAACCCATCGCCGCCCCCGAGCCAGCTGCACAGCCAGCCGAGCCCCTCGCGGTCCCGACACCCACAACACCACCCATCCCCAACCCATCGACACCCAGCAATCAGCAGCCGGCACTCAGCACTGAGCCCTCAACACCCAGCCCCAAGCACTCAGCCCCAAGCACGCCCGAGCCGCTGGTCACCAAACACCTCCGCCCCCTGGACGACGAGCACCGCGCCCAACAGGCCCTGCGCCATGGCGTCGGCCTGCTCGGCAAGGGCCGTCAGGCCGAGGCGGAGCAGGCCCTGCGCGAGGCCCTGCACTTCGACCCCCGCCTGGCGCGCGCCCGCGAGACCCTGGCGGCGCTGTACCTCAACAGCGGCCGCCTCACGGAGGCGCAGGCCCTGCTCGCCGAGGGCCTGCGGCTGACGCCGCGCGCGGCGGGACTGGCGCAGCTCCACGCCCGCCTGCTGGCGGAGCAGGGTGATCTGGCCACGGCGCTGACGGTGTTGCAGCGGGCCAGCCCGCCGCTGACGGAGAATCCCGATTACCACGCCCTGCTGGCGGCCCTCTATCAGCGCGCCGGCCAGCACGCGTCGGCGGCCTGGGTCTACCGACAGCTGCTCGCCCAGGACGGGCGGCGGGCCACCTGGTGGCTGGGCCTGGGCATCTCCCTGGAGGCGCTGGACGACATCGCGCCGGCGCTGGAGGCCTACCTCAAGGCGCACCAGCTGGGCGTCGGACTGAGCCCGCAGGTGCTGGACTATGTGGGCAGTCGCATCGGCGCCCTGGCACCGCGCGTAGAGGCCCTGAAGCCGTCGGCCGGGGCGGAGGACTAACCCATGGCGCAGCCGAAACGCATTCGCCTCGGCGACCTGCTGGTCGAACACAAACTGATCTCCGAGGCCCAGCTCGAAGACGCCCTGGCGGCGCAGAAAAAGACCGGCCGCAAGCTCGGCCGGGTGCTGATCGAGAACGGCTACGTCAAGGAAGACGAACTGCTCAACCTGCTGTCGCGCCAGCTCAGCCTGCCCTACGTGGACCTGGCCAGCTATCAATACAAGCCCGAGGTGGTGAAGCTGATCCCCGAGACCACCGCGCGCCGCTACCGCGCCCTGGCCCTGGAAGAGACCCCGGACGGCCTGCTGGTGGGCATGGCCGATCCCACCAACATCTTCGCCTACGACGATCTGGTGCGCATCCTCAAGCGCCCCATCAAACTGGCGGTGGTGAAGGAGAGTGACCTGCTGCACGGCATCGAGCAGGTCTACCAGCACGGCGCCGAGATCCAGAACCTGGCCAGCGAGATCGACGACGACCTGGCGGAAAACGTCTTCGACCTGGATGCCCTCAATGCCTCCGTCAGCTCCTCCGATGCGCCGGTGGTGCGGCTGATCGAGACGGTGTTCGAGGACGCCGTGTGCGCCAGGGCCTCGGACATCCACATCGAGCCGGACGAAAAGGTGCTGCGCATCCGCCGCCGCATCGACGGCGTGCTGCAGGAACAGGTGATGAACGAGCGCGCCATCGCCCCGGCGCTGGTGTCGCGCCTCAAGCTGATGGCCGGGCTGGATATCGCCGAGCGCCGCCTGCCGCAGGATGGCCGCTTCAACATCAAACTGAAGAACAAGTCGGTGGACGTGCGATTCTCCACCCTGCCCACCCAGTACGGCGAGGCGGTGGTGATGCGTCTGCTGGATCATTCGGAGGGTGTCAGGGGCCTGGACGAGATCGGCCTGTCCACAGCCATCAAGGCCCAACTGGAAAAGGCGATCCGCCGGCCGCACGGCCTGCTGCTGGTCACC
The DNA here is from genome assembly GCA_026982475.1 of Chromatiales bacterium. Lineage (GTDB taxonomy): Bacteria > Pseudomonadota > Gammaproteobacteria > SZUA-152 > SZUA-152 > DRQN01. Next base: position 7,360 of record JALSHB010000089.1, read on the forward strand.
GGACCCACCGGCAGCGGCAAGACCACCACCCTGTACGCGGCGCTCAACAAGCTCAACGACGCGGCGCGCAAGATCATCACCGTGGAAGACCCGGTGGAGTACCGGCTGTCGCGCATCAACCAGGTGCAGGTAAACCCGAAGATCGGCCTCGACTTCGCGCGCGTGCTGCGCACCACCCTGCGCCAGGACCCGGACATCATCCTGGTCGGCGAGATCCGCGACCAGGAGACCGCCGAGATCGCCCTGCGTGCGTCCATCACCGGCCACCTGGTGCTGTCGACCCTGCACACCAACGATGCCATCAGCACCGTGATGCGCCTCGTCGACATGGGCGTGGAGGACTTTCTCATCGCCTCGGCGGTGCACGCCATCCTTGCCCAGCGGCTGGTGCGGCGCATCTGCGAAAAATGCCGCACGGCTTACACGCCCGACGCCGGGCAACAGGCCTGGCTGGCCAGCGTGGTGGGCGAGGAGGAGGCCGCGCAGATCCCGTTCCAGCACGGCGCCGGCTGTCCGGCCTGCAGCCGCACCGGCTACAAGGGCCGCGTGCCGGTGCACGAGATGCTGGAGATCAACGAAGAACTGGCCGATGCGCTGCGCAACAAGGACCATGCGGCCTTCAAGCGCCTGGCGTTGGCACAGGAAGGCTATTTGCCGTTAGTACAGAATGCGCTGGCGCTGGCCCGGCAGGGCGTGACCACCCTGGACGAGGTGATCCGTGTCGGCGGCTGGGTGGAATAATCATGGTGCTGAAAGGATTTTCACCACAGAGGACACGGAGGGACACAGAGAAACCCTTTGAATTCATGTTCCCTGTGTTCCTCCGTGTCCTCTGTGGTGAAAAAGGGAATCTGGCGCCACTGTCTGTTTGGGCCTCCGGGGGAGTTGCCTGATGCCCCTGTTTCGCTACAAGGCCCGCGACCGCCACGGCGATGCCATCAACGGCACCCTGGAGGCGGCCAGCTCCGACGCGGTGGCGGCGCAGCTGCTGGAGGGCGGCATGACGCCGGTGGACATCAGTCCGGCGGAAGAAAAGGCCGGCGACGGCCTGTCCCTGCGGGATCTGTTTCCGAGCAAGGTCACGGACACGGACCTGATCCAGTTCTCACGCCAGATGCACAGCCTGACCAAGGCCGGCGTGCCCATGCTCAGCGCCCTGCACGGGCTGGCCAGGTCCACCCGCAATCCGCTGCTGGCATCGACCATCGCCGAGGTGGTGCAGAGCCTGGAGGCCGGCCGCGACCTGGCCACGTCGCTGGGCGAGCATCGGGACATATTCTCCCTGTTCTATGTTTCCATGGTGCGCATCGGCGAGACCACCGGCCAGCTCGACGACATCTTCATGCAGTTAGGCAATTATCTGGAAAAGGACAAGCGCACCCGCGACCAGATCAAGTCGGCGCTGCGCTATCCCGCTTTCGTCATCATGGCGATTGTTGTCGCCATCGCCATTCTCAACCTGTTCGTGATCCCGACCTTCGCCAGGGTGTTCGACAGCTTCGGCGCCGAGCTGCCGCTGGCGACGCAGGTATTGATGGCCACCTCCCGCTTCACCGTGACGCACTGGCCCGAGCTGCTGGTCCTGTTGCTGGCCCTGCTGCTGGGCGCGCGCCAGTACGTGGGCACGGAGAAGGGTCGTTACAACTGGCACAAGTGGAAACTGAAACTGCCACTGGCCGGCGACATCATCTACCGCGCCACCCTGGCGCGCTTCATGCGCCTGTTCGCCATGTCCACCCGCGCCGGGGTGCCGTTGATCACGGCGCTGACGGTGGTGGCCCGCGCCCTGGACAACGACTACGTGGAACAGCGCATCCTCAGCATGCAGACCGGCATCGAGCGCGGTGAATCCATCACCCAGACCGCCGCCGCCACCGGCCTGTTCGATGCCCTGGTGATGCAGATGATGGCGGTGGGCGAAGAGACCGGTTCCATCGACACCCTGCTGGCCGAGGTGGGCGAATTCTACGAGGCCGAGGTGGCGTACGACATCGAGCGCCTCAGTGCGCGCATCGAGCCCATCCTCACGGTGGTGATTGCCGTGATCGTGCTGGTGCTGGCACTGGGTGTGTTTCTGCCCATGTGGAGCCTGGCGGATGTGGCGATCAAGAATTAGCGGGCCGGCGCTGCCGTGGAAAGATGGAAATACCCTGCGGCGTTTTCTCCCAAACACAATCCTGCAGGAGCGCCTTCAGGCGCGAAGGTTTTTTCGAGTCCAGCCTTCGCGCCTGAAGGCGCCCCTACAGCAGACAAACCCGTTAGTTGCAAAAGAACAGATCAAAAATCGCGCACATCCCGGCATTTCCGGGCGTTACGGTATGTGGCGTCCTTTCCGCAGGCGTTCACTGATAGTGTGATTCAGCCACATAGACCGGAATAAGGCGACGTGAAAGCCGCAGTTGTCGCCGGGAATGGCTTGAAAACGCAGAGGTCGCGGAGGCGCGGAGGACGCAAAGGCTTATTGATAGGGTTTCCTTTGCGTCCTCTGCGCCTTGGCGTTCTTTGCGTTGAATCTCGTGGCCGATTCCACATCCCGTGCCGCCCACTGTTTGCGCATGAGTTTATGCAACGACTGGGTAAAGGCCGCGCCTCAGTGATGAATTCACTCATTAAGGTTTCATTACCAGCGACCGATAGTTAGAGCGTAGCTGACGGGCGACCCACAGGTTGCCGCCGTCGCGCGATCAAATGGAGTGAGTGGAGAAACAAATGAACAGACAAAATGGCTTTACCCTGATTGAGCTGGTGATGGTGATCGTGATCCTCGGCATCCTTGCCGCCACCGCACTGCCGAAATTCATCGATACCACGGGTGAGGCGCGCACCGCTGCCGTGGCCGGCATCGCCGGTGGCCTGGGTTCCAGTAACGCGGTGAACTATGCCGGCTCGCTGGCCAAGGGACAGGTGGTCGGAACGGCCCTTGCGTCGGCGACGGCGATTACCGGCATCACCGATACCTCCGCGGGCTGCACCAATACGGTCGCCGGCAATCTGGTGGACGGTGTGGTGTTTGCAACCTCCGGTGCCGGCACCTATTCGGTCTCCGGTGGCGCGCCGACCAACGTGGGCGATACCGTGACCTGCACCGTGACCAGCAACGACGACAGCAGCAAGACCGCGACCTTCGTGCTCACCGGCACCAAGTAATGTGCTCAGGGACTGACACGGACGGGGGCTGAGATCCCATGATGTGGATATATTCGGGCCGGGCGGTTTTTCTGTCCGGCCTGTTTCATTTATAGGCCGGGACATGTCTGCCGGATTCAGACTGCTGATTTTCTGTACCCTGCTGCTCGCCAGCGCCGGCCTGTCGGCGGCGATGGTCAAGGGCGTGCAGCATGGCACGGCGGTCAGCAATGGCAACGGCACGGTGACGGTGGGCATCACCGCCGTCGATCCGGCCAAGTCCTTTCTGGTGTTTCAGACCCGTTCCTCCAGCAACCGTCCGCCGGGCTCGATGATCATCGGCCGCCTCAATGCCAGTGGCACGGCGGTGGAATTCGTGCGCAACAGCAACGAGACGTCCGCCATCGATATCCAGTGGTCGGTGGTGGAGTTTCTGTCCGGGGTGTCGGTGCAGCGCGGCGAGGTGAGCCAGACCGGCACCACGGTCAACGTGCCCATCACGCCCGTGGCCTCCACCAGTCAGGCCTTCGTGCTGTGGTCCAAGGTGCCGGGGGCCGGCCATTACATCTGGAGCCTGGACGACCCCATCGTGGGTGAACTGACCTCCACCAGCAACCTGCAGTTCCGCGTCAACCAGGCCAGCAGTACTCACACCATCGCCTGGCAGGTGGTGGAATTCACCAACGCGGCGGACATCAGCGTGCAGAAGGGATCGACCTCCTTGCTGGGCGCCAGCGCCAGTGTCGATATCGCCCTGCCCACGCCGGTGGATGTCAACAAGGCCTTCGTACTGGCCGGCTTCCGCACCTCCGGCAGCGGCGCGGACGTGGGTGAGCGCATGATGCGCGCACGGATCATCGATGCCAATACCCTGCGCATCGACCGCAGCCGCACCGGCGACAGTCTAACGGAAATCGTCTGGCAGGTGGTGGAGCTGAAGGACGGCAGTCGCGTGCAGGGCGGCAGCGAGCCCTTCGCGGCCGGCGTTGCTCAGCGCACGGTGGCCATCGCGCCAGTAGATACCAACCGCGCCGTGGCCTTCGCCTCGGTGCAGGCGGCGGCCGGACAGTCGCTGGGACGCGCCGCCTACAATTGGGACGACATCATCGGCGAGGCCTCGGTGACCATGGGACTGTCCCCGGCGAGCATCGACATGCGCCGCAATTCGACCCTCGGCAGCGCCGACATCGGCTGGTTCGTGGTGGAGTTCAACGCCACCCCGCCGGTCACCCTGCCCAACCCGGTGGGCGAGTGGCGGCTCGACGAGACGAGCTGGAACGGCACGCCTGGTGAGGTCATCGACAGCAGCGGCAACGGCCTCGACGGCATTCGTTTCGGTGGCGCCACACCGGCGCCGGCGAAAGTGTGCAACGGCGCCTCGCTGAACGGCGCCACGGACTATCTGCAAATAGCCGACA
>JALSHB010000090.1 GCA_026982475.1 Chromatiales bacterium
CACGGCGTGCGCGTGGGCGCTGCGCAGACCGTGGCCAATGGCAGGGTGTGCCGCGCCGGCGAGGTGGTCAACGAGGGTGACGCCATCGACAGCGGCGTGGATCTGGACGCCGCGGTGGGCGCACGGGGCACGGTGTCTTTCTGGTTCAGGCCCAACTGGACGGACAGCGGCTGGCAGCGTTTCCGCAACCGGGTTTTGTTCGACGCCTCGCTGGGCAACAAATATTTCAAGCTGGCCAAGCGGCGCGCGACGTTCAGCGGCAATACACGCCTTACCTTGTTGTTCGAGGATTCGGTCGACAGCGATTTTTCCGTCGACGCCGATGTGCCGCGGTTCAATAGTGGCGGCTGGGTGCATATCGCCGCCACCTGGGACTATGGCGTGAATCGTTTCCAGATCTATGTCAACGGCTCCGCGGTAGCGGATGTCACACGCGCCACCAATGGCAGCATGCCGGATTTCAACAGTCTGTATTTCGGTGACAACCGTACAAGCTACAACCCCTTCAGTATTACGCGTGTGGCCGATGCCACCTATGACGAGGTGCGAATCGACAGCCGCGTGCTCAGCCTGGCGGAGATCCAGGCCGACATGAACGCCAGCCACCCCTGTCCCGGGGCGCTGGATCACTTCGTCATCTCACACGACGGCAGTGGCATCAACTGCCTGGCCGAAACCATCACGGTGACGGCGGCCGCCGCCGACGGTTCGACGCTCAGCAGCTACAGCGGCAGCATCAGTCTCGACACCCAGACCGCCAGTGGCAGCTGGAGCCTCAACAGCGGCGCCGGCAGTTTCACCGACACGGTGTCCGATGACGGACTGGCGAGCTACCAGTTTGCCGCCGCCGATGCCGGCGTGGCGAGCTTCGATCTCGATTACCGCAGTGGCCCGGCGAGCATCAATATCCGCGTCAGCGACGGCGCGGTCAGCGATGACGACAGCGAGGGCAATCTGCTCTTCTCGCCCAATGGCTTCGTCGTCACCGCGGCGCCGCTGAGCAATCCGCCGCCCGCGGTGATCGACCAGAGCATCCCGGCGCAGACCGCGGCCAGCGACTTCCCGTTATACCTGGCCGCCTACGGGCAGACGCCGACGGATCCCGTGTGCGGCATCATCGAGGCCTATGACGGTGTCAACAGCGTGAAATTCTGGTCGTCCTACAACGATCCGCTCACCGGCACGCTGCCGGTGATGGTCGACGGCAACGCCATTGCCGGCAGCGAGACGGCGGCGTTGGCGCAGTCCGTTGCCTTCGTGCAGGGCCAGGCCGCCATCACGTTGAACTATGCCGATGTCGGCGACATCGACATCGCCATCAAGGACGACAGCACGAGCACATTGCCCGGCGGCATCCGTGGCGCCAGCCAGCCCTTCGTGGTCAGGCCGGCCGGTTTCGTGCTGAGCGACATCGCGCGCAGCAGCGACGGCTTCGCCAATCCCGCCGCCGCGGATGAGAATGGCGCGGTCTTCATCGCCGCCGGCAGCCCCTTTTCGCTCACCGTCACCGCCGTCAACAGCCTTGGCAACGCCACCCCCAATTACGGCCAGGAGGCAACGCCCGAGTCGGTGCTGCTGACGCCCACGCTGGTGGCGGCGGGTGGCGCGAACAATCCGCCGATTGGTTTCACCAGCGGCTTCGGCAGCTTCGCCAATGGCGTCGCCACCGGCAGCGACTTCAGTTGGGGCGAGGTAGGCATCATCACCCTCACGCCCAGTGTCGGCGATGGCGACTACCTGGGCGGCGGCGATGTCACGGGCAGCACCAGCGGCAATATCGGCCGCTTTACACCCTTCGATTTCAACGTGACGCTGGACAACGCGCCGGCCTTCGCCACCGCCTGCGGCAGTTTCACCTGGATGGGGCAGGCCTTCGCCTACGCCACCGCGCCGCAGGTAACCATCAGTGCGCGCAACAGCAGCGGCGCCATCACCCGCAACTACGACAACAACTGGTGGAAGCTGGCGGACTTCAGCGAGAGCTATGCCCACAGTGGCAGCCTGCCGGCGACGGCATCGCTGGACGCCAGCGGCGCCGGCCACACGGCCATCGCCTGCAGCAATTGCGCGGGTGTCGTGAGCAGCACCTTCAACGGCAGCCTGGCCTACACCACCAGCGAGCTGGAGACGCTGCCCTTCAACGGCGCGGTTGATATCGGCTTTGCCATCACCGACAGCGACGGCATCGGCTACGCCGGCAATCCCTTCACCATCAGCGCCATCGGTTTCGATGCCGGCAGCGAGCAGCGCTCCGGCCGGGGCTTCGCCAAGGATGTCTACGGCACCTACGCCGACGCCGGCGATGTGCTGAGCATGCCGGTGGGCACGCAGTTCTATTCCTCGTCATCGAGCTGGCTGGACAACAGTGCCGACAGCTGCACCACTTACAGTTATGTCAAGAGTGACGGCGGCATCACCACCACGGTAACCCCGGCCACCCCGGTGAGCGTGACCGCGGGGCGGGCGGATCTGGCCATCCAGCTGACGGCCGACAGCGGCGATCCCGGTGGTGTCGCCAGTTTTACCTTCACCTGGCCGGCGTGGCTGACGGGTACCCCCAGCGCCACGGCGACCTTTGGCATCTTCCGGGGCGATGACCGCTTTCTCTACTGGCGGGAGGCGCCGTGATGCGCCAGCGCGGTTTTACGCTCATCGAGATGGTTGCCGTGATGGTGATCATGGCCACCCTGGCGGTGGTGGCCATGGGCAGCTTCAATCCCGCGGATTACCGGCTCAGCGCCGCGCGCGATGAGCTGGTGGGCGCGTTGCGCTATGCACAGTCCATGTCGCTGAGCCACACCGGGGCAACGAATTACCAGGTCACCCTGAGCGCCACCGGCTACAGCGTGACCCAGGGCGGCGCGCCGATCACACATCCGCTCACCGGCGCCAGCGGCTACACCAGCAGCTGGAGTGATGTCGGCCTGGGCAGCAGTGGCACGATCAGCTTCGATGGCTATGGCGAGCCGAGCCTGACCGGTGGCCTGGCGTGGAGCGGCAACCAGCTGCTGGTGACGGTCAGCGTCGGCAATCTCAGCGACAGCCTGCGGCTCGAACGCATAACGGGATTTGTGCGATGAGCACGCCGCCTTGCCGCAGCCAGTCCGGCTTCAGTCTCATCGAGACCATCCTGGTGATCGTGCTGCTGGCGGTGGCGGTGGCCGGCATGGCGGCGGTGTTTCTCAACAATGTCAGCAAGAGCCACGAACCCTACCTGCGCCAGCGTGCGCTGGCGGTGGCCACCGCCTTCATGGATGAAATCCAGCGCAAGCGTTGGGACGACAACTCGCCGCTGGGCGGTGGCTGCGTGAATACCGGCACCGCGCTGTGTTCCAGCGGGCCGGCGCCGGCCGGCATCGGCAACGAGGAGGCATTGCGTTCGCACTGGGACGACATCGACGACTTCAACGCCATCAGCGGCCAGTCGCCACCGCAGGACGCCTCCGGCAGCCCCATGCCCGGCTACGAGGGCTTCACGGTTTCCGTGACGGTGAGCCAGCCCGGCGCCTGGAACGGCGTGCCGGCGGCGGACGTGAAGCGCATCGACGTAGAGGTGACTTCCAACAACGGCGAGACCCTCTCGCTGTCGGCCTGGCGGGTCAACTTCTGATGGCGGCGCGCGGGCGGACGGACGGCTTCACCCTGGTGGAGATGGTCACCGTGATCGTCCTGCTGGGCATCATCGCCGTGGTGCTGGCGCCCTTCATCGCCAATGCGGTTCAGGCCTGGCACGACGGCAAGGCGCGCGCCGAACTGGTGGCGCGTGGCCGTCTGGCGCTGGAGCGGCTGGCGCGCGAGGTACGCCTGGCGGTGCCCAACAGCCTCGAAACCCTCAGTGCCGGACAGGGCATCCAGTTCCTGCGCTCGCGCGCCGGCGGGCGTTACATCGAACGTTTCGACAATTACGGCACGGCGTTTACGCGCATGGATCGACGCTTCCGCAAGAACACCGCGCTGGCCAATGGCCTGTACATCATGGGCGGCGGGCTGAGCGTGTCGGCCGGCGATATCCTGGTGATCGGCAATACCTCGCCGGCGGCCTTGAAGGCCTTTCCCGGCGACGGTCCCGCGGTGGCGCTGACGGGGGTCGGCGCCACCACCCCGGCGAGTGACGGCACCAGCCAGGGGCAGATCCTCGGCTTCGCCAGCCATCGCTTCCCGGTGGATTCGCCGGGGCGTCATTTCGCCATTGCCGATCAGACCGTGGAGGTCGGGCTAACGGGAAATACCCTGCGCTGGCACACGTCGGCGGGACTGGGTAATTACGACGCCAATGCCGATTGGGGGCCATCAGATCCGGTGCTGGTGGACGGCGTCAGCGCCGTGAGCTTTACCTATGCGCCGGGCACGCCGACGGCCACCGGCGTATTGCGCATCGACCTGATCCTGGCCACCGACGCTGGCAACGGCATCCGTCTCTATCACGAGGTGCATGTGAGGAACACGCCGTGAACAGGCCCATGCGAATCAAGCTTGCAGCGCCCCTGCCGCTAAACAGAACACGCAGGCGCGGACCCCTGGGCCGCGATCCGTCGTTAGCGGAGATATCGCCATCGCGGCCCAGGGGGCCGCTCCTGCGGGGTGGTGTGGCGGCGGCAAAGGCTGTGGGTCCCGCTGCCCGCCAGCGCGGCGCCTCGCTGGTGATGGCCATATTCCTCATCACCGCGCTGGCGGCGCTGGGCGGTCTGCTCACCCAACTGCTGGTGCTGGGCTCCGAGGAGACCATCAATGAGTGGTATTCCGCCCAGGCCCTGTACGCCGCCGAGAGCGGCGTGGAATGGGCGGCGCGGGATATCCGCGCCGGCGGCTCGGGCAGCATCAGCAATGGCGTGGTGTTGACGGACCGGGCCTGGATGACCACCAGCGTGAGCGCGGTGAACATTGGCGGGCGGACGCTGTACCACATCACCAGCACCGGCAGCGCCGGCGGACTGGTGTCGGCCCCGCGCGCCCAGCGGCGCATCGTGGTGCAATTCATGCCGTGATGTGGATAGAACACAGGGCTGTGGGAGCGGCTTCAGCCGCGAAGGCTGTGCCAAGAATGCTTCGCGGCTGATACCCAAAGGGCGCGATGAGCCGCTCCCACATCCCACAGCAGTTTGTTGCCGCAGCCAAAGCGATTGAAAGGATAAAATCATGTTCGGTCTTTTTTCAAAGCAGTCCAACGCCGGTTATGCCGCCCTGGTGCCCGGAGAGGCGGGCCTGTGCGTGGCCAGCATCGCCGGCAACGGCCCGCAGCCGCGGCTGGCGGCCTGCGACTTCATGCCCTGGCCGGAGGGCGGCAACAACGACAAATTGCTGGCCGAGGCGGTGCGCCGCCACCGGCTGGAAAAGCGCGCCGTTACCACGGTGATGGCGCTGGACGAGTACACCGTGTTGAGCGTGGAGGCGCCGGATGTGCCGCCGGACGAACTGCGCGCGGCGATCCGCTGGCAGATCAAGGACCTGATCGATTTCCACATCGACGACGCGGTGGTGGATATCTTCGATGCGCCGCCCAGTGGCGCGCACGGCCGCCAGAATACGCTGTATGTGGTGGTGTCGCGGCTGTCGCGGGTACGTGAGCGGGTCGACCAGTTGCAGGCCGCCGAGGCCAATCTCACCACCATCGACATCCCGGAACTGGTATTGCGCAACATTACCATGCGCCTGCCGGAAGACGAGGCCGGGGTGGCCTTCATCTACCTCACCCGCGAGCGTGGCTTGTTGATCATCACCCGCCAGTCGACGCTGTACTTCGCCCGAACCCTGGGCATGGGCCATGAGGCGTTGAGTGGCGGCGACCACGCGCAATACGACCGGCTGGTGCTGGAGGTGCAGCGCTCGCTGGATTATTACGACCGCTATTTCGTGCAGCCGCCGGTGGCGGGCCTGGTGCTGGCGCCCTGCGAGGTGCCGCTGGACGGCCTGGAAGACTACCTGCACGAGTCCCTGGGGCTGGCCGTGCGCAGCCTCGACCTGCGCGAAGTGATCGCTTGTGACCACGACATGGACGCCGCCACCCAGGCGCGCTGCCTGCCGGCCATCGGCGCGGCCCTGCGGCAGGAACAGGTGGTACTGTAGGAACGGGACTTCCCGCCGTCAGGGGGCGCGCCTTCAATACGGCGTCTTGTCCGCCAGCGCCAGCCACTTGCGGAAGCTCTCGTCATGACCCTCGCAGGCGCACTGTTCCACCGGCAGTGAGCGCTCACTGTAGGGTTGGCAGATCTCGCGCGCGATGAGCCGGTCGTCGAAGCCGGCGCGGGCGGCGTCCTCGCCGCTGGCGGCGAACACCACCCGCGCGATGCGCGCCCAGTAGATGGCCGCCATGCACATGGGGCAGGGTTCGCAGCTGGCATACAGCACGCAGCCCTGCAGGCTGAAATCCCGCGAGCGGCGGCAGGCGTCGCGGATCGCCTGTACCTCGGCGTGGGCGGTGGGGTCATTGTCGAGGGTGACGCGGTTGTGGCCGCGGCCGATCACCTCGCCGTCCTTGACGACCACCGCGCCAAAGGGGCCGCCGCCCGCGTCGACGGAATGGTTGGCCAGCTCGATGGCCTCCCGCAAAAAGGCCTGTTCCCGCTGCGATATCGCCATCAGTGGATGCGGGTGACGTTGTCGGGGCGGGGGCGGCCGTCGCTCGTCGCAACCACGGCCGCCTCGTCGCCGCCGTCGGGGACGCGGTAGGCGTCCATGTCGATGCGTCCGACGCGTCCGCCAAAGACCTCGATGCTGCCGTGGTAGCGGCGTTCGCCGTCGCTGGTGAATTCGAAGTCGTAGCGGCGCTGGATCTGTACCTGGCCGCGGCTGTTGCGTCTCAGGCGCAGGCGGTTGCGCACCACCGTGTCGTCGAGGAACTGCACGCCCTTCTGTTCACAGGCGCGGCGCCCGGCGGCGCGGGCGGTTTCCTTGGTGCGCAGGGTGTCCCACCAGTACCAGAGGCCGCCGGCGAGGGGGAAGAACCACAGCCAGTCGTTCACGTCGGCCCCGGCATCAGTAATGGGGCGGCGGCGTCTCTTCCGCGGCCGAGGCCATCTCGCCGGCATTCAGGCCGCGCAGCTGCTGCTTGAGGCGCGTCAGTTCGGTGCGCAGCTGGTCGATGCTGCGCTGCTGCAACAGCAGGGTTTCGTTGAGGGCCTCAAGGGTCGCCTCCTGATGGGCGTAGCGGATTTCGAGATCGGTGAGTCGGGATTCCATGCGGGGTGCGGCTTTTTGGTTAGAATGTCCGGCGATCATTGGGCAATCACCGGGACGGGTCAAGGTGTCGACGACAAACAACAGGCAAAACGGCCCGCTGGCCGACAAGTGGGACGCCCGCTATCGCGCGGCGGGCGCCGCCAAGGCGGTCGAGGTGCTGGCGGAAAACCGCCATCTGCTGCCCGCCGCCGGCGAGGCCCTGGACCTGGCCTGCGGGCTGGGTGGCAATGCCCTGCTGCTGGCCCGGCACGGCCTGCGCACCACGGCCTGGGACCTGTCGCCGGTGGCCATCGGGCGGCTTGCGCGCGCGGCCGCCGATCTGCCGCTGAGCGCCGAGGTGCGCGACGTGCTGGCCGCGCCGCCGGCGGCGGAGAGTTTCGATGTGATCGTCGTCAGCCGTTTCCTCGAACGTGATCTGTGTCCGGCGCTGATGGCGGCGCTGCGCCCCGGCGGGCTGTTGTTCTACCAAACCTTCACCCGTGACAAGGCCATCCCCGGCGGGCCGTCGAATCCGGCCTTCCTGCTCGCGGAGAATGAGCTGCTGCGACTGTTCGCGGGTCTGCGCCTGCGCGTCTACCGCGAGGAGGGGTGTCTGGGTGATGTCACTTGCGGCCTGCGCAACGAGGCCTTGCTGGTGGCGCAAAGGCCGGAGTGACGGCCGTCAGGGGCGTTCCACGGCGCGGTTTTCGCCCTTGGAGGACTCCCAGCGCAGGATGCCCTCCACGGCGTCCTCGGTGAGCTGCGGGGTGATGTAGGTGATGAAGGAGTAGACATAGCTGCGCAGGTGACGGCCGCGGTGCACGCAGATGCAGCTGGTGCTGGGTTTGAACAGGTGGCCGGCCTCCAGCACCGCCAGCTCGCCGTCTTCCGACTTGTCCAGTGCCGTCTCGGCGATCAGGCCGACGCCCAGCCCCAATTTGACGTATTTCTTGATGATGTCCGCGTCCAGGGCGGTGAGGGCGATGGTGGTCAGCAGGCCGGCGTCGGTGAAGGCCTGGTTGATGGCCGCGCGGCCGGAGACGCTGTGGTCATAGGTGATCAGCGGGTGCTGGGCCAGCGCCTCCAGGGTCAGCTCCGGCTCGCGGGTCAGGGGGTGATCCAGCGGCGTGATGGCGGCCATGTTCCATTCGCGGAAGGGCAGCATGACCAGTTCGTTGGGCATGTTCTTGGTGGCCGTGGTGATGGCCACGTCCGCCGTGCGCGACAGCAGCATTTCGTGGATCTGCGCCACGTCACCCTGGTGGATGCGCAGGGTGATGCCGGGGAATTCCTTCGAGAAGCGGGCGATCACCGGCGGCAGGGCGTGATAGGCCTGGGTGTGGGTGGTGGCGATGGAGAGGGTGCCGCGGCTGTCGTCGTTGGCTTGCTGGGCCAGCTGGCGGATGTTGTCCGCCTCGGTGAGGATGCGTTCGGCCATCTCGATGATGCCCTTGCCGGTGGGCGTCACGCCGGTGAGACGCTTGCCGTGGCGCTCGAAGATCTGCACATCGAGCTCTTCCTCCAGCAGACGGATCTGGGTGCTGATGCCGGACTGGGCCGTAAACAGGCGTTCTGCCGCCGTGGTCACATTCAATCCACGCCGGGCGACCTCACAGATGTAACGCAGTTGCTGAAGCTTCACGACCAAGCATTCCTTATCTAATTCCGAGAATATAACTAAGTTATTAATTATTTAATCTTATATAAAAATAGTCTAGTCTTTTACCATTGACGGGGCAATCAGGCGGCGACCAGAACACCCTGCACAGCCTGTGTCGATATCATTGAGCGTCATAATATTTGCGAACGATATCACACAAAGAGAAAACCGGCCTTCAGCGGGCGGCCTCCGGGGTCGCCAAGCGGGGCACAGGGCAGTAGCAACGCTCACTCAGCGACAACTTAATTCGAAGGACAGGAGACCCGATGATGAACCTCAAATCCCGTTTTGCCACCCGTTTGATCTGCGGCCTGGTGCTGGGCGCCAGCGCCTTCGGTGCACAGGCCGACAATTATGAAGACGGCCTGATGGCCTTTGCCGTGGGCAATTTTCAGGAGGCGGGTCGCCTGTTCATGAATAGCGCCGATGAAGGCAATGCCGGTGCCGAACACATGCTGATGCGGTTGTTCTCCGAAGGCAAACTGTACTCTTCCAGCCTCGATAATGACACGCTGAAATGGACGCGCAAGGCCGCTGAGCGCGGCATCGCCCAGGCGCAGTTCGCGCTGGGTGAACTGTATGTAAAGCATGGCGATGCCAAATCCGCCGTTTCCTGGTACCGCAAGGCCATCGCCCAGGACCATCCCACCGCCTACTATAAACTGGCGGAGCTGCTGGAAAAAGGCGCGAAGGATGTCCGTGCGGACCGTGCCGAAAGCCGCCACCTGTTCAGCATCGCCGCCTCCGAGTTCGATGTGCACGCCCAGAAGGGCGATGCCGTGGCGCAGAACACCCTGGCCAGCATGTATGAAAAGGGCCAGGGCATGAACAAGAACATCCGGATGGCCGCCAAATGGTATGACGCGGCGGCGCGCCAGGGCTATGCCCTGGCCCAGCTGAACCTCGGTCGCCTGTATGCCAGCGGCGATGGTGTGCCCCGCAATACCTACCAGGCGGCCTACTGGCTGGATCTGGCCGCCG
>JALSHB010000091.1 GCA_026982475.1 Chromatiales bacterium
CGGCGCCAACGACTTCATCCGCAAGCCCTACAATCCGCTGGAGCTGATCGCCCGCACCGAGAACTTTGCCGGCTACAAGCGCCTCACCGACCAGCTGGAGGATGCCGAGACCCTGCTGTTCGCCCTCGCGCGCATGGTGGAGGCGCGCGACGAGCACACCGGCGATCACTGTTCCCGTCTGGCGCATACCTCGGTGGTGATCGGCGAGGCGCTGGGCCTGGGCGAGGAAGAGCTGACCGCCCTGCGGCGCGGCGGCGTGTTGCATGACATCGGCAAGCTCGGCATTCCCGACAGCATCCTGCTCAAGAACGGGCCGTTGTCCGACGAGGAATGGGTCATCATGCGCCAGCACACCATCATCGGCGCCGAATTGCTGCAGGGCTTGAAGAGCATGGAGCTGACCCTGCCGGTGGTGCGGAATCATCACGAGCGCTGGGATGGCGGCGGCTATCCCGACGGCCTCAAGGGCGAACAGATCCCGCTGCTGGCGCGCATCTTCCAGTTTGCCGATATCTATGACGCCCTGGGCAATGAGCGGCCCTACAAGAAGGCCTTCTCCGATGAAAAGATCCTCGCCATCCTGGAGGAAGAGACGGCGAAGGGCTGGCGTGACCCCGAATTGATGGCGGTGTTTCGCGATATCCTGCAAAGCCGTCCCGAGGATTTGCGCATGCCCGCCTCGGTGGCGTCCGACATGGGCACGGAAATCTTCGAGAATATCCTGCGTACCGGCGCCCTGACCTGGAGTGATGATGGCGCCAGGTAGCGATTCCGTGATGCCGCAGGAAAAAAAGGCCCTGTCGCTCGCGCAACTGCAGGGTCTGCGGGCGGTGCTGGACGAGCACGCCATCGTTTCCATCAGCGACGTCAGCGGCAAGATCACCTACGTCAACGACAAGTTCTGTGAGATATCGGGCTACCGCCGCGAAGAACTGCTGGGGCGGAACCACCGCATCGTGAAATCCACGGCGCATCACGATGGTTTTTTCCGTGACATGTGGCGCACCATCGCCAATGGCGCCGTATGGCAGGGGATGATCGAAAACCGCACCAAGGGGGGCGCCCCCTACTGGGTGCAGACCACCATCATGCCGCTGCTCAACGAGCGTGGTAAGCCCGAGCAGTACATTTCGATCCGCACCGATGTGAGCGAGCGCATCCGCGCACAAAAGGGGCTGGCGCATTTCAAGCACATTCTCGACCAGACGCTGGATTCGGTGTTCCTGTTCGATGCGCAGACGCTAAGGTTCACCTACGTCAACCTGGGCGCGGTGGAACAGGTGGGCTACACGGAATCCGAACTGCTGGCCATGACGCCGCTGGATATCAAGCCCGACTTCGACGAGGCGCGCTTTCGCCGCATCATCGCCCCGCTGATCGACGGGGAACAGGATCGCTTGACCCTGGAGGCCGTGCATGTGGCCAAGTCCGGCAAGCGCATTCCGGTGGAGATCTTCCTGCAATATTTCCCGGAAGGCCCGGGGCGGGGACAGTGCATCGCCATCGTGCGTGACATCAGCGAGCGGCTGCGGATCAACATGGCGCTGGAATCACTGACCGTGGCGGCCTCTTCCGAGCACGTCTTTCACGAGATTGCCCGCTCGGTCTCGCAGGCGCTGGGCTATCGCTGGACGGGCGTCGGTCGGCTTTCCGAGGACGGCCAGCGTGTCGAGGTGCTGGGGTTCTGGGACACGGACCACGAAGGCGAGGCCTTCAGTTACGAGCTGGCCGGCACGCCCTGTGATGAGGTCTGTCACACGCGTTCTTCCCTGATCGTGCCGGACCGGGTCACCGAGCTGTATCCCGATGACGCCATGCTGCGCGATATCGGCGCTGTTTGTTACCGCGGCGAGCGCTTGCTGGATGTCAACGACGAGGGCATCGGCGTCCTGTTCACCGCCGATGACAAGCCCTGCGCGGAGTCCTCCACGGATCGCGCTTTGCTGCGCGTGGCGGCCGAGCGCGCGGCGCTGGAGCTGCAGCGCATGGCCGCCGAATCGGCGCTGGCGGCACGCAACGATGAATTGTTCGAGATGCTCAATCGCATCAGCGATGGCTTCTTCTCCCTGACCGCCGATTGGCACATCACCTATCTGAATCAGACCGCCAGCGCCATGTTCGGCACCTCGTGGGAGGAGGTCAGGGGCGAGGTGATCTGGGATGTCCTGCCGGAGATGGCGAGCTTCCTGTTCAAACCGCTGCATCGGGCCATGAAAACCCAGTCGCTGGTGCGCTCGGAGGGTTTTTACCCACCCTTGTCACGCTGGTTTTCGGTGCATATCTACCCCTCGCCCGAAGGCATCTCGGTCTACCTGCAGGATGTCACCGAGCACCGCAATGTCCAGGACGAGCGCCGCCGCATGGACGAACGCATGCAGCAGGCGCAGAAGATGGAGGCGATAGGGCAACTAACTGCAGGTATTGCCCATGACTTCAATAATATTCTGGCCAGCATCATCGGTTACACGGACCTGGCAATGACCCGCTGCGTGGGCGACGGGCAGGAAAAGCTGGAGGAGTACCTGGGCCAGGTGTACCGTGCCGGCGAGCGCGCGCGGGACCTGATTCAGCAGATGCTGACCTTCAGCCGCAGCGGCGACAGCAAGGCCCAGCCGCTCGACCCGGTGCCACTGGTCAAGGAAACCGTGAAAATGCTCACCGCCACCCTGCCGGCGAGTATCCATTTGACGTTTGACCGGCCCGCCGATGACCTTCCGCAGATCCGTACCGAGCCGGTGCAGTTGCAGCAGCTGATCATGAATATCTGCATCAACGCCCGTGACGCCATGCAGGGCAAGGGGGAACTGGTGGTGGCGCTGGCCCTGCGTCATCACGCCGAGGGTGAGTGCGCCTCCTGCCATGAATCCTTCAGTGGGGATTATGTCGAATTGCTGGTCAGCGACACCGGCCAGGGCATGGACCGCCATACCCTTTCGCGCCTGTTCGAGCCCTTTTTCACCACCAAGGAAGTGGGCGAGGGCACCGGACTGGGCCTGTCCATGGTGCACGGCATCATGCACGACTCCCATGGCCACATCCATGTCGACTCGGAGCCCGGCAAGGGCTCCTGCTTCCGCCTTTTGTTCGAGCCGGTGGAAGAGGTGAAAAGGCCTTTGCTGGAGACACCGGCGAAGCATGTTCCGGCGGCAGGGGGAGAGGGGCAACGGATCCTGATCGTGGATGATGAAAAGGCCATCCTCGGCTTCATGCGGGCCTGGCTGTCACGGGCGGGCTATGACATACAGACCTTTGACGACAGCCGACAGGCGCTGGACTATTTCCGCCAGCACCCGCAGCAGGTGGACCTGATGATCACCGATCAGACCATGCCGGCCATGACCGGCCTGGAACTGGCCGCGGAAATCCTTGAACGGCGGCCTGAGCTGCCGGTCATCCTCTGCAGCGGCTACAGCGAACAGATCGACAGGGAGGTGGCCGCCGCGGTGGGGATTCGCCGTTTCGTCAACAAGCCGTACGACCGTGGCCCGATGCTGGCGATGATCCATGAGTTGCTGAAGACGTCCTGACAGGCAGG
>JALSHB010000092.1 GCA_026982475.1 Chromatiales bacterium
GCCACCTGGCAGGCCAGGCGCGCCTCGCGGCAGTCCGGCGGTGATTCCACCCCGGCCGCGATTTCCAGCTTCAGGCACAGTTCCAGGCGCTGCTGGGTCGCCGCCTCGCGCTCGGCGGCCAGTTCGGCCTGCAGGGCCGGCAGATCGGCGTCCTCGGCCTCCAGCCGCTGCAGCCAGGCGAGCGCCCGCCGGTAGCGGGCGGCGACGCCCTTGCCCATCGCGCCGGGCACCGCGCCCAGGGCCTCGTACTGCCGGCTCAATGCCTCGCGCTCGGCGACCAGCTGCGCCAGGTCCCGGCCTGCGGCGAGCTGCCGGTCGGCCAGCCATTCCAGCGACTGGCACAGCGCCGCCTTGTCGCGCAGGTGCTGTTGCGCCTGTTCGCGCTGCGCCTGGCGCTCGGCCTGCAGGCGTTCCTCGAAGCAGACGCAGGCGGCACGATAACGGCGCTCGAGGCGCTCCATCTCCCGCTTCGGCAGACGCTCCGCCGCCTGCCACCGGGCGTGCGCCGCGTCCACCGTCTGCCGCGCCCGGCGGAAGTCGTCGCCCTTGGCGCTGGCCGCCGCCTCGATCTGTTCGCAGATCTGCCGGCGAATCCGCACCTGCTCATGGATGGCCTCGTCATGGGCCGCGCGTTCGCGCTTGCGCTCGGCGAAGATGGCGTCGCAGGCGGCGTGAAACTGCCGCCACAGCTCGCCATCCTTGCGGGCCGGGCCGATCTGTTTCCACTCGGCCTGCAATGCCCTGGCCTTCTCCAGCGCCGCCGGCAGTTCCTCGCGGCCTTCACTCAGGCGCCGCAGCAGCTGCTCGGCCTGTTTCACCCGTTCGGCCTTTTCCGCACGATTGTGCTCGCGGTGCTTGCGGGCCAGCGCGCGCAGGCGGTCCATGACCTTGCGGAAGCGCCGGTTGATGGCCTTTTGCTGTTGGCGCGGCACCGCGCCGAGGCCGCGCCATTCGCGGTCCGCGGTCTTGATGATCTGCTCCAGGGCCGACCAGTTGGCGTCGTCCGCCGCCTGGGTGCCGATCTTCAGGGCGTAGTCCTCCAGTCCCTCGCACACGGCCTGGCGGCGCTGGAGGTTTTCCTCGCGCTGCGCGCCCTGGGCCTCGAAAAAGGCCTGGCAGGGGGCGTAGGCGCGGCTGCAGGCGGCATCGAAACGCCGCCACAGGGCCCGCGGCGCGGCACCCTGCGCCTCGGTCATCTTTTTCCATTCGGCGCGCGCGCGGCGCACGCGGGCGGCGCACTCGCTGAAGTCCGGCTCACCGCCGGCCTCCATCGCGTCGGCCAGCCGCTCCATGTCCTCGCACAGCTGTTCCATCACCGGCGCATTGGCGAAATTGCGCCAGTCGCGCATCTCCCGCAGTTGCGCCTGCACCTTGTGCAGGCGCTTCAGCACGGCCGATTTTTCCAGTTTGCGCCGCCCTTCGGCGTCCAGGGCATCCTCCAGCTGCTGCGCCTTTTGCGCCAGCACGAAGGCGGGCTTGTAGGTCTGTTCACGCAGGTGCTGCTCCAGGCGGGCGACCATCTCCTGCAGGTTCGCGGCACTGGCCTGCTGCTGTTGCCGCTGCCGCTCCAGGCGCGCCCGCAAGGCATGCAGTCCTTCGGCAATGGCCGTCGCCTCGGGGCCCTCCAGTTTCAGTTGGACGGGACGCGGCATCGCCTGCCACTGCCGCTCCAGCTCGTGCAGCGCCGGCTCGGTGATGCGCTCTTCCGACAGCTGGGCCTGCACGGCCTGCCGCAGGGCGTCGAGACGCGGCGCCAGTTCGGCCAGCAGGGTCTCGTCCGCCAGCACCTGCGCCAGCGCGGCGCGCAGCTCGTCGTGGCGCGCGCGCAGGGCCTGGCCATCGTCGTCATCGGGCAGGTCCAGCTCGCGCCAGCTGCGCGCGCAGACCTCGCGCACCTGTTCCACCGTCGCCACGTCGCGCACCCGCCCCTCGCCGCGCAGGGCGTCGAGCAGGGTGGCCAGCTGCGCGCAGATGCTCGCGGCCTGGTCCAGTCCGGCCTGTCGGCGGGCCTGCTCGCGGGCCTGCTGCTGCTCGCGCTCCCGCCACTCACGCAGGGAAAACTCGAAGCGGTCGATGCCCTGCTGGAAGGCTTCCACGTCGCTTGTTTCCAGCAGCGATGCGTCCAGCGCCGCCCACTGGCGTTGCAGGACACGCAGGGAGGCCTCGATGCGGCCCCAGTCGCCACTGGCCTGCGCGGCCTTCAGCAGCGCCTGCATCTGTACCGTGAGCCTGCCGGCCTGCTCGCGCGCCTGGCGCGGCCGGCTGTCGGCGGCATCCAGGGCCGCCAGGGCGTCGCGCACGCACTGGTAGACATGCTTGTCGCGCCGGCGGGCGCCCTTGGCGACACGCTCCAGGGTGGAGCGTTGGGTGAGTCTGGCCGCCGCGGCGTGGCGCACCGAGGCATCGTCGTCATTCAGCGCCACGTCGCCCAGCAGGGCCTGGCGGTTCACCCGTTGCAGGGCCTGGCGGCGCAGCTCGGGCTCCCGGCCCTCCTTCAGCATGCGCTCGAACCAGCGCTCGTCGGCCAGCGCCTGGAGGAACTCCCAGCGCGCCGCCAGCGGCGGACCGTTTTCCTGCCGGCCGGCCAGCAGGTGGGCGAGGTGCTGTTCGGCGGTGCGGCGGTCGCTGTCGCTGCCGGCGCCGGCGTACAGCGTCTGTACCTGGTGCAGGTCGCACAGGCGGCGCAGGGCCAGGCGGCGGATGACGGCGTCCGTGTCCTCTGCCGCCACCTGGCGGAAGATCGCCTGCGCCTCATCCGGCAGCGCGGCGATGGCCTCGCGGCGCACGGCGGATTTGGGATGTTTCCACTTGGGGGCGAAGAGTCGGGAAAGCATGGGCGTTTCTCTGTCTCGATGGCGGCATCAGGGGAGAAAGCCATTGTAGGGCATGAGGCCGCGGCGTGCGCGGTCGGGGTCAATCGCTCCGGACGGGGTTCCCCGCTGCGCGCTACAGCGCCGGCTTTTGGTGCGGCGAAATAATTATAGCGTCCTGAACAAGTGCGGGGCAGACCGCTGGACCGCGCCGCCAAGGGTGGGAAAGGCATCGCGGCCCAAGGGTCCGCTCCTACGGCAGGATGCCCTGTCAGTTCGCCTGCCACCGAAAGCAGACTCCTTGAGAAAAGCGCCTGCTGTTGGTGTTGCGGGGTGGTTCATTCGGGCGGGGTTTCGTCGTCCACCACTTCCGGCAGGCGCATCTCGAAGCGGGAGCCCTCGCCGAGGCGGCTGCTGACGGTGATGTCGCCGCCCATCAGCCGGCACAGGCTGCGGCTGATGGCCAGCCCCAGGCCAGTGCCGCCGAATTGCGCGGAGATGGTGTTGTCGGCCTGGCTGAAGCTCTGGAACAGCTGGCCGATCTGCTCCTCGGCAATGCCGATGCCGGTGTCGCTGACGGCGAAGACCAGAAAGGGCTTTTCCTCGCCGGCGGGGCCGTGCCACTGGCGGAACACCTCCAGCGTCACCCGGCCATCGCGGGTGAACTTGGCGGCGTTGCTGAGCAGGTTGAGCAGCGACTGGCGCACCCGCAGGCTGTCGGCCCGCATCTCGCCGATGTCCCCGGCGCAGTGGTATTCCAGCTCGGTGTGATTTTGTTCCAGCAGCGGTCGCACCGTCGACAGGCACTCCTGCACCAGGCCCGCGACGCAGAAACGCTCCAGGTTCATGACCTGCTTGCCGGCCTCGATCTTCGACAGGTCCAGCACGCTGTTGATCAGTTTGAGGAGATGATCGCCGGCCTGGTGGATGCGGGCGAGATCGTTGCCCATCTCCTCCAGCCCCCGCTCGCGGGCCTCGTCTTCCAGCAGTTCGCTGTAGCCGATGATGGCGTTCAGTGGCGTGCGCAGCTCGTGGCTCATGTTGGCCAGGAAGGCGCTCTTGGCGCGGTTGGCCTGCTCGGCCTGGGCGCGCGCCACCACCAGTTCGGCGGTGCGCTCGCGCACCCGTTCTTCGAGATGTTCGTGATGGCGCTGCAATTCGGCCTCGATGCGTTTCTTCTCCGTGACGTCGCGCAGCGTGGCAATGAAGCTCTGCTTGCCGCCGAGGCGCATCTCGCTCAACGAGACCTCGGCGGGGAACGTGCTGCCGTCCTTGCGCCGGATGGTCAGCTCGCTGCGCTGCCCAAGCAGGTCGGGGCGGCCGCTGGAAAGATAGCAGCGCACGAAGCCGCCCTGTTTTTCATTGCGCAGGCCCGGCGCCAACTGGCCGACATCGGTGCCGATGATCTCCTCGGCGCGGTAGCCGGTGAGCTGTTCCGCCATTGGGTTGAAGGTCTCGATGCGTCCCTCGGCATCCACCGAGATGACGCCGTCCATCATATTGTCGAGGATGGTGCGCAGGCGCAGCTCGCTGTCGCGCAGCCTGTGCTCCGCCCGGCGGCGCTCGGTGATGTCACGGAAAAAGATCGACAGGCCGTCGGGGTGGGGATAGGTGTGGGTCTCCACCCAGCGGTCCAGCGGCGGGTAGTAACTCTCGAACTGCAACACCTTGTCGCTGTTGCGCGAGTGATGGAATTTCTTGTAACAGGAGCTGGCGAACTCCGGCAACTGGTCCCACAGGCTGTGGCCCAGCATCTGCTCGCGCGGCACCTGAAACAGCTCCTCGGCGCGGGCGTTGAAATAGGTAATGTTCCAGTCGTCGTCGATGGCCACATAGGCGTCATTGGTCGACTCGAGGATGTGCCGCACCTGTTGATGGGTGCGCCGCAGCTCCTCTTCGGCCCGCTTGCGGGCGCTGATGTCGCGGATGAACGCCTTGATCATGGGCTCGCCGCCCAGGGTGATCAGGTTGGCGTGCACATCCACGTACAGCTGCGCGCCATCGGCTTGTTGCACGGTGGCCTCGAAGAAGGTCGCGCCGTCCCGCTCGATGTCGCGCAGGGTCTGCAATTGCCGGCCGCCATCGACGAAAAAGGCCTCGATGCCACAGCCGGGCAGATCTTCCGCCCTCATGCCCAGCAGGTCCGCGGTGGCGCGGTTGACCTCGCGGATCTTCAGGCTGCGATCCAGCACCAGGATGGGGTTGGAGACCTGCTCGTTGAGGAGGCGAAAACGCTCCTGGGAGCGGCGCTGCCGGGCGCTGCAAAAGTCCTGCTGCAGCGTGTCTTCCAGGCGCTGGGCGACGGTCTCCAGCGCGGCCATTTCCTGCGCGCTGAAGGCCGCCTCGCCCTCCCCCCGCCCGACCATCAGGGCACCCACGGCGCGGCCGTCGAGACGCAGGCTGGCGGCGGCGAAATGGCTGACGCCGAACTCGCGCTGGAACAGGTCTTTTTCCCGCGAGGCCTCACTGGACAGGGAAAGGGGCATGCCGGCGCCACAGCTGCCGAACAGGCGCGGCAGCATCACGGCCTGCTTCACCGCCAGATGAAAATAGCCCTCGGGCCGGAACGCCGCACCGGAATAACCGAGCAGGGAAATGCGCGCCGCATCGCTGTCGTGGCGCAGAAAGAAGGCGGTCCCGGCTGGCAGCTGGCCATCCGCATTGTCCAGCACCGCCGGCACATGCTGCGCCAGAAGTGCGCTGACATCCGCTGTCATGGCGTCATTTTCCGGCACTAGTGGAAACCGCGGGCCATGGCCCGCGCGCCCTCAACGTGTAATGAAGAAACGTCCATCAGTCATACCATCGACAGGCCGTGGCCAATCCTTGAAAAAAGGTATCTACTTCCCCCCCGGCGGTGCCTCCCAGTGAAGCAGCCTCTGTGTTCTCCGTGTCTCTGTGGCAAAAATAGACAGCGGGCAACCTCTCAGGCACCCTCATCCACCGGCAACGGGATCAGCCCCGTCACCCGCACCCCGCCGTCCACCATTTCCCACTGCACGTCATAGTCCCACAGGCGCATGCCAAAGCGGCGGCGCGACGCCGTGCCCGCCTGATAGGCAGGGCGGGGGTCGGCCGCCAGCAGCTGCTCGATCAGGCGTCGCAGGCCGGGGTGGTCCGCCTCCGCCGCCGTTATCTGCGCCTCGGCCCGCGCCTCGAAGGTCACCGCCAGCGGTGCGCGCGGCGCGGCCTGGGCATAGCCTGCGCGGGCATCGGCAATGGCGTCGCCATAGGGCAGATAGGGCTTGATATCCAGCACCGGGGTGCCGTCCAGCAGATCGACGCCCGCCAGCTGCAGCAGCCGCTTGCCATCCTCTTCGACGATGCCCAGCAGGCGCACGGCGGACAGGCCGATGGGATTGGGGCGAAAGGGCGAGCGCGAGGCGAACACGCCGATGCGGCGGTTGCCCCCCAGGCGCGGCGGACGCACCGTCGGCCGCCAGCCGTCACGCAGGGACCGATGAAAGACGAAGATGATCCACAGATGCGAAAACCCCGCCAGTTCCGTCAGCGCCTCCGCGCAGTCGTAGGGGGGCAACAGCTCCAGGGTGGCACGCGCCTCCGCCACCAGGCCGGGCTGACGCGGAATGCCGAACTTCTGCTTGAAGCAGGAGTGGATCACGCCGATGGGTGGAAACTCGAAGGAGGCCTGCATGGAATCCCTGAACATGGAAAAGCCCCGATGATAGCAGCGCCCGCTCCCCGACGGGAAAGGCCGCGCAAGAATCACGAGGCGGGCAGGGGAAATTCCTGCTTCCGCGCAGCAGCGCACGCCATTGCCCCTATCCTGAACCTGAATCCGTGAGTTCATGACGGCGAATCGCACAACTCATTGATCCGTCTCGCTATATGAAAAATCTCGGCAATAGTCCCCGCTATTTCCTCGATTTTTCATTACGCGATACGAATCAAGCAGTTGCACGCTTCATCCGCCCTGAACTCACGGATTCAGGCTGAAGCTACGGATTCAGGCAGATGGTAATACGATATATATTCGAAGCTCACAAGCCGCTACTATCGCGCCTTGTACCCATAACGTCACCAAGGGATTCTTTTTCGATGCGCCGATTCTCGCTCAAAAACCTCTTCAAGCGCAGCAGTGCCGCGGACGCCGTCAAGGAACGCCGCAAGCGACCCCGGCCCAAGGGCGGCTACGATGCCACCATCCTGGTGGTGGATGATTCCCCCACCGTCATCGCCGCCTTTACCAAGGTGCTGACCCAGGCGGGCTTCAAGGTGATCAGCGCCGCCAATGGCGAAGACGGCGTGGCCATGGCCAGGGCCGAACGCCCCGACCTGATCCTGATGGACGTGGTGATGCCGGGCATCAATGGCTATCAGGCCACGCGCCAGCTGCGCCAGGACCCCGTCACCGCCGACACGCCCATCCTCATCGTCAGCGGGGCGCAGCAGACCACCGAGCAGGTGTGGGGCCGCAAGGCCGGCGCCAACGGCTTTCTCAGCAAGCCCATCGACCGCGGCGCCTTCTTCGGCAAGGTCTTCGAGTGCCTGGAGGACAAGCTCTCCGGCTGACAGGGCCGTGTCCCTGCGAGGGCGCGCTTACGGGGCGATCCCCAGCTCCGTCGCCACGGTCTCTTCTTCACGGGCGGGCGCTATCACCGGCGCGGCCTCATCCTGGGCCGGGGCGGCCTCTGCCCTGTCCGTCACCACACCTTCCACCACACCTTCCACCACACCTTCCACCACACCTTCCACCACACCTTCCATCCCGCCTTCCGCAATGCCCTCCACGGCCAGCGGGGCCTCGCTGAGGGGCGTCCCCGTCACGACATCGGCGGGCACGGCCTGCGCTTCAGGCGTCTCGATCACCGGCGCGGCCTGCCTGCCGATGTCCCCGGCATCTGCGGCAGCGGCCTCGCCCGCCGCGTCTTCGGCCGGGGGCTGCGGAGCCACGTCCTCAGCCGTCTCGGCGGCGGGCGCGCTCAAGGGCGACGGCGTTGCCGCGGGCGGCGCGATTTCCTCCCGCGGTGGAGACGCCTCGGCGGCCATGCCGGCTTCTGCGTCCACCACCGGCCGCGCGGCCTCATCCAGGGGAGGCGGCGTCTGCGACGCGGCCCCCTCCGCTTCCAGCGCCTGCATGACCTCCCGCAGGCGGCTGTCCTGCGCGGCCGGCGCGGCGACATCGGCCGCCGTCCCGGCAGACACCGTCCCGGCGGCCTGCCCCAGGGACAGCTCCGCCTCACGCCGGGCCGCCCGCAGCGCCTCCTCGCGGGCCTTCTGCTCGGCCTCGGCGCGGATCGCCTCCAGGCGCTGGCGCAGTTTGTCCATCTTCTCTTCACTGTCCGCCGACGCCACCGGCTTGGCGGCCGGCGTCTCGTTGCCGGCCGCCTTGTCGGCCTCGGCGTCCTGCCAGGTCGACAGGGTGGACGAGACCTTGTCCTCGATGGCGCCCAGGGATTCCGCCCCCTTGCCCACCAGCTGCTTGAGCTGCGGCGGCGCGCCGTCACCGATCACGACATAGCCCACACCCGCCGCCAGCATCACCCCCGCCGCCAGCGCCAGCAGGCCCAGGCGGCCCTTGCCCGGTTTCCGCTGCACCGGCTTGCCGGCGGGTTTGACCGCCTGCGGACGGATATTGCGATCGATCTCGGCGGAAGAAAACGTCGCCGGCTCATCGGCCGCCGGTTCGCTCCTGGCTTCTGCCTTGGGCGCCTCCACGGGGGCGGGCGGCGGCGAGGGCTCCTCGGCCGCCTGGCTGGTCACGGGCTCGACATCCGGGTCATTGCGATAGCCGAGGGTGGCCTCCCAGATGAATTCATCCGAGACCCAGGCGCGCTTGCGCGCCTGCGGCTCCACGCGCCTCACCTCGGCCTCGTCGATCAGGTTGCTGTGGTCCGGCGTCTGGCCCTGCGCCGATGCCGGGGCGGGCCGTTCCTCGCCATGACCCGCCTCCCGCTCGCTGCCGGCCGGCGGGGTGTCCGACAGAAACTCGTCCAGCCCGCCTTCGCCGAGGCTGCCCAAGGCCTGCTCGCGCGCCTCGCGCTGCCGCTGCGCCCGCTGCTGATCCACCTGCTTGCGGCGCCGCGCGGACTCCGCCGCATGGCGCGCCTTTTCCGCTGCCCGGGCCTTGACCTGTTTCTGCCCCATCTCCTTGCGGGCCTGGGCGAGGGAGCGCTTGATCTCGATCTCGGCCTGGAAGCGCGCCGCCTCGGCCTCGGCCTTGAGACGCTTGATCTCCTCCTCGGCCTGACGCCGCATCTCCTCGGCCGCCAGGCGGGAGCGTTCGGCCTCCTCGCGGGCGATACGCGCCGCCTCTTCCACCTCGCGCCGGCGCTGCTGGGCCTCCTGCTCCAGGCGCTGGCGGACCGCCTCGCCCTCGGCGCGCACCCGTTCCGCTTCCTCTTGCTGCAGGCGGGCCAGTTCTTCCTGCTGGGCCCGCGCCGCCTCCGCCTGGGCCAGTTTGATGCGCGTCAGGTCGGCCTCGGCCTCCTGCTGCTGTATCTGTTCTTTCTGCCGCGCCAGGGTCTCGCGGGCCTGCTCGGCCTCGGCATGGGCCTGCGCCTGTTGCGGGCTCTGTTCGGCCGCGCCGGCGGCCTCTTCCGCCTCCAGGCGCTGGGCGGCGGCGAACAGACGCGCCTGCCGCTCCACCTGGGCGCGGGCGGCCTCCGCCTCGGCGCGCAGGGTGGCCAGCTCCGCCTCCATCGCCTGGCGGGCCTGTTCGGCTTCCTGCGCCCGCTGCGCCTCCTCGGCGGCCTTGCGGGCGGCCTCCTCGGCCGCTTGCTGGCGCAGGGCGATCTCCCGCTCGGCGCGCTGCCGGGCCTCGTCGGCGGCCTGCGCGCGCTGTGCCTCTTCTTCCGCGCGGCTGGCCATCGCCTCCAGTTCGGCCTGCTGCTGGGCGAGGGCCTCGGCGCGGATGCGCGCCGCCTCGCGTTCCGCCTCGCTGCGCGCCTTGTCGGCGGCCATGCGCGCCTGCACCTCGGCCTGGATGCGTGCCTGCTCGGCCTGCTGGGCGAGTTTTTCCAGTTCCGCCTCGGCCTGCAGACGCGCCTCTTCGGCGGCCTTGGCGCGGGCCGCCTCGCGCTCGGCCTCGCTGCGCGCCGCCTCGGCCACGCGCTGCGCCTGTTCCTCCACCTGCATGCGCGCCACTTCGGCGTCGACCTTGAGGCGTTCGATCTCCGCCTCGGCACGCTTGCGGGCCTCCTCGGCCTGCTGGGCGCGCTGGCTTTCCTCCTCCGCGCGACGCGCCATGTCTTCCATTTCCGCCTGCTGGCGGGCCATTTCCTCGGCGCGGATGCGCGCCGCTTCACGCTCGGCCTCGGTGCGCGCCTGATCCGCCGCCACCCGCGCCTGCTCCTCGGCGGCCTTGCGCGCCGCTTCGGCCTCGGACTTGAGGCGCGCCACCTCGGTCTCGGCGCGGGCCCTGGCCTCTTCCGCCGCGCTGGCGCGCGCGGCCTCGGAGTCGGCCTTTTCCATCGCCGCCTCGATCTCGGCCTGCTTGATGGCCAGTTCTTCGGCGCGGATGCGCGCCGCCTCGCGCTCGGCCTCGGAACGGGCCTGATCCGCGGCCAGGTGCGCCTGTTCCTCCATCTGCCGCTGGGTCTCTTCCGCCGACCGGCGCATGCGCTCCATTTCTTCTTCGGCCTGACGGCGGGCCTCCTCGGCCTGCTGGGCGCGCTGGGCCTCCTGCTCGGCCGTCTTCAGGGCCTTTTCCACCTCTTCCTGCTGCCGGGCCATGGCCTCGGCGCGCTGGCGGGCCAGTTCGCGTTCGGCCTCGGAGCGCGCCTTGTCGGCGGCCAGCGAGGCCTGCTCCTCGGCGCGCTGGCGGGCCAGCTCCGCCTCGGCCTTGAGACGGGCGATCTCTTTTTCGGTCTCCCGGCGGACCTGTTCCGCGCTGCGGCGGATCTGCTCTTCCACTTCGTTGCGCGCCGCGGCGGATTCCTGCTTGAGGCGTTCGATCTCGGACTCGGCCTGCAGGCGGGCCTGTTCGGCCATCTCCGCGCGCGTCGCCTCGGCCTCGGCGCGGCGGGCGGCGGCCTCGGTCTCGGCCTGCTGCCGGGCCATGGCCTCGGCGCGCTGCTGGGCGGCCTGGCGTTCGGCCTCGGAGCGCGCCCGGTCGGCCGCCACCCGCGCCTGTTCCTCGGCCTTCTTGCGCACCGCCTCGGCCTCGGCCTTGAGGCGCGCCACTTCGGCCTGCGCCTTCTGGCGCGCCTCCTCGGCGGCCTGGGTGCGGCGCATTTCCTGCTGCACGCGGGTCTTGGCCTTGCTCATCAGGGCCTCGACGCGGCCGTCGCTGTCGGCGCTGGCGGCCGGCGCGCCGGGCAGGGAGACGACATTGTCGGGCGCGGTGGGCTCGGGCAGGGGTTCCGGCTCGGCGCGGCTGGCCTCGACCAGATCCGCGCGCGGCACGGCGCTCAGGCCCTGTTCGAGGACGTAGGCGTCCAGGCCCTGCTGATTGAGCAGGAAGGCCGCCGCCGCGGCGCGATGGGTGTGATTGCTGAAGACGATGTACTTGTGCAGTTTGTTGAGCTTGCGCAGGCCCAAGCGCAGCTCCGCCAGCGACATGTTGCGCGCCCCGGGCAGGCTGCCGCGGGAGTATTCGCTGAGCTTGCGCACGTCCAGCCATTCCACGTCCGCGCTGCGCATGGCCCTGGCCTTTTCGTAGGGCAGGAATTGCAGCACGGGGGTCACCAGCAGGCTGATGAAGTCGTCCTTGGAGAGGCGCATCAGGCGCCCGTCCTCTTCCATGGTGACGGTGGCGTTGCGGCTGCCGTTGCTGATCAGCGCCTCCTCGCCGAAGCCGGTGCCGGCGCCGAGGATCGCCAGTTTCATGGGCGGTGCATCCGCGGAGGCCTTGCGCTCCACGCGGGCGCGGCCACGGGCGATGATGTAGTAGTTGTCGTCCGTATCCCCCTGCTTGATCACCACCTCACCGGCGCGCACGGCGATCTCTTCCATGCGCATCATCATCGCCTGGATGTTTTCGGCACGCAGCTTGAGGAAGACCTTGGACTGCAGGAAGCGGCTCATCCAGTCCTCTTCGTCTTCCTGTTCGGCTTCGATATTCGAGACCTGATAGCCCTGCTTCTGGCCCCAGTTGAGGAGCATCTCCAGCAGGCTGGTGTCGACGTTCAACAGGGTCACGGCGGTCCGCGCCGTGGCGGTGAGGCGGCGGGGACTGACGCCATCGATGGGCTTGCTGGCCTGCGCCGAGTTGGCTGTCAGGGTGGTGGAACGGCCATTGGCGTCGGTCAGTTCCAGCTTGCCGGAAATGAGGTACAGGGTGCGGTGATCGCGGTCGCCGCGCTTGAAGATGGTGGCGCCGCGCACCACCTGCTCGACCCGTGACTTGGCGCTCAGTTCGGTGAGCATGTCGGGGCTGAGATCGCACAGGGGCGACAGTGATTTCAGCAGTTTGTGATCCAGCAATTGTTTGGCAGCGCTCATTCCACGGGTTCCTGATGTTCCGGCCTGAAAGGGAGAGGAGGGTCTCTCGTTATAGCGGCGGCGCGGGCCGATTGTTTACCGCCACGGGGGGGGCGATCAGGGGGTGTGGAATGGGAGAATTGCCAGACCGTGACGGCTGTCACAAAGCGTCAAAAAGTGACGCGGAGGGTCAGTCCGCCTAGCGCTTGACCTTCAGCACGATGGGGTCGATATTGGCGGCGCGCAGACGGCCGCGCACCTTGTCCATCTTGCGGGCGCTGGTGAAGGGGCCGATGCGCACGCGGTGCCAGGTGGAGGTGTCGTTGACGGTGACGCGCTGGATCTGCGATTCGATATTCATCAGGGCCAGCTGGGCGCGCAGGCGGTCGGCCTCTTCGAACCTGCGGAAGGAGGCCGCCTGCAGGTAGTAGACCACCTTTTCCGCGGGCTCCTTTTCCCGTTCGGCGGCCAGCTCCTGATCCGGGATCAGCACCTCCATCTCCGGCAGCAGGTTGTAGAAATCGAAGCGCGGCTTGTGTGCGCTCTCGGGCTCGGCCTTGGGCGCGGGTTTTTCCGCCGGTTCGGCGGGACGGCCGCGCTCCACCACCGGCGCGGCGCCATCCTGCGCCGCGGAAAAGTCCTTCAGATACACCAGCAGGGCGACGAACAGGCCAATCGCCAGGCCCGCCAGCATCCACACCCAGCCGGGCGTGGGCGCGGGGGCCTTGGGCTTCTTTTTCGCCGCCGCGCCGGGCTTGGGGGTGTTCTTGTAGTCGCGGGTCACATGGACTCCGGGGCGGATACGCCGAGCAGGCCGAGGCCGTTGGCGATCACCTGGCGCACGGCGCGGATCAGGCACAGGCGGGCGTCGCGCAGGGCGGCGTCGTCGACCAGGAACTGGTGGGCGTTGTAGTAGGTGTGGAAGGCATTGGCGAGGTCGCGCAGGAAGTGGGCGACCTGGTGTGGCTCGTGGCTGAGGGCCGCCGCCTCGAGCATCTCGGGATAGCGGGCAAGGTGTGTCAGCAGCGCCTGCTCGTGCCCCTCGGTGAGTCTGGACAGGCTCGCAAGCCCCTGTTTTTCATCGTGTTCCAGGCCCTTTTCGTCGAGCTGGCGCAACACGCTGCAAACCCGCGCGTGGGCGTATTGGATGTAGTACACGGGGTTGTCGCTGCTCTGCGACTTGGCCAGCTCCAGGTCGAAGTCCATGTGCTGCTCGCAGCGGCGCAGGACGTAGAAGAAGCGCGCGGCATCGTTGCCCACCTCGGCGCGCAGCTCGCGCAGGGTGACGAATTCGCCCGAGCGGGTGGACATGGGCAGCCGCTCCTTGCCGCGGTAGAGGATGGCGAACTGCACCAGCAGCACGTCCAGGCGGTCGGCGTCGTCGCCGAGGGCGGTGAGCGCGGCCTTCACGCGCGGTACGTAGCCGTGGTGGTCGGCGCCCCACACGTCGATGACGCGCTCGAAGCCACGCTCCAGTTTCTGCATGTGGTAGGCGATGTCGGAGGCGAAGTAGGTGGTCTGGCCGTTGTCGCGTACCACCACGCGGTCCTTCTCGTCGCCGAAGTCGGTGGAGCGGAACCACCAGGCGCCGTCCTTTTCGTACAGGTGGCCAGCGTCTTTCAGGCGCTCGATGGCGCGGCCCACGGCGCCGGACTCGGTCAGTGAGCGCTCCGAGAACCACGCCTCGTAGACCACGCCGAAGTCCGCCAGGTCGCGGCGGATGTCATCGAGGATGCTGTTGAGGCCGGCGTCGAACACCTGCCGGTAGGCCGTCTCGCCGAGCAGTTCCCGGGCGCGCTGGATGAGGGCGTCGATGTACTGCTCCTTGTCGCCGCCGGCGGGCTCATCAGGGGGCAGATTGCTGAGCACGATCTCGGCGTCGTGGCGGAAGGCGTCGCCGTGCTGGCGGTGCAGGTCGGCGGCGATGTCCCACACGTAGTCGCCCCGGTAGCCGTTGGCGGGAAAGGTCAGCTTTTCGCCGCACAGGTCGAGATAGCGCAGCCACACGCTGACGGCGAGGATGTCCATCTGCCGCCCGGCGTCGTTGACGTAGTACTCGCGGTGCACCTTGAAGCCCACCGCCGCCAGCAGGTCCGCCACCGCCGCGCCGTAGGCGGCGCCGCGCCCGTGGCCGACGTGCAGCGGGCCGGTGGGATTGGCGGAGACGAACTCCACCTGCACCGGCCGGTCGTCACCGATACTGGCCCGTCCGTAGGCCTCGCCCGCCTCCAGCACCGCGCCCACCACGGCGTGCGCGGCGGCCTCGGTGAGGGTGAAGTTGATGAAGCCCGGCCCGGCGATCTCCACCTTGGCCACCTGTTCGGAGGCCGGCAGGGCGGCGACGACCTTCTCGGCCAGGTCACGCGGCCTGCTGCGCGCGGGCTTGGCCAGCATCAGGGCGATGTTGCTGGCGTAGTCGCCGTGGCTGGCGTCGCGGGTGCGCTCGACAACGATCTTCAGCGGCAGATCGGCGGGCAGCACGTCCTCCCCCTGCAGGGTTTCGACGGCGGCGCAGATCAGGGATTCGATGTGGTGTTTCATGCAATGACGACCGGGCAGGCTGACGGAAAGGCGGCGTATTATCCCTTGCCGGCAACGGGGGACACAAGAACAAAACGTAACTATTCAGTTCACCACAGAGACACGGCGGCACAGAGAAAAGCTCTTCAGGTTCATGCCGGGAATGGAATGCCAGGTCGCCGGGGCAGGCCACATCGCCACCCGGGGCATTGCCTCCCACTGATGCATTCTCTGGGTGCTCTGTGCCTCTGTGGTGAATATCGGGTTTGCTCCTCCCCCAACCTGCCGCCCTCAAAACATCTCCTGCGGATCCACGTCGATGGACCAGCGCACCCGGCGCCCCAGCCTGTCGGTCTCCAGTTGCTGCAACCACGGCCCGAGCAGGCGGTGCAGGTCGGCGCGGCGATCGGCCTGCAGCAGCAGCTGCGCGCGCACGCGCCCGGCGCGGCGTTCCATGGGCGCGGGGATGGGGCCGAGCAGTTGCACGCCACGTACTTGCAGGGTCTCTGCCTGTTCGCGGGCGTGGCGCAGGAAGCGCAACGGCAGGTCGCCATCCACCGCCTCGGCGCGCAGCAGGGCGAGGTGGCTGAAGGGCGGCAAGTTGGCCTGGCGGCGCTCCGCCAGGGCGGCCTGGGCGAAGGCAGCATAGCCCTCGCGCAGCAGCAATTGCAGCAGGGGATGGTCGGGATGGTGGGTCTGGATCAGCACCTGCCCCGGGCGCTCGGCGCGCCCGGCGCGGCCGGCCACCTGGGTGACCAGCTGCGCCATGCGCTCGGTGGCGCGGAAGTCGGCGCTGAACAGGCCCTGGTCCACGTCCACCAGGCCCACCAGGGTGACCTCGGGGAAGTGGTGGCCCTTGGCCAGCATCTGGGTGCCCACCAGAATGCGCGCCTCGCCGCTGTGTACGCTGTCCAGCAACGCCTGCAGGGCGCCCTTGCGGCGCGTGGTGTCGCGGTCGATGCGCACCCGGGCGGTGTCCGGGAAGTGCTCGCGCAGGGCCTCCTCCAGGCGTTCGGTTCCGGCGCCGACGGGACTCAACGCCGTGCTCTTGCAGTCGGGGCAGGCGGGATCGGCGGGCCGCTCGCTGCCGCAGTGGTGACAGCGCAGGCGCTTTTGCCCCGCGAACAGGGTCATGTGGGCATCGCAGCGGCGGCACTGGGCCACCCAGCCGCAGTCGTGACACAGCAGGGTGGGAGCATAGCCGCGCCGGTTGAGAAACAGCAGCACCTGGCCGGAGGCGTCGAGGTGGCGGCGCATGGCGTTGCGCAGCGCCAGCGACAGGCCGCTGCTCATGGGCTGCTTGCGCACATCCAGCACCGCCAGCTCGGGCGGGCGGGCGGTGCCGGCGCGCTCACGCAGGCGCAGGTGGGCATAGCGTCCCTGGCGGGCATTGTGCAGGGTCTCCAGCGAGGGCGTGGCGCTGCCCAGCAACACCGGGACATCCTCCAGCTGGGCGCGCTTCACCGCCACGTCGCGCGCCGAATAGCGAAAGCCCTCCTGCTGCTTGAAGGAGGCGTCGTGTTCCTCATCGAGTATGATCACCCCGGGCCGCGCCAGCGGCGTGAACACCGCCGAGCGGGTGCCGATGACGATGGCCGCCTCGCCGTCGCGCGCCGCCAGCCAGGCATCCAGGCGCTCGCGGTCGGAGAGCCCCGAATGCAGCACCGCGATGGGCACCGGGAAGCGACGGCGGAAGCGGTCCAGCAACTGCGGGGTGAGGCCGATCTCCGGCACCAGCACCAGGGCCTGCCGGCCGCGCGCCAGCACCTCGCCGATGAGGCCCAGGTAGACCTCGGTCTTGCCGCTGCCGGTGACGCCGTCGAGCAGGCCGACGCCAAAGCGCCCCAGCCCGGTGCGGAGGCCGTCCAGGGCCGCCTGCTGCTCGGCGTTCAGGGCGGGCGCCTCATCGCTGGGGCCCGATTCCGGCAGCAACAGGGCGGGCCGCTGCTCCCGCTGCACCCAGTCCTTTTCCGCCAGCTTGCGCATGCCGGGCCGCCAGTTGTCCTGCCGCTCGTTGAGGGCGCTGGCCGACAGGCCCTCGGGGTGTTCCGCCAGCAGCCGCAGCAGGGCCGCCTGACGCGGCGCGCGGGTGAGCCGATCCGGCTCCTGCATGGCCCCGCGGCAGGTCAGGCGCCAGTGTTCCACGCCGCGCCGCTCGGCCGGCTCGCCCTGACGCAACAGGCTGGGCAGGGCGCCGAACACCACCTCGCCGATGGGATGGGCATAGTAGTCGCTGGCCCAGCGCAGCAGCGCGAGGAGGGAAGCCGGCAACAGGGGCCGGCGGTCGATGCATGCCGTCACCGGGCGCGGACGCCGGGCATCGCTGTGCGCCGCCAGCGCCAGCAGCAGGCCCACCTGGGTGGTGCGGCCGAAGGGCACGCGCAGACGCATGCCGGGGGCGAGGCCATCGGTAGCGAGCTCACCCGGCAGGTAATCGAAGGCGCGACGCAGGGGGGTGGGGACGGCAATGCGCAGATAGGGCGTACGGCGTGACATGGGGGGATTCTACGGCATGCGGCGGGGCCGGCCACAGGCCGGAACGAAAGAAGCGGGCCGATCGGCCCGCTCCGGTGATCCCGTGGAAACGACTGAGCGCTGTCAGGGGATGGTGTAGTTCACCGTTGCCGTGATGCCCGGTTCACTGGCGACAGTGAACGTCATGACGGCCGTGTCGCCACTGGCGCCCGTGGCGTTCACAATCAGGGGATGGATGTTGCCACTCTCATCGGTGCGATAGTACGAGATGCCATTGCTGTCAGTGAAAACATTACCGCCCAAGGTCACGTTGGCGCCGCCACTACTGTCCACGGAAACATCTACGCGGACGAAGGGCACCACCATCGCATCACCGCCATCGCGAAATTCGACCGAGAAAGTAATGGGAAAGGCCGAGGAGGAAATACTCGACGGTGATGGCGTCAGGGTGCCGCCCGCGATGCGGGCGAAACAGAAGTCGTCGGAGATCACCGCCACATCCGACTGTCCGCTCACCTGGGCGACCACATAGACGCGTGCCGCACCCTGTGGCACCGTGCGGGTATCGACCGTCGGATCACCAAAACAGCCTGTCATTATGGCGCCGGGATTGTTCGGATAGGTGATCACGAAGTTTATGATGCCATCTACCGTCGCCGCGGCACCGCTGGTGAGGTTGCCGGCGCTGTCGACCCCGGCAATCTCTGCGCCGAGCAGAGAGGCACCAATGACATATTCGGTATTGCCGGCCGGGTAGGTCGCATTGGGATAGCTACCCGCGTAGGCGGTGCTTACATTGACGCTGGTGGCGGTAATGCCGGTGCGGTCAACGATGCGGGAAACATCGACGGCATCGGCATTGACCGAGGTGGTTGAAGGATTGAACAGGAACAGGCGATCGCCCGATTCGATAGTGTGTGGCTGGCCATGGCGGAGAACCGCTGCCGTATCCATGGCCGTGGCGGTGGTGCCATCGCCCAGGGTGACGCCGGCATCCGTG
This sequence comes from Chromatiales bacterium, assembly GCA_026982475.1. Lineage (GTDB taxonomy): Bacteria > Pseudomonadota > Gammaproteobacteria > SZUA-152 > SZUA-152 > DRQN01. The sequence goes on from JALSHB010000092.1 coordinate 18,190, forward strand.
AGGGTGCTGCCGCTGATGCTGTCGCCGGCATCGATGCTGCCCTGGGCAATGATCGAGTCGATGACGTTGAGGGTGACGACGGTGCCATCGGGCACCGCATTGCCGTCACGGTCGGTCACAATCGCCGATCCCTTGAGCCGGTAGAAGCCGTTCTGCAGATCCTCGATGGCGTTGCTCTGCGGATAGCTCACGACGATCTCCTTCGCCACCCCCGTCAAGGAGCCGGTGCTGGGCGCACCGGTGGTGTCGTCCGTGGTGGTGGTGTCGGTGGTGCCGTCAAAGGCGCCGTCGCCGCCACCACAGGCGGTCAGACCCAGCGCCAGGAGCGCTGCAAGGGAAAGGGCGCCAATGTTTCCGAATTCGATTTTTCTCATGTTTCTCACCTGGTTATTCCTCACCTGGTTGACATAATCCTGAATCCGCAGCTTCAGGATAACGGTTCCCTGTCGGCCGGCGATGACGGGGTATGCAGAAATGCGAGCCGCTCAGAAGTGTGAAGTAGACACCTGTCGATTTCAAGCCGCTTCAACAGGCCGCCGCTTCATCGCTCACAACAGAATTCAGCACTGCTATCGGCGCCTGGCGGGGAATATTGAGCGGCCCCCAGGCATCGGATAGCGTCTCGCACGGCGGGAAATCCAGGGCAAAGGCGGGAGATTGCCATCACGGTCACAAAACCAGGGCCACCCTCTGCGCCTCTTACACCCTTGCCTCCGCCGCTCATGTGTTCCGGAATCCGCAGGTTCAGGTCATTGTTTAGCGTTACTGACTCACGGACATTGTCACAAAACGGCAATAAACCTCTGTCTGCACGGCACTTTCCGGTTTATCCACAAAAGCTGTGGATAACTTTGTGGACAAAGTGGGCAGAAGTCGCCAAAAAGCTGGCGGCGCTTGGCCTGGCATTGGAATGTGCATTCTTTGACCAGGCGAGACAATCTCTTTCACATCAATGACTTAACCAACAATCAATAACTTACGGTGAGGATGATGGGAATTTGACACTGCGCTCGGCGGCGGGCCGGAATTTCTGTGCATAACCTGCCCCGCGGGGGTTGACAAACGCCCCGGCAGGCCGTCCACGGGCCAGCCGCCGCCCCCCGTTTTGCCGCCCGGGATGAAATTTGCCAGAATGCGTCTCCTTGCCCGTCACCACGACCCGCCTGTTACAGCCCGCCGCCATGAACCAACGAAAGCGCCACGAGATTTTCAGCCGTTTGCGGGCGCACAATCCCTCGCCGACGACGGAGCTGGACTATTCGAGCCCCTTCGAACTGCTGGTCGCCGTGACCCTGTCGGCGCAAGCCACGGACAAGGGGGTGAACAAGGCCACGGCGAGGCTGTTCCCGGTCGCCAACACGCCGCAGGCCATCCTCGACCTGGGTGAGGAAGGGCTGAAGGAATACATCAAGACCATCGGCCTGTTCAACAGCAAGGCCAGGCACATCATCCAGGCCTGCCGGATCCTCGTCGAGCAGCACGGCGGCGAGGTGCCGGAAGACCGCGCGGCGCTGGAGGCCCTGCCGGGGGTGGGCCGGAAGACCGCCAACGTGATCCTCAACACCGCCTTCGGCCACCCCACCATTGCGGTGGACACGCACATCTTCCGCGTCGCCAACCGCACCCGCATCGCCCCCGGCAAGACGGTGCTGGAGGTGGAGAAGAAGCTGCTGAAGTTCATCCCCGACGAATTCAAGCAGGACGCCCACCACTGGCTGATCCTGCACGGGCGCTATACCTGCGTGGCGCGCAAACCGCGCTGCGGTTCCTGCCTCATCGAGGATTTGTGCGAATACAAACAAAAGGTTCATGACTGATGTTCGGTGACAACCGCGAACAACTGCGCCGCATGTACGTGGACGCCTGGCGCAAGCAGCAGGCCGGCGAGCCGCTGTCGCCACTGGAGGCGATGATCGGCGAGGTGGTGGGCATGCATCCGGAATACCACGCGCTGCTGGCGCAGGGCGAAGACGCCCTCGACAGGGATTTTCTCCCTGAGCACGGCGAGTCCAACCCCTTCATGCACATGGGCATGCACATCGCCATCCGCGAGCAACTCGGTACCGACCGGCCGGCCGGCATTGTCGATGCCATCCGCGCCCTGCTGGCGCGGGTGCAGGACGCGCATGCGGTGGAACACCAGGTGATGGAGTGCCTGGGACAGTCGCTGTGGGAGGCGCAGCGCACCGGGCAGCCGCCGGACGAGGCGGCCTATCTGCGCTGCGTGCAGGGGCTGGCGCGGCGCTGAGCGGCGGCACCGTGTGTGCAGGGGCGGGCCATGCCCGCGAAAAGCAATGAAAAACGTATTTATTCACCACAGAGGCACAGAGAACACAGAGAATGCATCAGTGGGAGGCAATGCCCCGGGTGGCGATGCGGTCTGCCCCGACGACCTGGCATTTCATTTCTTAGTGAACACCGTGTCTCTGTGGTGAATCAGGGGGCGTTGGCAGCGGAGGCCGGACCACGATATCCAACGCAAAGGGCGCAAAGGTTTTCTGAAAGGATTTCCTTTGCGTCCTCTGTGCCTTTGCGGCCTCTGCGTTTCATTCCATTCCCGGCATGAACCTGAAGAGCCTTTCTCTGTGCCTCCGTGTCTCTGTGGTGAGCTGAATAGTTACTGAAAAACAACAACCTGTGGGGACGGCTTCAGCCGCGAAGACAACGGGTTTCATTCGCGGCTGAAGCCGCTTGTATGTTCTTTCCTGATAAGCCAAAAAGGGTTTATCGGGGGCGGAGGGACCAAAGCCGCATCTGGCTGTTTCAGCACAGACCGTGGGAGAAATCGTCCCGTCTC
>JALSHB010000093.1 GCA_026982475.1 Chromatiales bacterium
AGCCGCTTGCCTTCCAGGTCGGTCAGTTGTTCGGCCATGTATTGGCCCTTGAGCAGATGGTTGAACAGGCGCGCAAAGACCTCGCTGTGCAGCGGGTCCGGCAAGGTGCGCAGCAGCCGCCGCAGGGGGCGGCGAACGATCTTTAACGGCATGGCGGGGAGCATAAGGGGAACCTCGGACAAGACTCACAGGAAGTTGGCAGCCTGAGCCAGTATATGCCGCGGCCGCTGGCGTACCAAGTGGCATGGTACTGAGGGGCGCTTTTTGGCTATCATGGCGTCCCTTTCCGCAATGTGAGGCAGGTAATGGATCTGAGTATCCTTCAGGGCGAGAACCGGTGGATCGCCGAGCTGTTCGTGGTGGTGTTTCTGGTGCTGCTGGCCGATTTCCTCCAGCGCCGCATCCTCAACCGCCTGGCGAAACGCCTGCAAAAGACGGCCAACCCCTGGGACGATGCGCTGCTGGCGGCCGTCCGTCGCCCGCTCAGCCTGCTGATCTGGGTGCTGGGCCTGAGCTATGCCGCGGAGCTGGCGGCCCGGCAGACCACGGCCAGCGTGTTCGAGATCATCGGCCCGGCACGCGAGGTGCTGGTGATCGTCATCCTGGCCTGGTTCCTGGTGCGCTTCATCCGCCAGGTCGAGGTCAATATCGTCGAGCTGCGCAAGGCGCGCGGCGAGCCGGTGGATGTCACCACCCTGGACGCCATCGCCAAGCTGCTGCGCCTGTCGGTGATGATCACCGCCGCGCTGGTGATCCTGCAGACCCTCGGTTTCAGCATTGCCGGCGTGCTGGCCTTCGGCGGCGTGGGCGGCATCGCGGTGGGCTTCGCCGCGCGCGACCTGCTGGCCAATTTCTTCGGCGGCCTGATCATCTACCTCGACCGGCCCTTTTCCGTGGGCGACTGGATCCGCTCGCCGGACCGCGAGATCGAAGGCACGGTGGAAAAGATCGGCTGGCGGCAGACCTGCATCCGCACCTTCGACAAGCGCCCGCTGTACATCCCCAATTCCATCTTCGCCACCATCGCCGTGGAGAACCCCTCGCGCATGACCAACCGGCGCATCTATGAAACCATCGGCATCCGCTACGACGACATCGCCCACATGGCCGACATCGTGCGCGACGTGGAGGCCATGCTCAAGGCGCACCCGGCCATCGACACGTCACAGACCCTGATGGTGAATTTCGTCAGCTTCGCGCCCTCGTCGGTGGACTTTTTCGTCTATACCTTTACCAAGACCACCAGCTGGACCGAGTTCCACGAGATCAAGCAGGACGTGCTGCTGAAGATCGCCGACATCATCGCGCGGCATGGCGCGGAGATGGCCTTCCCCACCTCCACCGTGCACGTGCCGGAGGGCATCGCCGTGAAGTCGGTGACCGCCGAACCGACTTGATGAAAAGGATAAGAAATGGCCGATAAGCTATTGATCGTGCTGATGAATACCGACCCGTCCAACCCCTCGGAGCTGGGCACCCCCTTCCTCCAGGCCAGCGTCGCGGCGGCCATGGAATACGATGTGGAGATACTCTTCACCGGGCGCGCCGGCGAACTGGCCAGGCCCGGCGTGGCCGCGGCCCTGCACTTTCAGCAGGGCAACGACAAGACGGTGCTGGATCTGATCCGCGATGCCGTCGAGGCCGGTGTCAAACTGAAGGTCTGTACCTCGAACCTGGAGCTGTGGGGCGACGAGCAGATCCCGGAGATCTGCGAGACCGTGGGCGCGGCCTACATCATCAGCGAGGCCATGGACGACGACACGGTCACTTTCACCTATTGATTCCCGCCCATATTACTTGCCAATAACATGACATTTACCGATACCGAAGACCGCCTGGCGGAGATCCGCCGGGTGCGCGCCGAGGCCGATTGCCTGTTCACCGCCGAACAGGTGGAGGCCGCGCTGGACCGCCTCGCCGCGCAACTCACGGCGCGCTACGAGAACCGCGACCCCCTGATCCTGTGCGTCATGAACGGCGGCCTGATCGCCACCGCCGGTCTGCTGCGGCGCATGGACTTCCCGCTGCAGAGCGACTACCTGCACGCCACCCGCTATCGCGGCGAGACCCGCGGCGGCGAGCTGCACTGGCTGCGCGAGCCCGGGCATCCGCTGCGTGGCCGTGCGGTGATCGTCGTCGACGATATCCTCGACGAGGGCTACACCCTGGCGGCCATCGTCGACCACTGCCGCGCGCAGGGCGCCGCCAGCGTGGAGAGCGTCGCCCTGGTGGAGAAGCAACATACCCGCAAGCAGGGTATCAGTGCCGATTACGTCGGCCTGCGGGTGGAAGACCGCTACGTGTTCGGCTACGGCATGGACTACAAGGACTACCTGCGCAACGCACCGGGCATCTTCGCGGTAAAGGGGATGTGACGACATGACGCAACTGGCCATCATCGGCGGCACCGGCCTGGCCTCGCCCGAGCGGCTGCAGGTCCACGCGCAGGAACAGGTGCACACGCCCTTTGGCGAACCCTCCGGCCCCGTCACCCGTGGCACGCTGTTCGGCCAGGCGGTGCTGTTCCTGCCGCGCCACGGCTACGGCCATCACCTGCCGCCGCACCGGGTCAATTACCGCGCCAACCTCTGGGCACTGCGTGAACTGGGTGCGCGCGAGGTCATCGCCGTGGCCGCCGTCGGCGGCATCACCCGCGCCATGGGGCCGGGTGTGCTGGCGGTGCCGGACCAGGTCATCGACTACACCTGGGGCCGCGCTAGCACCTTCTTCGAGGACCACCTCGACCACGTCACCCACATTGACTTCACCGAGCCCTATTGCGAACCCCTGCGCCAGCGCCTGCTGCGGGCGGCGGCGTGCGCCGGCGTCGAGATGGTCGACGGCGGCACCTACGGCGCCACCCAGGGGCCGCGCCTGGAGAGCCGCGCCGAGATCCAGCGCCTGCAACGCGACGGCTGCGACCTGGTGGGCATGACCGGCATGCCCGAGGCGGCGCTGGCCCGCGAACTGGAACTCTGCTACGCCTGCTGCGCGGTGGTGGCCAACTGGGCCGCCGGCAAGGCCGAGGGGGAGATCACCATGGCCGACATCGAGGCCAACCTGAAGGGGGGCATGGCGGATCTCGGGCGGGTGCTGGGCGCCCTGTCGTGACCGCCAGCCCTGCGGAATTCGCGGCTGCTGCCGTTATATGATCGTTGACCGGACACCGCCCCAGAGGAGTGATGAATGACAGACGGTTCGGTGCCCGAAAAGGCGCCTGACTCGGATTTGCTGCTGCGGAGGATTCTCACGGATTCCTTCGAGGAGATCTATGTCTTCGACGCTGCAACGCTGAGGTTCATCCAGGTCTCGCGCGGGGCGCTGGAAAATCTCGGCTACAGCATGGCGGAGATGCGCGCGCTCACCGCCGCGGAACTCAAGCCGGACCTGAGCGCAGAGGCCTTTGCCCGCCTGATCCGGCCGTTGCAGACGGGTGAGAAGAATCTGCAGGTGTTCGAAACCCGCCACCGGCGCAAGGATGGCAGCTTCTATCCGGTGGAGGTGCGTCTGCAGCTGGCCAGCGATGCCTCGCCGCCGGTGTATATCGCTATCGTCCTCGATCGCAGCGACTGGCAGCGGGCCGCGGAAACCCTGCAAGGCAGTGAAAAGCGTTTCAGCGCCCTGATCGAACAGTCCCCCTTCGCCACCCAGATCTTTTCCCCCGACGGGCGCCCCCTGGCGGTCAATCCGGCCTGGGAAAGGATGACCGGCGCCACACTCGAAGACCTGAAAAACTACAATGTCCTCGAGGACCAGCAGTTGATCGACAGGGGCGTGATGCCCCATTTGCGGAAGGCCTTTGCCGGCGAGGCCGTCGAGATCGCACCCATTGTCTATCGCACGGAGGAAACACCGGAGATCGATCTCCCACCCAGCGACTACTGCCTTCATTCCTATGTCTATCCCATCAAGGATGTGCATGGCCGGGTGCAGGAAGTCATCGTCATGCACGAGGATGTCACGGAGAAGGAGCAGGCCGCCCGGAACCTGCGCGAGAGCGAGGCGCGCCTCTCCGAGGCCCAGCGCATCGCCCACCTCGGCAGTTGGCAACTGGACCTGCGTAGCAACGAACTGCAGTGGTCCGAGGAGATATTCCGCATCTTCGAGATCGATCCGCAGCGCTTCGGCGCCTCTTACGACGCCTTCCTCGACACCATCCATCCCGACGACCGCGAGCGGGTGGATGCCGCCTATCGGCGTTCGCTGGAGGACCGTCTTCCCTACGACATCGAGCACCGCCTGCTGATGGAAGATGGGCGGGTGAAGTATGTCCACGAGCGCTGCGAAACGGTATTCGACGCCGACGGAAAGCCCCTCCTGTCCATGGGTACGGTGCAGGACATCAGCGAACGCAAGCGTGCGGAAATGGCGGCGCGGGAAAACGAGCAGCGTTTTCACATCCTGGCGCAGATCTCGCCGGTGGGCATTTACCGAACCGATGCGCAGGGACAGTGTGTCTACGTCAATGAACGCTGGCTGGAAATGGCCGGCATGACGGCGCCGCAGGCCATGGGCGAGGGCTGGGTGAAGGCCATCCATGCCGACGACCGCGAGCGCGTGTTTCAGGAATGGTCGCGGGCCGTGCGCACGCAAACGCCTTTTCATGCCGAGTGCCGCCTGCAACGGCCGACGGCGCCCGACGGCAGCCCGGGCAAGGTCACCTGGGTGCTGACCCAGGCCACGGCCGAACGCGATGCCGACGGCAATATCGCCGGTCATGTGGGCACCATCACCGACATCAGCCAGCACAAGCGCATCGAACAGGCGCTGGGCAAGCTGGCGGCGGCGGGGTCGGGGGATGCCTTTTTCATGCGCCTGGCGCAGGGAGTGGCGACCCTGTTCGATGCCCGCAAGGCCTTTCTTTGCCGCCTTCTTCCCGGGTCGCCGGCGACGGCCGAAAACCTCGCGGTGTGGTGCCAGGGTGGCTTGAAAAGCGGGGGCGGGAAGATTTGCCGGCTGCAGGACTCCCCCTGTGGCCAGACCATCCGGCACGGTGGCGTGTTCGTCATCGAGGCGCATCTGGGTGACCGGCTTGGCGAAGACTGCTGCGGTCCCATCGTCACCGCCCATGCCGAAAGCTTCATCGGCACGCCCTTGCTGGATGGCGAAGGGCGCGCCATTGGCATCATGGGCATCATCGATGACAAGTCCGTGGAAGACAGCGAGTCACTCTTGCCGGTGCTGGAGATGTTCGCCGCGCGCGCCGCCGCCGAGCTGGAGCGACAGGCGGCCGAGGAGGCGATCCGCCATCAGCGCGACCTGCTGGAGCGGGAGGTGCAGCAACGCACCGCCGAATTGCGCGCCAGCAACGAGGAGCTGGAAACCTTTGCCTATTCCGTCTCCCATGACCTGCGCGCGCCCCTGCGCGCCATCGACGGCTTTTCACTGGCCCTGCTGGAGGACTATGGCGAAGGGCTGGATGAGACCGCCACCCACTATCTGCAGCGGGTGCGCGCCGCCACCCAGCGCATGGGCACGCTGATCGACGACATGCTGCAACTGTCGCAGGTCACGCGCGGGGAATTCAGCTGCCAGCCCGTCGACCTGAGCGCCCTGGCCCATGGCATCATCCAACAGCTGCGGGAAGCCTCGCCTGCCCGTGAGATCCGGGTCAGCGTGGCGCCGGACCTGGTGGCGGAGGGCGACCGTCCTCTGCTGGGCGTGCTGTTGGCCAATCTGTTGGGCAATGCCTGGAAATACACCGGCAAGGAGGAACAGCCGCAGATCGAGTTCGGCAGCCTGCGTCAGGGCGGCCGGCGGATCTTCTTCGTCAGGGACAATGGCGCCGGTTTCAACATGCAATACCTCGACAAGATCTTCGTCGCCTTCCAGCGCCTGCATCCCAGCCGGGAATTCGAGGGCACCGGCATCGGCCTCGCCACGGTGCAACGGATCATCAACCGGCACGGTGGTCGGATATGGGCAGAGGCCGAAGAAGGCAAAGGGGCAACGTTCTACTTTACCCTGGCCTGAATCCGTAGGTTCAGGGCTGACGGCGCTATCGCGGCAACAAAAAGAGGCGTAATCTGAAGCAGACCCCGTGACACGAGGAAGGCCGATGAGGATTTCATTTCACGGCGCCGACCGTGGCGTCACCGGCTCCTGCCATCTCATCGAGTGCGCGGGGAAACACATCCTCGTCGACTGCGGCCTGTACCAGGGCGGCCGGGAGCTGAACGAGGAAAACGACCGGCCCTTCGGTTTCGATCCCGCCGACATCGACTACCTGCTGCTGACCCACGCCCACCTCGACCACTGTGGACGGATTCCCCTGCTGGCCAAGCGCGGCTTCAAGGGCGAGATCATCACCACCGCCGCGACCCGTGAACTGGCCAGGCTGGTGATGCTGGACGCCGCCCACCTGCAGGAAGAGGAGGCCGCCTGGCAGGCGCGCAAGGCCGCCCGCCATGGCAACCACCGCGCCGCCATCCGGCCCCTCTACACCACCCTCGACGCCCTCGACGCGCTGGACTATTTCGGCCGCAAGGCGCGCTACGAAAAAACCCTGGCGCTGGCCAAGCACATCCGCGTCAGCTTCTTCGACGCCGGTCACATCCTCGGCTCGGCCAACATCCTGCTGGAACTGGAAGAAGGGGAGCATCGCCAGCGCGTGCTGTTTTCCGGCGACCTGGGCTATGGCGGGCGGGCCATCCTGCGCGACCCCGTACACCCGCCGGACGCGGACATCGTGGTGATGGAAACCACCTATGGCGACCGCCGCCACAAGCAGCTGCAACCCTCGGTGGAAGAACTCTACGACGCCATCAACGACACCTTCCACCGCGGCGGCAACGTGGTGATCCCCAGCTTCGCCCTCGAGCGCACCCAGGAAATCCTCTACTACCTGCGTCAGGCCGTGCTGAAGGACCGGCTGCCCGGCGCCATGCAGGTATTCCTCGACTCACCCATGGCCATCTCAGCCACCGAGATCTTCCGCCGTCATCCCGAGTGCTACGACGCCGACACTGCCCAGCTCTATGCCGACGGCCATGACCCGTTCTCCTTTCACGGCCTGCGCTTCAGCCGCGAAACCGCCGAATCCATGGCCATCAACCGCATCGGTGGCGGCGCCGTGATCATTGCCGGCTCCGGCATGTGCACCGGCGGCCGGGTGCGCCACCACCTCAAGCACAACCTCTGGCGCAGCGACAGCAGCGTGATCTTCGTCGGCTACGCCGCGCGCGGCACCCTGGCGCGACGCATCATCGACGGCGCGAAAAAAGTGACCATCTTCCGCGAGGAAATCCCCGTGCGGGCGAAGATTTACACCATTGGCGGCTTCTCCGCCCACGCCGACCGTGAACAGCTGCTGGCCTGGCATAGCAAGACCGGCAAGCCGCACACCACCTACCTGGTGCACGGTGAGGAAGACGTGATGCAGACCTTCGCCGCCCGCCTGAAGGGTACAAAAGTGGTTATGCCGGAATTGCACGCGGCGTTTCCGCTGTAGCCGTTTTTCCGGTGATATCTGGGCGGAAAAATCTGTGGCAGCGGCTTCAGCCGCGAAGAAATAACAACCCTCTTTCGCGGCTGAAGCCACTGCCCGCGCTGCCGATAAAATAACCAGAATTATCCATCCCCGAAATGTAGGAGCGCCTTCAGGCGCGAAAGCCGGCTGCGGGAAAACCTTCGCGGCTGAAGCCGCTCCTACAGGTTAACCTGTTAGTTGCAAAAAAAAACAGATCAAAAATTGCGCACATCCCGGTATTTCCAGGCGTCACTGTATGTGGTGCCCTTTCCGCAAGCGTTCACTGATAGTGCGATCCAGCGACATAGACAGGAAGTAAGACGACGTGAAATCCGAGGTTGTCGCCGGGAATGGCATGAAACGCAGAGGTCGCAGAGGCGCAGAGGACGCAAAGGTTCATTGAAAGGGTTTCCTTTGCGTCCTCTGCGCCTTGGCGTTCTTTGCGTTGATTCTCGTGGTCGATTCCACATCCCGTGTCGCCCGCTGTTTGTGCGCGGAATTTATGCAACGATTGGGTTAAATGATGGGGTTTTGGTGGGAGATCATCGCGGGCATGGCCCGCGCCTGCGCGCGCGTCACGTCCGCACGGGTCAACAACGCAGATCATTTCCAGCATGGCCCGCGCCTGCGCGCGCGTCACACCGCCACAATCACCCGCAGGGCATCCAGCCGCAGCGAGGCGGATTCCAGTGCCTGGCTGAGCGCCGCCCACTGTTCCTCGAAATAGTGGATCTCTTCGTCGCGCACGTTGGGGTTCACCCGCTGCAGGGCCTTGAGGCGCTGGATCTCGCCCTGCAGGGTGTCGCGGGTCTTGTCCAGCGCCTCACGCAATAGGATTGGCGCTTCCTTCGCGGCCTGGGCCTCGGCGGTCTTGGCCATGGTCTTCAGAACATCGAGCTGGCTGCGGATTGCCTGCGCCGCCGTTTCCCGGTCCACGCTCTGCCGCGCGCGGTTGATGGCCGTGTGCGGCAGGGCGTCGTCATGGCGCTGACCATGCTGGTCGATGAGCACGCGGATACTGGTGGGCGGCAGGTAGCGGGCGCTGTTGAGGCGTTCGCTGGAGGCCGATTCGAGGATGAACAGGCATTCCATCAGCAGGGTGCCGCGCTTGACGTCGCGGTACGGGATGGCGGTGAGTGCGGTGTTGCCCAGCTCGCTGCTCAGCACCATGTCCATGGCGCTGCGGGTCAGGGGGTGTTCCCAGCTGAGGTAGTGCATGTTCTCGAAGGCCAGCGCGGTATCGCGGTCGTAGGTGACGGTCATGCCTTCGTCGCTGAGACCCGGCAGCGGCGCCTGCATGTGTTCGCTGGGGCGCAGCACATAACTGCAACTGCTGTGTATTTCCGAGTCCACGCCGAAGCAGTCGAAGATGGCATCGAGATAGTCCGGCAGCTCGGTGTGGCGATCCGCTGCCTGCGCCTGCTGCTTGAGGCGGTTGGCGATCTCGGGGCGGCAGGAGTTGTATTCCAGCAGCCGGTCGCGGCCCTCTTGCAGGGCGCGGGTGAATTGCGCATGCAGGCTGCGGCTGCTGTCGATGAGGCGGTCGATGTCCGCCGGCGATGCGCCTTGCAGGCAGCGCAGCAGATCGTCCTTCACCCGTACGAACACGCTGTGCCCGGCGGGGCAGGTGTGCTCGAAGGCGGACAGACCCTGGTGATACCAGTGGAAGAGGATTTCCTGCGCGCTGCCTTCGAGGTAGGGCGCGTGGATCTGGATGGTCTCGCGCTGACCGATGCGGTCGAGGCGGCCGATGCGCTGTTCCAGCAGGTCCGGGTTGAGAGGCAGGTCGAACAGCACCAGGTGGTGGGCAAACTGGAAGTTGCGACCCTCGCTGCCGATCTCGGAGCAGATCAGTACCTGCGAGCCCTCGGCGTCGGCGAACCAGGCGGCGGCGCGGTCGCGCTCGATGATGCTCAGGCCTTCGTGAAACATCGCGGCGTGGATGCCACGGCTGGTCTTCAGCGCCTGCGCCAGCGCCAGCGCGGTGTGCGCGCTGGCGGCGATCACCAGCACCTTGTGCGGTTTCAGGGCGGCCAGCGTGTCGCCGAGCCACGCCACGCGCGGGTCGATGCGCGTCCAGTGGGGCTCGCCCTCGGCGGCCTGTGCCGTGTAGAGGCGCTCCGGGCAGGGCAGTTCCTCTGGGCTGTCGGGGGAGAGCCCCGCATAGGCCGCGGGCCGGGGCAGGGCGATGCCTTCCACCTGGCGCTGTGGAAAGCCCTTCACCGCGGCGCGGGTGTTGCGGAACAGCACCCGGCCGGTGCCGTGGCGGTCGAGCAGGTTGTCGATCAGGGCGCGGCGCGCGGCGGCCTTTTCCGTGTCGCTGCCGTCGCCGGCCAGCAGGGTGTCGATGAGGCGGTGGGTATCGGCCTCGGCGTCGGACTGGCGCAGGGTCTCCAGCGCCGCCGGGTCCAACGCCTGCTCGCCGAGCAGGGCCTCGACGGCATGGGCGATGGGCGCGTACTGTTTTTCTTCTTCGACGAAGACGGCAAAGTCGGGGAAGCGGTCCGGGTCGAGCAGGCGCAGGCGCGCGAAGTGGCTCTCCTTGCCCAGCTGCTCCGGCGTGGCGGTGAGCAGCAGCACCCCCGGGGTGACGCCGGCGAGGCGTTCGATGAGGCGGTATTCCTCGCTGGCGTGGTCCGGCGACCACTGCAGGTGATGCGCCTCGTCCACCACCAGCAGGTCCCAGTCTCCATCCAGCGCCTGCTCGATGCGTCGCGGATGGGTGCGCAGGAATTCCAGGCTGCACAGCACCAGCTGTTCGCTGAGGAAGGGATTGCCCTGTGCGTCCTGCTCGTCGATGGCCTCGCAGCGTGTCTCGTCGAAGATGCTGAAGTGACGATTGAAGCGGCGCAGCATCTCCACCAGCCACTGGTGCACCAGCGTCTCCGGCACCACGATCAGCACCCGTTGCGCGCGCTCGGTGAGCAGTTGATGATGCAGGATCAGGCCGGCCTCGATGGTCTTGCCCAGGCCAACCTCGTCGGCCAGCAAGACACGCGGCGCATAACGGTTAGCCACCTCGTGGGCGATGTAGAGCTGGTGCGGGATCAGGCTGGTGCGGCTGCCGGTGAGGCCGAACAGTTCGGACTGCGCCAGCCGCTGGGCGTGGCGCAGGGTCTGGTAGCGCAGCTCGAACCACTTGTCGTGGTCGACCTGGCCGGCGAACAGGCGCTCCGTGGGCCGGCTGAGCTGGATGAAGTGGCTCAGCTCGCCCTCGGGCAGGCTGGCCGGGCTGCCGTCCTCGCGGTGGCCGTGATAGGTCAGCAGGCCACCGTCCTCGCTGACGCGCGTCACCGTCATGCCCCAGCCCTGGTGGCTGAGTACGCTGTCGCCGGGGGAGAAGCGCACGCGTGTCAGCGGCGCGGTCTGCTTGGCGTAGACGCGCGTCTCGCCGCTGGCGGCGAAGCAGAGGGTGACGGTGCGGTGATCCGCGCTGAGCACCGTGCCGAGGCCCATCTGCAGCTCAGTGTCACTGATCCAGCGTTGACCGGGGATGAAGTCCTGCACCATATACCTCTTTTGGCTCTTCGTGATGTGAGGGGGCGCGTATGGTAGTGGATTTGCGCGACCCATGGCCAGCGCACGGCATCGTACGCGTGGGCAATTGGCACTATACTGCGGCCATTGCATTCGCCGAGGAAACCCCATGGAACACAGGCATATTGTCATCGTCGGCGCCGGTTTCGCCGCCCTCACCGCGGCGCGGGTGGCGCGCAAGCGGGACGCCGGCGCGAAGATCACCCTGGTGGCGCCGAAGGCGGAATTCATCTACCTGCCCAGCCTGATCTGGATTCCCGCCGGCATCCGCCAGCCGGACGACCTGCGCATCCCGCTGGACAACTTTCTGCGCCGCCATCGCATCGATTTCCACCCCGCCTCCGCCACCGGCCTCAGCGACGACGGCCGCACCCTGCGCACCAGCGACGGCGATATCGTCAACGACGGCCTGATCATCGCCAGCGGCGGCCGCTTCCTGAAGAAACTGCCGGGCATCGAACAGGCGATCACGCCCTGCGAGGGCATCGATGCGGCGCTGAAGATCCGCGACCGCCTGCGCGAGATGGACGGCGGCACCATCGCCATCGGCTTCGGCGGCAATCCCAAGGAGCCGTCGGCCATGCGCGGCGGTCCCATGTTCGAATTCCTCTTCGGCATCGACAGCCAGCTGCGCCGCGAGGGCCGCCGCGGGCGCTTCAAGCTGATATTCTTCAGCCCCGCCGCGGAACCGGGCAAGCGTCTCGGCCCGAAGGCGGTGAAGGGCCTGCTCGACGCCATGCGCAAGCGCGACATCGACACCCACCTGGGCCACAAGATGAAGGGCTTCGAGGCCGGCAAGGTGATCACCGAGGGCGGCGAGTTCGACGCCGACCTGATCCTCTTCATGCCCGGCATGACCGGCAACCCGTGGTTCGACGACACCCGCCTGCCGCGTTCCCCCGGCGGCCTGTTGCAGGCCGATGAACACTGCGCCGTGCCCGGCTTCGAGCGCGTCTACGTGGCCGGCGATGCCGGCAGCTTTCCCGGCCCCGACTGGATGCCCAAGCAGGCCCACATGGCCGACCTGCAGGCCGAGGCCGCCGCCACCAATCTCACCGATGCACTCGCCGGCCGTTCCCCCCAGGCCACCTTCAAGGTCGAACTCATGTGCATCGTCGACAGCGGCGACAAGGGCATGTTCGTCTCGCGCACGCCCGCCGGCAGCCGGGTGCTGCCGCCCTTCCTGTTCATGCACTGGCTGAAGCGGTTCTTCGAATGGTGGTACCTGCGTCAGTACCGCTGAGCCCGTGAAGACGCCCTGGCATGTCTACATCCTGCGCTGCGCCGACGGCAGTCTCTACACCGGCGTCGCCACCGATCTCCGGCGCCGTCTCGCCGAACACAACGGCGACGGCAAGCCGGGCGCGCGCTACACCCGCGCGCGTCGTCCCGTCAGCCTGGTCTACAGCGAAGCCGCCGCAAGCCGCGCCGACGCCTGCCGGCGCGAGGCGGCGATCAAGAAACTGCGCAAGGCAGAGAAAGAGAGGCTTGTTGCGGGGCATGCGCTCACGGCAAGGCGTTCTTGACCGCGCCTCGTGGATGCGGGACGCTTGATCTCACCATAACTACAATCAGCCATCACGGACAAGGAGAGAGAGATGCATCAAAGAGAAACCCTGATTGGCCGGGCCTTCCGCGGCCTGCTGTTTACCTTCGCGCTACTCGCGCCGGCGGGGCAGGCGCTGGCCCTGGACGACCCGCAAACCGCCCTCGATGACTACGTCAACGCACCGGATACCGCCTACGGCTTCGCGCACTTCGCCAGCCTGCCGGGGGCCGGCTACAGCGCCCATGTCTTTTCCATGACCTCGCAGCGCTGGCGCAGCGAGGACGAGGTCGATCGTCAGCTGTGGAGCCACTGGCTGGCGGTGATCGTCCCCGACACGGTGGCCACCGAAACCGCCATGCTGATGGTCGCCGGCGGACGCAACCGTGACCTGCCCGACCTCAATGCCGGTGAATTGCAGCTCGCCGCGCAGATCGCCCTGGCCAGCAATTCCATCGTCGCCGTCGTCTCCCAGGTGCCCAACCAGCCGCTGGTGTTTCCCGATGCCGCCGAGGGCCTGAAGGAGGATTCGCTGGTGGCCTATTCCTGGGACAAGGCCATGGACACCGGCGACTTCTCCTGGCCGGTCTATCTGCCGATGGTGAAGAGCGTGGTGCGCGCCATGGACACAGTGCAGACCGTCACGCCCATGGTGGCGGAACGGCTGGTCAATGACTTCGTCATCGTCGGCTTTTCCAAGCGCGGCGCCATCACCTGGCTGACGGCGGTGGTCGATCCGCGGGTGCGCGCCATCAGTCCCGGCGTGATCGATTTTCTCAACGTCGCGCCGCACATCGAGCACCATTACCGTGCCTACGGTTTCTATGCCCCGGCCGTGCAGCCCTATGTGGATTACGACATCGTGCGACGCGTGCGCACCCCCGAGGGCCAGGACCTGCTGCGGGTGGTCGATCCCTACAGTTACCTGCCGCGCCTGGAGGGCCCCAAGTTTCTGCTCAACGCCACCGGCGACCAGTTCTTCCCGCCGGACTCGGCGCGCTTCTATTTCAAGGCGTTGCGCGGGGAAAACCTCATCCGCTACGTGCCCAACACCGACCACTCCCTCAGCACGCCGGACGGCAGCGTGGAAGACGCCCTCGCCAGCCTGCTGACCTGGTATGCCGGCATCCTCTATGACCTGCCGCGTCCCAGCGTCGAATGGCAACAGACAGAGGCGGGCGTGACCGTGGTCGCCTCGCCGCCGCCCATGCTGGCCCGCCTGTGGCGCGCCACCAACCCCGAGGCGCGCGACTTCCGCCGCGACACCATCGGCGCCGCCTGGACCTCCGAACTGGTGCTGGGGGATGGCAATGGCGTCTTCCCGATTCGTGTCGAGGAACCGGCGAGCGGCTGGACCGCCTATTATCTCGAACTCATCTATCCCGGCGCCGGCGGCCTGCCGCAGACCTACAGCAGCCGCGTCTTCGTCACCCCCGACACGCTGCCCTTTAAGCTCAGTGATCCGCTCAACGACCCCAAGGGCAAGCATTTCTGGAAACGCCAGATCCGCGCCGCTGTCACCGGCCGCGGCGAGGCGGAGGTGGACGCCGAGACCCTGGCCGGCTATTTCCCCATTCCCGTGTTCGACACCCGCATCACCTCACTGGCGGAGGCCTATGCGCTGTTCTTTGGTGAACGGGAAGCCGAACGGGAACATGAGCACGAGGGAAGACACGAGGAAAAAACGGAAAAGCGGAAAGACAAAAAGCGCCGCGCCGCGCTGCAGCAGTGCCTGGCCCTGCGCCTCAACGTGGCCCATGGCGAACTGGGCTGGTACACGCGGCTGGGCGCCGATGACGCTCATCGTCACCCGCATCGCGGGCATCGTCACGGCCCCGTCGAGGGCTATCTGTGGCAGGCCTGGCAGCGTGCGCACGACGCCTATCTCGATGGCCACCCCAAGCCGGCCAAGCGTCTCTGCAAGGCCATCAACAGGCTCTGAGCGGAGGCCGCGCAGTCATGACGGAGACGCGCCCGGGTTTCCCAGGAACCCTGGGCGCGTCGCGTCCGCTGGTCATGCCTGGCCGGGGCTCTCCTTCGGCTGGCCGTGGGGGAGGTGAACCTCTTCCACGATGCCGGCCTGGGGATCGTGGAAGGTCTTCAGGTCCAGCTCGTCCTCGCTGCGCGCGACGATGGTGGTGACCGCCGCATCGCCGGTCACGTTGACGGCGGTGCGCATCATGTCCAGCAGCCGGTCCACGCCCATGATGAGGGCGATGCCCTCCACCGGCAGGCCCACCTGGTTGAACACCATGGCCAGCATGATCAGCCCCACGCCGGGCACCCCGGCGGTGCCGATGGAGGCCAGCACCGCCATGCCGATGACGGTGAGATAGCCGGCGACGCCCAGCTCGATGCCGTAGACATTGGCGATGAAGACCGTTGCCACGCCCTGCATGATGGCGGTGCCGTCCATGTTGATGGTGGCGCCGAAAGGCACCACGAAGGATGCCGTGGAATTGTCCACGCCAAGGCGTTTTTCCACCGTGCGCAGGGTCACCGGGATGGTGGCATTGGAGCTGGAGGTGCTGAAGGCGAACACCTGCACGGCGCGCATCTTGCGCAGGAAGACCAGCGGGCTGACCCGCCCCAGCAGTTTCAGCAGCAGCATCAGGGTTCCCGTGGCATGCAACAGCAGCACCACCGCCACCACGCCAAAGTAACTGATCATCGGCAGAATCATCTCCAGGCCCTGCTGGGAAAAGGTCTTGGCCATCAGGGCAAAGACGCCGATGGGGGCGACGTGCATGACCAGCGTCACCACCTGCATCATCACCGCGTTGAGGCGTTCGGCGCCCTCGGCGATGGGGCGGCCCGTCTCGCCCACCATCAGCACGCAAATGGCGAACAGGATGGTGAAGAAGATGATCTGCAACATGTTGCCGTCGGCATAGGCGGCAATGGGATTGCTGGGGATGAGGTCGATGATCACCTGGGTCAGCGGCGGCGCCGGGGGCGCGCTGAATTCGCTCTGCGCCATCGCCCCCATGTCGAAGCCTTCACCCGGCCCCACCAGCACGGCGACGGTGATCGCCAGGGTAATGGCCAGGGCCGTGGTCAACATGAACAGCAGGAAGGCCTTGACCCCCACCCGGCCCAGGGTGTTGACATCGCCGATGCCGCACACGCCGCAGATCAGCGAAAAGGTGACCAGCGGCACCACCAGCATCTTCAGGGCGCTGATGAACATGGCGCCGACGACGTGGAACAGCCCGTTGACCAGATAGTCCTGGATGAAGGCGACATCGGAAGCGAAGGCATTGATCAGACTTCCCAGTATCAGCCCGCAGACCATCCAGATGAGGATCTTGGTGGTCACGGTCATTTTCTGCGGCATATGGACTCCGTTTGTTGTGTTTAGTGTTTGCTGGTGAAGATTGCGATCTTTGCGTCGATATCCATGGCGATTCACGCCCCGCCCGGATGCTCATCGGCGGCCTGAATCCTCTCCGCCCAGGCATGGGCCTTTTCAATGATCGACGCCCGATCGAGGGTGGTGAGTTCGCGCGCCTTCAGCAGGTGCCGGCCGGCCACCCACACGTCGCTGACCTGCTCGCGGCCGGCGGCGTACACCAGTTGCGAGACGGGGTGGTAGACGGGCTGCGTCTCCAGCGCGCCGAGATCGACGGCGGTGATGTCGGCGGCCTTGCCGGGGGTGAGCGAGCCGATGGTGTCGTCGAGGCCCAGGGCGCGGGCGCCGCCGAGGGTGGCCATGTGCAGGGTGCGGGCGGCGCTCACGGCGCTGGCGTCCCTGGCCACGGCCTTGCCGAGCAGGGCGGCGCTGCGCATCTCGCCGATCATGTCGAGGTCGTTGTTGCTGGCGGCGCCGTCGGTGCCAAGGGCCACGTTGACGCCGGCATCGAGCAGTTTCTGTACCGGGCAGAAGCCGCTGGCCAGCTTGAGGTTGGACTCCGGGCAGTGCACGACGCTGGCGCCGCTGCTGGCGAGCTGGGCGATTTCGCCGTCGCCCAGCTGGGTCATGTGCACCGCGACCAGGCGCGGCGACAGCACGCCGAGCCGGGTCAGGCGCGCCAGGGGACGCAGGCCGCCCTGGCGGCTGGCCTCGTCGACCTCGTGGGCGGTTTCGTGCAGGTGCATGTGAATGGGCAGATCCAGCTCCTCGGCGAAGGTGACCACGCGCTGCAGGGGGTCGTCGGACACGGTGTAGGGCGCGTGGGGGGCGAAGGCGGTGCGGATCAGCGGGTGGTGGCGGTAGTGGTCGTGCACCTCGATGCCCTTGTGCAGGTAGTCGTCGGCATTGGTCGCCCACACGGTGGGGAAGTCGATGAGGATCAGGCCGACCACCGCGCGCATGCCGGCGTTGTCGGCGACGCGTGCGGTCTCGTCCGGGAAGAAGTACATGTCGTTGAAACAGGTGGTGCCGCCGCGCAGCATCTCGGCGATGGCCAGGCGCGTGCCATCGGCGACGAATTCGGGGCTGATCCATTTCCCCTCGGCGGGCCAGATGTGGTTTTGCAGCCAGTCCATGAGATGCAGGTCGTCGGCCAGGCCGCGGAACAGGGACATGGCGGCGTGGGTGTGGGCGTTGACCAGGCCGGGGATCAGGGCGTGGCCGTCGAGGCGGTGCTCGACCTCGGGCCGATACTTCTCGTCAGCCTCGCGGCTGGGCAGCAGGGCAACGATGCGTCCTTCGTGAACGGCGATGGCGTGGTGGTCGAGGACCGTGTCATGAGGATCGACCGGGATCACCCAGCGGGCGTGGATCAGGGTGTCGATGGCTGTGGGGGGGGAGCTGGCTGTGGTTTGCATGGGGGGAAGATAGCGTCTGTGGCGGGCGTGGGGCAAGCCGCCTGGCGCTGCCGTCACGGCTGGGTTCCGTTATCATGCGAGGATTTTTACGCGTCAACAGATGAGGACCCATTATGACTGACCAGGCCGATACGGTAGAGGCAATACGCTGGCAGGGGAATGGCTTGCAGCTGCTGGACCAGCGCGTGCTGCCGCAGGAGGTCGCCTACCTGCGCTATGGCGACGTCGATGCCGTGGCCGCGGCCATCCGCGACATGGTGGTGCGTGGCGCGCCGGCCATCGGCATCACCGCGGCCTACGGCATCGTGCTGGCGGCGCGGGCGCGCTTCGCACAGTCGCCGGGCGCGTGGAAGCAGGCCATCGAGTCGGACCTGCAGACGCTGGCGGCGGCGCGCCCCACGGCGGTGAACCTGTTCTGGGCCATCGCGCACATGCGCGGCCTGATCGCGGAAATCGACGGCGACCCCGAAGCCGCGCTGCTGGCGGCGGCCCGGCGCATCCACAACCAAGACATCGCCGCCAACCGCCGCATGGGCGAACTGGGCGCGGCCCTCATCGAGGATCCCTGCGCCATCCTCACCCACTGCAACGCCGGGGCCCTGGCCACCGGCGGCTACGGCACCGCGCTGGGCGTGGTGCGCGCCGGTTTCGCGGCTGGCAAGATCACCCATGTCTACGCCGATGAGACCCGCCCGTGGCTGCAGGGCGCGCGGCTCACCGCCTGGGAGATGGTGCAGGAGGGCATCCCCGTCACCCTGCAGGCCGAGGGCGCGGCGGCGCACCTGATGAAGCAGGGCAGGGTGGCCTGGGTGATCGTCGGCTCCGACCGCATCGCCGCCAACGGTGACGTGGTCAACAAGATCGGCACCTACGGTCTGGCGGTGCTGGCGCGCCACCACGGGGTGAGGTTCATGGTGGTGGCGCCGGCCTCCACGGTGGACATGGCCATCGCCTGCGGCGACGACGTTGCCATCGAACAGCGCCCGCCCGCTGAAGTGCTGGAACTGGCCGGCCGGCGTATCGCCGCCGCCGGCGCCGAGGCCTGGAATCCCGCCTTCGACGTCACCCCGGCGGCGCTGGTGGACGCCATCGTCACCGAGCGTGGGGTGGTGCGCAATCCCGATAGCGAAAAGATGCGGGCAATGATGGGCTGAAGCACCGTGGTCCCAGGGCATAGATTTCTGGACAATCTGCAAACTGGCCATTTTTTGTGCGCATGTCGGCGTGTGCCGTTCTCTGCGCCGGTTTTGGCGCATTTCAGGCAGGTGCCGTGGGGGGCTTGGGTATGGTAGTATTGGACGATTGACGCGCGGCTGCTGCGCTTATCAGAAAATCCTGAAACTGCTTGCCCGAACCCGCGGAGTCAGGTGCTCACCTAACACAACCACAACACACTGGAACCTATGGTCGATTTCGCCAAAGAAACCCTCCCGGTCAACATTGAAGAGGAAATGAAGCAGTCCTACCTGGACTACGCCATGAGCGTCATCGTCGGGCGTGCCCTGCCAGACGTGCGCGACGGCCTCAAGCCCGTGCATCGCCGCGTGCTCTACGCCATGAGCGAGCTGGGCAACGACTGGAACAAGCCCTACAAGAAATCCGCCCGCGTGGTGGGCGACGTGATCGGTAAGTACCACCCGCACGGCGACTCGGCGGTGTACGACACCATCGTGCGCATGGCCCAGCCCTTCTCGCTGCGCTACATGCTGGTGGACGGCCAGGGCAACTTCGGTTCGGTGGACGGCGATTCCGCCGCCGCCATGCGTTACACCGAGGTGCGCATGGCGAAGATCGCCCACGAGCTGCTGGCGGACATCGACAAGGAGACGGTGGACTTCGTCCCCAACTACGACGAGTCCGAGCACGAACCCGCCGTGTTCCCGGCCAAGATCCCCAACCTCCTCATCAACGGCTCCTCCGGCATCGCCGTGGGCATGGCCACCAATATCCCGCCGCACAACCTCGGCGAGGTGATCGACGCCACCATGGCGCTGATCGATGACCCCAGCCTGGACATCACGGCCCTGCTCGAACACATCCCCGGCCCGGATTTCCCCACCGCCGGCTTCATCAACGGCGTGCGCGGCATCCACGAGGCCTACCGCAGCGGCCGCGGCCGCTGCGTGATGCGCGCGCGCACCGAGATCGAGACCGACGACAACGGCCGCCAGCGCATCGTCGTCACCGAGCTGCCCTACCAGGTCAACAAGGCGCGTCTGGTGGAGAAGATCGCCGAACTGGTGAAGGACAAGAAGATCGAGGGCATCTCCGAGCTGCGCGACGAGTCCGACAAGGACGGCATGCGCATGGTGGTGGAGCTGAAGCGCGGCGAGGTGGCCGAGGTGCTGCTCAACAACCTGTTCCAGCAGACCCAGATGCAGACCGTGTTCGGCATCAACATGGTGGCGCTGGTGGACGGCCAGCCGCGCCTGCTCAATCTCAAGCAGATCCTGCAGGCCTTCATCGACCACCGCCGCACCGTGGTCACCCGCCGCACCATCTTCGACCTGCGCAAGGCGCGCGAGAAGGCCCACATCCGCGAGGGCCTGGCGGTGGCGCTGGCCAACATCGACCCCATCATCGCCCTCATCAAGGCCGCACCCAACCCGGCGGCGGCCAAGGAAGGCTTGATGGCCACCGGCTGGGAGCCGGGCGTGGTGGTGCAGATGCTGGAACGCGCCGGCGCCGAGGCCTCGCGCCCCGACGGCCTGGACCCGGCCTTCGGCTTCATCGACGGCCGCTACCACCTGTCCGACGCCCAGGCCCAGGCCATTCTCGAAATGCGCCTGCACCGCCTCACCGGCCTGGAGCAGGACAAGATCCTCGGCGAATACGAGGAGCTGCTGGACACCATCGCCGAGCTGCTGGCCATCCTCGGCAGCGTGGATCGCCTGATGGAGGTGATCCGCGAAGAGCTGCAGGCGATGAAGGAACAGTACGGCGATGCGCGCCGCACCGAGATTCTGGAGACCCACCTCGACCTCAGCCTCGAAGACCTCATCGCCGAGGAGGACGTGGTGGTGACCCTGTCCCACGAGGGCTACGCCAAGGCCCAGCCGCTGGCCGACTACCGCGCCCAGCGCCGCGGCGGCCGCGGCAAGTCCGCCACCACCATGAAGGAAGAGGACTTCATCGACCAGCTGTTCATCGCCAGCACCCACGACACCATCCTGTGCTTCTCCAGCACCGGCAAGGTGTACTGGAAGAAGGTCTACGAGCTGCCGCAGGCCGGGCGCGGCGCGCGCGGCAAGCCCATCGTCAACCTGCTGCCGCTGGAGGAGGGCGAGCGCATCACCGCGGTGCTGCCGATCCGCGAATACGAGGCCGGCAAGTACATCTTCTTCGCCACCGCCAACGGCACCGTGAAGAAGACCCCGCTGGAAGACTTCTCGCGCCCGCGCAGCACCGGCATCATCGCCATCGACCTGCGCGAGGGCGACCGGCTGGTGGGCGTGGA
>JALSHB010000094.1 GCA_026982475.1 Chromatiales bacterium
CCGGCGCCAAATCCTTCGGCAGGGAGTTCGCCTACAGCGAGGCCTTCGCCCGCTGCCAGGTGGAAAAGGTCTTCAAGGCGGTGTGCTTCCGGCCACCGGTGGACGCCAGCGACCGCGGCCAGATCGACGCCATGGTCACCACCTTCAAGGGCAGCAACTACCAACTGAAGCAGGTCTTCGCGGAGAGCGCCGATTACTGCAAGGGCAACTAGTAGGACAAAAGGACGGCATCGCCTGACGACCCGCGAGACGAAAACGGCAGCCACAAAGAACAAATGACGGCACTACGGAGAGTCGAAATGAATTTTTCCAGCAACAAACACATCCTGCGCGGTTTCCTTGCCCTCGCGGCGGCCCTGCTGCTGAGCGCCTGCGACATGGTGCCCACGGAGCTGAACACCAGCCTGCCCAATGACCGCAACACGGAATACAGCGGCCCCGCCTGCGGCATCGGCACCGCCGATCCGGCCGACGCCTGTTCCTACAAGGTCAACTTCTGGAACCGCATGAATTCCTACAGCTGCGACAACTGCCATGGCGGCGGCAACCAGTCGCCCCACTTTCTCGATCAGACCAACGTCAACCGCGCCTATGCCGAGACCCTCAAGGTCGTCGACCGCAGCGCCCCCGAGAATTCCCGCCTGATCGCCAAGATCAACACCGGCCACCAATGCGGCAGCAACGGCGAATGCACCGCCATGGCCGCCGTCGTCACCGGCTACCTCAACGACTGGATCAACGGCAGCAGCGCTGGCGGCGATACCGGCGGCGGCAACGCCATCGTCCTGGAGGCACCGGTCCAGAAGGACGCCGGCGCCAGCAAGAGCCTGCCCGACCCGGCCACGGAGCCGGCCGTGCTGGCCAACTTCGGCGCCACCGTGCACCCGCTGCTGATCGACAACTGCGCCAGCTGCCACGTCGAGTCCGCCGCCATTCCGCAGTCGCCATTCTTCTCCGAGAGCGATGTCGCCACCGCCTACGAGGCCATCAAGATCAGCCAGAAGATGGACCTCGACACCCCCGCCAACTCGCGGCTGGTGGTGCGCCTGGCGCAGGAATTCCACAACTGCTGGGACCCCAACGGCACCGGCAGCAGCGACTGCGCCGCCTCCGCCGCGGCCATGGAGCAGGCCATCGCCGCCTTTGCCGGCACCATCGCCACCAGCGCCGTGGACAGCAACTGGATCATCAGCAAGGCCCTGGGCCTGAAGCAAGGCCTGGTCGCCAGCGGCGGCGCGCGTGACGACTCCAGCACCATCGCCCTGTACGAATTCAAGGCCGGCAGCGGCAACGTCATTTCCGACACCAGCGGCGTCGCGCCGCCCCTCAACCTGCGCCTGGAGGGCAGCGAGGACATCGACTTCAAATGGGTCGGCGGCTGGGGCATCGAATTCCTCGGCGGCCACGCCCGCGCCAATACCGGCGACAGCCAGAAACTGCGCGACCGCATCGTCGCCAGCGGCGAATTCAGCATCGAGGCCTGGGTAGTCCCCGGCAACGTCAGCCAGGGCACGGCCGGCGACCCGGCGCGCATCATCACCTACTCAGTAGGCAACGACCGCCGCAACTTCACCCTCGGCCAGGCCGAATACCGCTACGAGTTCATGCAGCGCAGCAGCAACACCAACGCCAATGGCGAGCCATCGCTGATCACCGATGCCGACGACGAGGACCTGCAGGCCGCCCAGCAGCATGTGGTGGTCACCTACGACCCCGTCAATGGCCGCCGCATCTACGTCAACGGCGTGTACACCGAAGACGCCGACACCAGCACCCCCGGCAGCCTGGCCAACTGGGACGACAGCTACGCCCTGGTATTCGGCAGCGAGTCCGGCGGCGCCAAGGCCTGGCAGGGCAAGCTGCGCCTGGTGGCGATCCACGACCGCGCCATGAGCGAGGCGCAGATCGAACAGAACTTCGAGGCCGGCGTGGGCGAGAAATTCCTCCTCCTGTTCAACGTCAGTGAGCAGCTGTTCGATCCGCCGCCGGCGCCGGAACTGGGCACCTACGTGATGCTGGAGGTCAGCCAGTACGACAGCTACAGCTACCTGTTCTACAAGCCCACCCTGGTCAGCCTGGACCCCGACTTCACGCCCGGCAACATCGTCGTCAAGGGCCTGCGTCTCGGCCTCAACGGCAAGGAGCCCGCCGTCGGCCAGGCCTTCCGCAACATCGACACCACCATCACCAGCAGCAGCTACACCAGCGGCGGTCAGGTGCTGTCCAGCCTCGGCACCATCATCGCCCTGGAGAAGGGCGCCGACGACGACGAGTTCTTCCTCACCTTCGAGCAGCTGGGCAGCAAGACCGACGTGCGCATCGACATGGTCTGCGGCGTCAACGCCAGCTGCGCCACGCCCGCCGTCGACAGCCCCGCGGTGTCCGACATCGGCCTGCGCACCTTCGAGGAAATCAACGCCACCATGGCCGCCGTCACCGGCGTCGACATGAACGCCCCCGGCAACGCATCGGTGAAGGACACCTACCTCACCGTCAAGCAGCAGCTGCCGACCCTGGAAGACATCGACGGCTTCCTGCCGGCGCACCAGATGGCCATCGCCCAGCTGGCGATCCAGTACTGCAACGGCCTGGTGGAAGACCCGGCCCTGCGCAGCGCCTTCTACGGCGGCTTCGACTTCGACGCCGACGTGGCCACCGCCTATGGCAGTGGCGACTCGACGCAGAAGCAGCAGATGCTGGACGCCCTCTACGACAACATGATCGGCCTGCCCGACGCCGCCAACACCGCGCTCAACGGCGTGCCGGCGCGCGCCGACCTCAAGGCCGAGCTGTTCGGCCCGGCGTCAAGCAATCCCGACAACCTGTTCGACCGCTTGAGCTTGAACATGCAGGATGTGTGCGCAAGCACCGACCCTGAAATCAACCAGTATTGCGACAATGGCCCAGCCCGCACCCGCGCCATCGCCAAGGCCCTCTGCACCACCACCCTGGGCAGTGCGGCGATGCTCATCCAATAACCGCGGCAAGGACACACGAGGACAACACCATGGCCAAACGACGTCATTATTCCCTGAACCCGGACGCCCCGCTGTACCACACCGACCACGCGCGCCCGGTCACCCGCCGCGACTTCCTGCGCCAGGGCTTCATCTCCGGCAGCGGCCTGGTCGCCGGCGGCGCCCTGCTCGGCCTGCTGGGCAACCCGCGCCTGGCGCAGGCGGCGCTGTCCGCCGATCTGCAGGCCCTGGCCACCAATGCCGGCTGCCCGCTGGATGGCCTTGGCAGCGGCGGCAAGATCCCCTTCATCTGCTTCGACCTCGCCGGCGGCGCCAGCATGACCGGCTCCAACGTGCTGGTGGGCGGCCG
>JALSHB010000095.1 GCA_026982475.1 Chromatiales bacterium
CGGTGCTGCCAAGGGCCAGCCAGGCAAGGCCGCCGATGATGGCGGCGATGATCAGGGTGATGAAATAGGTGGGCAGGGATGGGGCTCGAAACGTCATGTGGTGTGATTCCGCTTTATTTTAATAATAGTTACCGTGGCGGGGGTGCTTCCTGACACGGGGGCGGGCAATCTTATACCAAAATGACAGGGTTTTATCGAGTGAGGCCGTCGTAGAGCAGTATGCGCAGGGCGTTGAGGGTGTTGCGGTCGTAATCACTGAAGGCGAGGGCGGCGCCGTCGTGGTGGTTGCGCACCACCCGCGCCGGCAGGCGGTGCCGCTGGCTGCTACTGGCGCTGTGCAGGCTGAATGCGACCTCCAGCTTCTGGCCGATGTCGAGTTGCCGGGGCACGGGCTCGATGAAGATGCCGCCGATGCTGATGTTTTTGCTGCTGGTCTGCAGGATCTCCCCGCTGTGATCGAGCAGGGTGATGTGCAGGCATATGTCCTGACGTTCGTTCCAGCGATTGTCAAAATCCACGGAAGGGTTCATGGGTTGTTTTCAGGAGGGGTGCAAGGGTTTTTACAGGGTGCTCAAGGTGTCGATGAGCCGCGGGCAGGGTTCGAGAAAGCTCAGGCCGATGCCCTTGTCCGTGCGGCGGACGATGAGGGCCTTTACCGGCGGTATGGCGCGCATGTAGCTGGGGCTGTCGGCGATGATTTCGACCGTCTGGTTGGGCTTCAAGCGGGCCGCGCCCAGCTCGACGAAGAGGCCGTTCTGGCTGAAGTTGCGGATGTTGGCGCGGATGGTGCCCAGCGCTTCGCAACTGATGCGGGTGGGGGTGTTGGTGGGGCTGCGGGTCTGATGACGGCGTTCCATTTTCCGTGAGACTCCCAGTGGTCTGTTGCCGCGCATGATGAGCCGCGACAGGGGCCGCGGACAATGAGGCAAGTGCCTGATTGGCGCGGGCAGGTATTGTCGAGCTGCGCACTATAGCGGTACGCAACGGCCGCGGGTAGTGGGGCAAGTATGTTTCGATCTGGGGACAATCCCCCGGTGTCACGAGGTGTCGTAAGTGGCACCTTAGCCTGCGGATTCAGGTGCCAGTGTGGCGAGGAACTGACGGCGCCTAGGGCTGGGCGTGCCGCTCGCTGCGCCGGCCGTTGGCCGGCAGGGTGAAGCGGAAGGTGGCGCCGCCGGCGTCGTTGACCTCGTGGCTGAGGCGCCCGCCGTGGTCCTCGATGATGGTGGTGCTGATGGCCAGGCCCAGTCCCATGCCCTCGGGCTTGGTGCTGAAGAAGGGGGAGGAGAGCTTGTCGCGGGCGTCGTCACTGAAGCCGGGGCCGGTGTCGCTGATGGTGATGCTGATCTCCTGATTGTCGCAGCAGTCGAGCATGATCTTCAGCTCCTTGCGGGCGCCTTCTTCGCTTCCCTTTACCTCGCTCAGTGCATCGATGGCGTTGCGCAGCAGGTTGAGAATCACCTGTTCCACCTGGATGGCGTCGGCGTTGACCAGCGGCAGGGTGGCGTCCTGGAGGATGTCCAGCTCGATTTCATTGCTGAGGATTTCGCCGCGCACCAGGCTCACGGCGCGGCGCACCACCTGGGTGATGTCGGTGGGTTCGCGGTGCGGCTTGCCCTTGGTGACGAAGTTGCGCAGGTGCTGCACGATGGTGGCGGCGCGCTGCGCCTGAACGATGATCTGCTCCAGGATCGGGCCCAGCTTCTGCGGGTCGTCACCGGCCTTGCGCAGGCGGTGCAGGCAGCCCTGGGTGTAGGTGGCGATGGCGGCCAGCGGCTGGTTGATCTCGTGGGCCAGGCCGGAGGCCATTTCGCCCACGGTGTTGATGCGCGCCACGTGGGCCAGCCTTTCCTGATGCTGGCGGGCGATCTCCTCGGCCTGTTCGCGCTCGGTGATCTCCTTGCGCAGCTGTTCGTTGATGCTGCTCAGTTCCTGGGTGCGGTCGGCCACCAGTTCTTCGAGGTGCATGCGCTGCTTTTCCTGCTGGTCGGTCTCGCGCGCATACTTCAGCTGCTGGTTCTCGCGCCGCAGGGTGGCCAGCTCCGCCTCCAGCTGGCGGATTCTTTCATCGCGGTCGGTGTCGTTGAGGGGGGTGTCTTGCATGGTGTCCGTTCTCCGGGCGTGATCGCCGCTGAGGGTGTCGACGGACCGATTGTGGGCGCAACGGCCGGTTATTTCCAGCGAAACAATACCGCGCCCAGCAGCAGGAATATCGCGCTCATCAGGGTCAGGACGATCAACTGGGTGCTGATGCCCGCCAGTCCGGCGCCGTCGATCATCACCGCGCGGGCGGCGTCGATGATGTGCGTGAGGGGGAACAGCAGGGCCAGCTTCTGGATCAGCGGCGGGGTTCCCTCCAGCGAGAACCATACCCCGGAGAGGAACATCATCGGCCAGCTCAGCACGTTGAGGATGCCGCCGGCCAGCTCCTCGCTGGCGATGCGCGCCGCCACCAGCAGGCCGAGGCTGATGAGGCTGATGGCGCCAAGGGTGAATACCAGCAACAGCAGCAGGTAGCTGCCGAACATGCTGAAGTCGATGAACAGGTTGGCGCCGGCGTAGATGCCGCTGGTGATGGCGATGATCAGCCACAGGCGCGATACCACCTGGGCGCTGAGAAATTCGAGGGCGGTCAGCGGCGTGGCCTGCAGGCGCCTGAGCACACCGCTCTTGCGGTAGCGCACGATGACGTAGCCGACGCCGAACAGGGCGGAGAACATCATGTTCATGGCCAGGATGCCGGGGATCAGCCACTCGACGTAGCGGATTTCACGGCCTGTGACGGTCTGGCGCTGGAAGCCGCCGGTCGGGCTGTTCGTTGTGTCAGCCACCGTGTCCGCGCCGCGCAATACCCGCTCCAGTATGTAGCCCTTGGGGGAATCGCGGTTGACCCAGTAGCGCTGCCGGTCGAGGTCGAACAGCATGTCCAGCTGGTGGCGTTCCACCTTGGTGATGGCGGAGGCCAGTCCGGTGACGGGGATGAACTGGATGTAGTCGGTGCGGAAGAAGGCCTGTGTCTCCCGCAGGCTGGCCAGTTTCTGCACCGGGTCGGCGGCGTAGACGCCGACCTTGTACAGATCCATGGGCTTGCCGGAAAAGGCGAAGGCGAAACCGGCGACGATGAGCAGGGGGAACATGACGTTCCAGCCCAGCGCCGAGCGGTCGCGGATGAATTCGCGGTTGCGGGCCTTGAGGACGGCGAGGAAGCGGTGCCAGTTCATGCGCGCAACGCCTCGCCGGTGAGGGCCAGGAACAGGTCTTCCAGGGTGCGCGGGCGGATCTGCAGGCCGGCCAGGGAGACGTCGTGATCGAGCAGGGTGCGGATGGTGGTGTTGATGTCGCGGCTGAGGATCTCCACCGTGTCACCGTGCACCGTGACCGGCAGGGGCAGCTCGTCGGGATCGCCGAGGATGTCGGCGCGTGGCAGCTGCAGCACCACCTCGTCGAAGTGTTCGGCCAGCAGCGCCTTGGGCGAGCCGCGGGTGATGATCTTGCCGTGGTCCATGATGGCGATCTCGTCGCACAGTTCGTAGGCCTCCTCCATGTAGTGGGTGGTGAGGAGGATGGTCTTGCCCTGGGCGCGAATGCGTTTCACCAGCGCCCACAGGTTGTGCCGCGCCTGGGGGTCGAGGCCGGTGGTGGGTTCGTCGAGAAACACCACCTGCGGGTCGTTGACCAGGGCGATGGCCAGCAGCAGGCGCTGGCGCTGGCCGCCGGACAGCTTGCGCGAGTCGCGGTCGAGAAACTCACTCAGCGCGCAGGTCTCGATCAGTTCGGCCATGGGCGTGGTGCGCGGGTAGAAGCTGCCGAACATCTCCAGCGCCTCGCGCACGGTCATGTAGTCCTGCAACGCGGTGGTCTGAAACATGATGCCGGCGTCGTTGCGGAACTCGGCGCCCACCGGCTTGCCGCGATAGAGGATCTCGCCCTCGTCGGCGTCGGCGATGCCCTCGAGCATTTCGAGGGTGGTGGTCTTGCCGGCGCCGTTGGGGCCGAGCAGGCCGAAGCAGGTGCCGGCCTCGAGTCCGAAGCTGACGCCGTTGACGGCCGCCACGTCGCCGAAGCGCTTGACCAGGTTGGTGGCCTGCAGAAGTACAGCCATGCGGGCGGTCCTCGGGCGGGAAAGCGGCATAGGATAGGGTCTGGGGGGGGGGAGGGGAGGGGGGGGGGGGCAGGACCCCGAGGCCGACTAGGCTTTGCAGCACTCAGCACGCAGTCCTTTTTTCAAAACAGCTCGATATCCTCCTCTTCACGCCTGTCCCGCCGGCGGCTGAGGTGCAGGGCCTCTTCGATGCTGGCGCCGTTGAGGATGGCGTCGAACATGGCCTTGTCGGATTCCAGGGTGTAGCGGGACTTGATGTCGGCCTGCAAGGCCCTCCACGCGCGGGGGCTGTAGAGCTGCTCGGGGCTGGCCACCAGCCCGCCCAGCGAGGCCAGGCTGTCGGTGAGATGGCCGAGGCGCTGGTTGAGCGTGTCATAGAACTGGAAGGCGACGATGGCCGTCTGCATCTCGCCGGCAATGGCGCTGCAGCTGCTGGTGATGTCGTCGCGTTGGGGGGAGTCCGCGGGCAGGGTGTCGGCGCTGGACTGGATGGCGCCGATCTTGTCCATCATGGCGGTAAAGGACTCGGTGAGGGTCTTCACGGATTCGTCGCCATCCTGCATGGCGTTGCTGATCTGCGCCACGGCGAGGTTGAGCATCATCACCGTTTCGCGCACCTGGCTCCAGTCCAGGTCGGGACGGGCGGCGGGCGAGGGCTGAAAGGGTGGCGTATTGTCGTTCATCGATGGCATCCCGGGCGGTTTTTCGGCAGTACAGGACACAGTGTCGGCAACCGCGCCGGGGACTGAAGGAGGAAGAGGGCAGGGGAACGATGGAATATTCCGCCGGTCTGGCAAGTCCTATTGTTGATGGCCGGTCACGGCCACCCCTTCCGGGCGGGCGAGATGCAAGGGTGTCGCAGAAGCGCCCTGGCCGGCTGGTGACAAGACACCTTGAGGAGAGCAGGCGATGGATATCACGAAAAACTGGCTGACCATGGCGCAGGCGCTGCTGCTTGCCGCGTCTTGCATGGCCCCGGTGCTGGCGGTGGGCGCGGATGCCGGCGAGGGACACGATTACCGCACCTTCTATGTGGACGGCAAGATCGACTACGGCAAAATCGAGGATTCCTACAACGCCGAGCTGGTGATGTACCTGGCCGGCAACCAGTTCATGGTGATGGAGGAGCTGATCCAGGATTTTCAGGCCAGGCATCCGGACATCAAGACCGTCTATGTGGAGACCATCCCGCCGGGACAGATCCTCAAGAAGCAGATTCTCAAGCAGGGCGAGATCAATGGCCACAAGACCAGCCCCAACCCCGATCTGTTCGCCAGCGTCAATCTCCAGCACCTGAAAAAACTGGCGAAGAAGAACAAGATGCGGGAATACATGATCTACACCCACAACAAGCTGGAGCTGATGGTGGCCAGGGGCAATCCCAAGGGCATCAAGGGGCCGCGGGATCTGGGCCGAGACGACCTGGTGCAATCCCACCCCAACCCGCTCACCGAGGGTATCTTCAAGTTTTACGGCTCGGAGATGCTGGCCGGCCTGGGGCTGATGGAGAAGGTTACCAATGGCCGGAAATGCAAGAGCTGCTGGGCGGTGCCGGGCAAGACCTGGTTTACCTCGCGCCATCACCGCGAGACGCCGCTTCTGGCCTATCTGGCCAGCGAGGAGGCGCAGGATATCTATGCCAGCTATGGCTTCGTGAAGGCCAGCCGCGAGGAGTTGGCGCTGAAGGCCTTGTGAATGGGCGGGGCTGGATCTGAGTCCGCGGGTGCAGATTGAGGCAGGGCGCCGACCGTGTTCGGGTCGGCGCTTTTTCGCTTGCGGCCGGGCGCGGCTTGCGCGCCCGGATTATTTCTCCAGTCGCTCGACGAGTTTTTCCAGGCGTTCGGCGACCAGGTCCCAGATCACCATGGGACCCCCTTCCTTGGCCCACGCTTCCAGTGACTTTTCCTTTATCTGTTCCAGCGTATCGACCAGCTTGCCACGCTCCTCTTTCAACTCGGCCAGCTCCCTGCTGGTTTCGGGCGCTTCCGCCCCGGGCGCCTTGCTGGCCTTCTCGAAGAGTTCATCGATGTGTTTCAGGCGGGCCTCATAGTGCAGGATATTGCGTTCGGCTAACTGCTCATCAGTGGTCATGGACACTACCTCGCTGTTGATGGATTCTGTTTTATCACCACGCTATTTTGTTATGGAGACAGTTGCCGCTGGTTTCAATGAGTGCCGCCGGGGTTACGCCCATTTGCTGAAATCTGGATCCGTTGTTTACAAAAAAACCGCCCCGGTGAGGGGCGGTTGTTGAGCGCGGGCCGGATCGGCCTCAGGGTGTGAATGCCGGGTCGAAGGCGCCGGCCCAGTCCGAGCCGTTGGGGTACACGCTGCCCAGATAGGCCGGGCTGGTGATGGCGGCGCTGCGCCAGTCCATGGGGTCCGAGCCCTGGTTCTGCTCCTGGCCGGCGAAACCATCGGCGAAGATCGCATTGAGCATGGCCGTGCAGTCATCGCCCACGCTGGCGCATTCGGTGCCGGAAAAATAGGTGAGGCTCAGGCCGAGGAAATCGATGATGTCGGCCTCGGTGATGGTCGTCAGATTGCGGCCACCGCGGTACTGGGAATCCGTGATGGTCTTGTCGATCCAGTCCCAGGGCTCGGCAGTGCGCTGATCGGCATCGAAGAAGTAGATGTCGGTCTTGTCGAAGATATAGTTGCCCAGGTGATCGCCGGTGCTGGCGTCGATTTCCAGCGGCAGGGACACGTCCACGAACTCGGCCACCGCGGCGCCCTCACCCAGGCGGTCGGAGACGGTGTACATGCGCAGCTGCGGCAGCTCGCTAATGCCGTCCACCGGTGCGAACTGCGCCTTCATTTCCATCAGGCCACGGGCAGTGAACACCTGCCCCAGCGGACTGGCGGTGAGGTCCTTGCTGACCTCGATGCGCAGGCCGTCGGCCCAGGCATTGCCGGTGTCGAAGCGCAGGAACATGTCGGCGAGCTTGGCGGTGTCGGTGTAGGTGAAGTCGATGCGCATGTTGATGGGGTCTTCGGGGTCGCGATTATCCGCATCGATAGTGCTGGCATCGACAACGATGCGCCCCGTGATGTCGCCATTGGCCGCCTCGTCCCAGGAGATGAAAAGGCCCGGGTCGTCGCCACTGGTGCGCGCTGGGTGGTGGACGCCGACGGCCGGTTGGTAAATGCCTGGCAAAGCGGCGGGCAGGCCCGGCTCGGTGACGGCTTGGCGCTGGGCGATGACGCCAGCCGGCCACTCAAGATGCTGGGTCCGCCGAGCCGGCGCATCGAACTGGTGAGCGGCGCCTATCTGGCCTACGATGCCCTGGGGCTGGCGATTCGGCTGGAAAACAATCGTATCAGCGGCTGGTTCCTCTATCATCCGGATGGCTGAGCTGCTCAAGAAATACGCAGCCGCAACCGATTAGCCCTTTAATCTTTGCATCTATTCACCACAGAGGCACGGAGAACACAGAGAATGCATCAATGGGATGAATGCCGGGAGGCGATGCGGCCGGTCTGACCCGACTATTGCATGAATTCATGCGCACGCAGCTGGCAACACGGGATGATGAATCGACCACGAGAATCAACGCAAAGAACGCAAAGGCGCAGAGGGCGCAAAGAAAACCCTTTCAAAAAAACGAAGGTGATGAAATATCCCTGTTGCTCAGCCTGGACCGGGATGCCTATGTGCTGCTGATATACAGCGATGCCGCAGGCCGGCTGACCCGGCTCCTGCCGCTGCCGGGCAAGACCGGTCAGCGCATGACGGCAGGCGCCTTTGTGCCTTTCCCGGACAAACGGGCGGGGCTGCGCCTGACGGTGACGCCCCCTTTCGGCCGGGAAGCGGCGTGGTTCTTTGCCGCCGGCACCCCCTTCCCGTTGGCCGAGATCGATGCCTTGTCTGCCACGGCCGGCAACTTTGATGCGCTGCTGCGGCGCATCCGGCGTCATGGCAGCGGTACCACCTATGGCGAGGCCCGCCTGCTTATCGATACGGAAGCGGCAAGGGGGCTGAGTCGGCCGCCATTTGCGGGCCGGACGGAATAATCAATATCAGCCCTTTTCCTGCGGTTTTGCTGTATAATGCGCGGCCCCAATCATCCCAGAGCAGCATCCCGTGAGACAGAAACTTCGCAATATCGCCATCATCGCCCACGTCGACCATGGCAAGACCACCCTCGTCGATAAACTCCTGCAGCAGTCCGGCACCCTGGCGGGCCGCGGCGACGCCGAGGAGCGGGTGATGGATTCCAACGATATCGAGAAGGAGCGCGGCATCACCATCCTGGCCAAGAACACGGCCATCGAATGGAACGACTACCACATCAACATCGTCGACACCCCCGGACACGCCGACTTCGGCGGCGAGGTGGAGCGCGTGATGTCGATGGTGGATTCGGTGCTGTTGCTGGTGGACGCCGCCGAGGGCCCCATGCCGCAGACCCGTTTCGTCACCGAAAAGGCGCTCGCGCAGGGCCTCAAGCCCATCGTGGTGGTGAACAAGATCGACCGCAACGGCGCGCGTCCCGACTGGGCCGTGGACCAGACCTTCGACCTCTTCGACCGCCTCGGCGCCAGCGATGAGCAGATGGACTTCCCCATCGTCTACTGTTCCGCCATCAACGGCTATGCCGGGCTGGACTCCGACGTCTCCGGCGGCGACATGACGCCGCTGTTCGAGACCATCGTCGAGCACGTCCAGGCGCCCGACGTGGACCTGAATGGTCCCTTCCAGATGCAGGTCTCGGCGCTGGACTACAACAGTTACACCGGCGTCATCGGCATCGGCCGCGTCAGCCGCGGCACCCTCAAGACCAACACCGCGGTGACCGTGGTGGATGTGGAGGGCAAGCAGCGGCGCGGCCGCATCCTGCAGATCTTCGGCTTTCTGGGCCTGGAGCGCATCGAGCAGTCCGAGGTGCAGGCCGGCGACATCATCGCCTTCACCGGCCTCGACCCGCTGAATATTTCCGACACCCTGTGCCACCCGGATCACGTCGAGGCCATGACCCCGCTGAGCGTGGACGAACCCACCGTGAGCATGACCTTCGGCGTCAACAACTCGCCCTTCGCCGGCCAGGACGGCAAGTACCTCACCTCGCGCCAGATCCGCGAGCGCCTCGACCGCGAGCTGATCCACAACGTCGCCCTGCGCGTGGAAGAGACCGACGACCCGGACAAGTTCAAGGTCTCCGGTCGTGGCGAGCTGCACCTGTCGATCCTGATCGAAAACATGCGCCGCGAGGGTTACGAGCTGGGCGTGTCGCGTCCCGAGGTCATCATTCACGAGCTGGAAGACGGCACCCGCGAAGAGCCCTACGAACACGTCACCGTGGACGTGGAGACCGACCACCAGGGTGCGGTGATGGAAAAACTCGGCGAGCGCGGCGGCGAACTCAAGGACATGGTGCCCGACGGCCAGGGCCGTGTGCGCCTCGACTACATCATGCCGGCGCGCGGCCTGATCGGCTTCCGCACCGAGTTCCTCACCGCCACCCAGGGTACCGGCCTGATCTACAGCGTGTTCGACCACTACGGTCCCGTGAAGGCCGGCGACTACGGCCAGCGCCTCAATGGCGTGCTGATCTCCAACGGCCAGGGCAAGGCGCTGGGCTACTCCCTGTGGAACCTGCAGGAGCGCGGCAAGCTGTTCATCGGCGCCAATACCGAGGTCTACGAAGGCATGATCATCGGCATCCACTCGCGCGACAACGACCTGGTGGTCAACCCGCTCAAGGGCAAGCAGCTCACCAACGTGCGCGCCTCCGGCACCGACGAGAACATCCAGCTCACGCCGTTCATCGACCTGAGCCTGGAACAGGCGCTGGAATTCATCGACGACGACGAACTGGTGGAGGTCACGCCGGACAACATCCGCCTGCGCAAGAAGGTGCTGTCGGAGAGTGATCGCAAACGCGCCAGTCGTCGCCTGGCCAGCTGACGCCCGTCGGCTGCGGCGTCGTCCAGCAGCTGGAACCTGTGCCGGTGCAGGGAGGCATCGGCAATATCTCGTCTTTTTTGCCAGGGCCCGCGTTAGCGGTGCTTCAGGCATTCCCGTCATTGTCCGACAAGCCCGATGGGTATTATCCGCGAGGCAGAAAGAGGAGGCTATCATGTACGGTGTCATTTTCGGGTTTCTTCGTGACTATGTCATCGAGCGCCATGGTGGCAAGGAAACCTGGGATGCCCTGCTCAAGGCCAACGGGCATTCGGTCTACAAGCAGTTTTTCCCGGTGGCGGAATACCCGGACGAAGAGATCATCGGCCTCGCGCAGAGCGCCGCGGAGGCCCTGCAACTGCCGTTGCCGGTGGTGCTGGAAGACTTCGGCGCCTTTACCGCAAACCGGCTGCTGGACTTCTACCACATGTATGCCGACCCCCGCTGGAAGAGTTTCGAGGTCATCGAAAACGCCAGCGGCAGCATCCACGATGCCATCCACAAGCACAATCCCCAGCGCAAGCCGCCGCGCATCCTCGCTCGGCGCGACAGCGATTCGCTGCTGGTCATCCATTATCAATCGCAGCGACAGCTGTGTGACGTCGCCAAGGGAATCGTGCGCGGGCTGGGCGAGCGCTTTGGCGAATCACTGCATCTGCGCGAGACGCAATGCATGCACGACGGCGCAGAGAAATGCATCATCGAAGTGAGCAAGAGCGGCTGACGGCCACAGGGGGCAGGCGCCGGAATTGATCTGACGGCGCGGCGGGTTATGATTCGGCAATCCGCCCGAGTTCCCTGACCGAGGTCTGCGCCATGCGGGACATCTACCCGAAGATCAAGCCCTATGTCACCCACACCCTGCGCGTGCAGGAGCCGCACCGGCTGCATGTCGAGGAATGCGGCACGCCAGACGGCATCCCGGTGCTGTTCGTGCACGGCGGTCCCGGCGCCGGCTGCTCGCCGGTGCATCGTTGTTTCTTCGATCCGGAAAAGTACCGCATCATCCTCTTCGACCAGCGCGGCAGCGGGAAATCGACCCCGCACGCCTCGCTGGAGAACAACACCACCCAGGATCTGGTCGCGGACATGGAATTCATCCGCGACTATCTCGGCATCAAGCAGTGGCTGCTGTTCGGAGGCTCCTGGGGATCTACGTTGAGTTTGGTCTATGCACAGACCCACCCCGCACGGGTACTGGGGCTGGTGCTGCGCGGCATCTTTCTCTGTCGCCCGGAGGAAATCCGCTGGTTCTATCAGGAAGGCGCCAGCCACATCTTTCCCGACTACTGGGAGGATTTCCTCAGGCCGATCCCCGAGGCCGAGCGCGGCGACCTGCTCAAGGCCTATTACCAGCGCCTCAGCAGCGAAAACGAGGTGGCGCGCATGGCCGCGGCCAAGGCCTGGGCGAAATGGGAAGGGCGCACCTCGACCCTGCATCCCAGCAAGACCGTCATCGACCATTTCAGCCAGCCGCACAATGCCCTCAGCCTGGCGCGCATCGAGAGTCATTACTTCAGCCACGACAGCTTCCTCGAACCGAACCAGATCCTGCGCGACGCCGGCCGCCTGGCGGGTATCCCCGGGGTCATCGTGCAGGGGCGCTATGACGTGGTCTGTCCCATGCAGAGCGCCTGGGACCTGCACCACGCCTGGCCCGACGCGGCGTTGCAGATCATCCCCGATGCCGGCCATTCGGCCCTGGAGACCGGCATCATCGATGCCCTGGTGCGCGCCACCGACGACATGGCGCGGCGGCTGGCATGATCGGCCTGTTGCAGCGCGTCAGTGAGGCCTGCGTGCGTGTCGACGGTGAGCAGGTTGGCCACATCGACCGGGGTCTGCTGGTGTTCGTGGGCATCGAGCGCGAGGACACGGCGGCCACCGCCGAGCGCCTGCTGGCGCGGATACTGGGCTATCGCGTGTTTGCCGACGACAGCGGGCGGATGAATCTCAGCCTGCGGGACGTGGCGGGCGGCCTGCTGCTGGTGCCACAGTTCACCCTCGCCGCCGATACGCGAAAGGGCGCGCGCCCCAGCTTCAGCCGCGCGGCCCCGCCGGCGTCTGGCCAGGCGCTGTTCGCGGAAATCGTCAATCAGGCCAGGCGATGCCATCAACCCGTGGCGGCGGGCGTGTTTGGCGCCGACATGCAGGTATCACTGACCAACGATGGCCCCGTGACCTTCTGGCTGCAGGTCTCCGCCAGCGGGCAGACGTTGCAGGGTGGTGATATTACCCTGCGGTAACCGCAAAAATAGGTTATGGTGCCGCCGCCCTGGTCGCCGGTGTGCCTTCGGTCGGCGCTTGCAGCTTCCGTGCGAACACGTCGTGGATTGCCTGGCCCCCCATCATGAATTCACGGATTCAGGCGAAAGATTATCCCTGTGCAGTCGAATCATGCACACGGAATAACCCTCGGCAGGGAAGCGGCTGACGGGCAGGGCAGGATTTCAACCAGGGTATTAGGGACGAAAGTATGCAAAGTGGGATCACGGCAGTACTTCAGCAATTCAGACAGGCCTGTTGCGGTTACAGGCTTCGCGTCGTCTTTGCCACACTGGTGTGGGCCGTGCTGTCATCCGCGCCAGCCGCGGCCGATTATCTCTCCGACCTCGAAAGCGAGGCGGAAGCCACGGCCAGTGTTGCCGACAAGGACGCGGCCGGCACCACTCCCGCCACGGGTGGTGGCGCCATTGGCGCTTCGGGGCTGACGGGGAGGAACGGGCGCAAACAGTTCGAGCGTGCACTGAAGGCCGAAAGGCCGAATATCCACACCTTCTACGAGCGTCTTCAAGAAGCGGACAAGGTGCGGGTGGTCGAGTACTACAAGGCCTCCTCGGAGAAAATGCCGAAGACCGTCAATCTGATTCTTGATCTCTATTTCAAGAAAGAATGATTGCCTGGCGGCCGTTGCCGCGCCCGAAAAATACCCAGGTTTCAGAAAAACGAGTCGATTGAGGATGCTATGCAATGATGGTCGGTAAAAAATGCTACACCCGTTTTATGGGGGTGATCGCGGGGTCTTTTCTCGTTGTCGCCTCCGCACAGGCGCTGGAGGTCAATATCAGAGAAGGCCTGCCCTATGTCAGGACGACGCACGACGGGAAGGTGGTCGAGATCCAGCGCATCCAGGATCAGGACCATGTGCTGACGGGCGGGTTTGCAAAGACCTCCCGGAAATGCCCGCCCTTCTGCATCCAGCCGGTTCAGGTGGCTCCGGGTGTGAACACCGTGGGGGAGCTGGAAGTTCTGGCGTTCATCGAGAAGAAGGTGAACAAGGGCAAGGGGGTTCTGATCGATGCACGCACGCCCTCCTGGCACATGAAAGGCACCATCCCCGGCTCGATCAACATTCCCTTCACCAGCTTCGGCGATGATCAGGACGAGGCGGCCAGGGCCGCCGCCCTGGCCAGGCTGGGCGTGACCCGCAAGACGGAATCCTCGTTCATCGACGACGCCCTGGGCAGCCTGCAGGAGATGATGGGCAAGGGCCCCGCCAGCAGCGAGTGGGACTTCAGCAAGGCCAAGGAAATCACCCTGTGGTGCAACGGCATGTGGTGCGGCCAGTCGTCCCATGCCATCCATGCCCTGCTCAAGCTGGGCTATCCGGCGGAGAAGATCCATTACTACCGGGGTGGCATGCAGGACTGGCGGATCCTCGGCCTGACGGTGGTCGTCCCGGACGGGGCCTAGGTCCCAAGCGCGCCAATGGCCGCTCGCTGCGCCGCGCGGATGGCGGCCTGCCGGCGTTTGCGCAGGGCCTCGCCCAGGGCCTTTCCCTCGTAGCCCTGTTTGCGCAGCTCGCCGCTGTCCACCGCGGCCGCGGCCTCGCGCACCCGGCGCAGGATGCCGGGCTGGGCGAAGTGCGCGTCCTCGAAGCCGGGACGGCCGCGCGAGTCGGCCTCGCAGGCCAGCAGGAACTGATCGAAGCGGTCGGGGCGGCGCAGGGCGTCGGTGCGCTCGAGCAGCTTGAGCAGGGTCTCGGGACGCAGCTCGGCGGCGCGGTGGTAGTGGAGGTGGTATTCGGTCACCAGCAGGGCCAGGTCGCGATAGTCGTTGGGCACCCGCAGGCGGCGGCACAGGGCCTTCACCAGCGGCACGCCGCGTGCTTCGTGGCCCTTGTGGCTGGGCCATTCCTCGCGCGGCGTAAGGCCCTTGCCGAGGTCGTGCACCAGGGCGGCGAAACGCACCACCGGGTCGGCTGAAAGACGCGCCGCCTGGCCCAGCACCAGCATCGTGTGAATGCCGGTGTCGATCTCCGGGTGGTGTTCCGGTGGCTGCGGCACGCCGAACAGGCGGTCGATCTCCGGAAACAGCACGCGCAGCGCGCCGCATTCGCGCAACACCTCGAAATAGCGTGCCGGGCCGTCCGTGCACAGGGCGCGCTGCGTCTCCGCCCATACCCGCTCCGGCACCAGCGCATCGACCTCGCCGGCCTGGACCATCTTGCGCATCAGCCGCATCGTTTCCTCGGCGATGTGAAAATCGAGGTGGGCGAAGCGGGCCGCGAAGCGCGCCACGCGCAGGATGCGCACCGGGTCCTCGGCGAAGGCGGGGGAGACGTGGCGCAGGATGCGCTGGCGCAGGTCGCGCTGGCCGCCGAAGGGATCGATGAGTTCACCGTCCGGTGTCTCGGCGATGGCGTTGATGGTGAGGTCGCGGCGCAGCAGATCCTGTTCCAGGGTCACGTCCGGCGCGGCGTGCACGGCAAAGCCGTGATAGCCCGGCGCGGTCTTGCGCTCGGTGCGCGCCAGGGCGTACTCCTCGTGGCTCTCGGGGTGCAGGAACACCGGGAAGTCCTTGCCCACCTGGCGAAAGCCGCGGGCGAGCATTTCCTCCGGGGTGGCGCCCACCACCACCCAGTCGCGCTCCTTGTGAGGGATTCCGAGCAATTTGTCGCGCACCGCGCCGCCTACCAAAAATGTTTCCATGGGCGTATTTTACGCCCATGCCGTATCGCCTGACACGCCTCATTCTCCTCGCCCTGCTGATGCCGGCCCTCGCCAGCTGCGGCTACTACGCCCAGTCCATCCGCGGCCAGTGGGAGCTGATCAGCAAGCGGCAGCCCATCGAGACCCTGCTGGCCGACCCGCACACCCCCGCCGCGTTGCGCGAAAAGCTGCGTCGCGCGCAGCAGATGCGCCGCTTCGCCAGCGAGACACTGGCCCTGCCCGACAACGGCAGCTACCGCGACTACGCCGACCTCGGGCGGCCCTTCGTGGTGTGGAACGTGTTCGCCGCCCGTCCCCTGTCCCTGCGGCTCGAGACCTGGTGCTTCCCGGTCGCCGGCTGCGTGGGCTACCGCGGCTATTTCGACCAGGCCGAGGCGCGCGCCTATGCCGCCGAACTGGCCGCGCAGGGGCTGGAGACCTACGTCGCCGGCATCGGCGCCTATTCCACGTTAGGCTGGTTCGACGACCCCCTGCTCAATACCGTGCTGCACCGGCCGCCGCCGCGCCTGGCGGGCCTGATGTTTCACGAACTGGCGCACCAGCGCGTCTATGTGCCGGGCGACACAGCCTTCAACGAGGCCTTCGCCTCGGCGGTGGAGCAGGAAGGCGTGCGGCGTTGGCTGGCGCGTCATGGCAATGCGCAACAACGGGCGCAATATGCCCGCTTCCGCCAGCGCCAGGATGACTTCGTGGAACTGGTCAGCACCACCCGCGACCGCCTCGCGGCGCTGTACGCCGGTGCGCTGTCCGAGGCGGAAAAGCACGCCCGCAAGGCGGAGATCATCGCCGCCCTGCGCACCGACTATGCCGCCTTGAAGCGACGCTGGGGCGGCTATGCCGGCTATGACGCCTGGTTCGCCGGACCGTTGAACAATCCCCAGCTGGCAGCGGTGACCACCTACCGCGACGGCGTACCGGCATTCCTGGCCCTGTTGCGCGCCCAGGGCGGCGACCTGGCGGCATTTTATCGCGAGGTGGAAGTGCTGGGCGAGCTGCCGGTGAAGGAACGGCAGACCAGACTACGGAGTTTGTCGGTGGCGAATCTCGCTGCACTGGCCGCGCCATCACCTTGAAAAACAACCACCTGTAGGAGCGCCTTCAGGCGCGACAGTCGGATGCGAAAAAAACGAGTCGCGCCTGAAGGCACTCCTACAGATTGTCTATTTATTGTGAGGAGTGAAAATGAAGAAATGGGTCTATGTGGACGACAGCCCGATTCACGGCAAGGGCCTGTTTGCCCGGTGTGATATCCCCAAGGGAACGGTGATCGGCAAGGTCGATGGCGTGGCGGCGAAGCGCAATGGCCCCTATGTGCTGTGGCTCGACGAGGGCCAGGGCATCCGCGTGCGCTGCGACCTGCGCTTCATCAACCACAGCGACAGGCCCAACGCCGCCTACTACGATACCCTGGAGGTGATCGCCCTGCGTGACATTTCCTGTGGCGAGGAAATCACCCATAACTATGAGCAGTGATTGCTTTGGCTATTGTGTTGAGCGCTGTTTTGGCGGTGGGGATGTAAACGCAAAGGCCGCAAAGGCGCGAAGGACGCGGAGAAGAATATGGAGGAAATCTTTGCGTTCTCTGCGCCTTTGCGGCCTTTGCGTTTGAATGGGCGCTTTCCCGCGCGATAAGGATTCAGTCGCGCCGCGCCCACTGGCGCAGGCGTGACAGGTGGTGATTGTGCTCGCGCGGGCCGAGGTAGGCGGGCACTACCGCCTCCACCGGTGTCGGCGTGATGCCGAAGATCTCCGGGAAGCGTGATTTGCACAGGCTGTTGCAGCGTGTCGAAAGATAGTTGTCGCGGGTGAAGGGCTTGCCCGGCAGGACTTCCATCAGCCGGGCCTGCAGCCATGACAGGCGCGGGCCGAGGTCGATGATGAGGCGCTTGTGGCCGGTGAGCCGGGCCACGTAGGCGACGATCTCGTGCAGTGTCCAGGCCTTGGGGCCACACAGTTCATAGCCCTGGCCGATGGTCTCCTTGAGGCGCAGGGCGCGCACGTAGGCCTCGGCCACGTCGACCACGTATACCGGCGCGAAGCGTGCCTCGGCGCAGGCCAGCGGGAACACCCCCGGGGCCAGCATCAGCAGGCGGGCGAAGCGGTTGAAGAAGTCGTCCTCCGGGCCGAAGATCACCGAGGGGCGGAACACGGTCACGTCCAGATCCTGCGCCGCCAGCACCAGCCTTTCCCCCTCGCCCTTGCTGCGCAGATAGCGGCTGGGCGGTTCCGGCAGGTCGGCCTTGAGGGCGCTCATGTGCAGCAGGCGGCGCACCCCCGCGGCACGACAGGCGGCGACGATGCGCCGTGGCAGTTCGACGTGCACGGTCTCGAAATCACCCTTGCGGCGTTCGTTGAGGATGCCGGCCAGATTGATCACCGCCGCCTGGTCGCGGAACTGCGCCTCCAGCACCGCCGGGTCGTGCACGTCGGCCTGGCGCAGCTCGACGCCGGGCAGCACCCGCACCGCCTTCGCCGCCTCGGCGTCGCGCGTCAGCACGCGTACCCGGTAGCCCTGTTTCACCAGCCGCGCGCACAGGTGCAGGCCGACGAAACCGCTGCCACCGATGATACAGATCTGTTGCTTGTTCATGTACGTGTGCCCCTTTCGTTTTGTAGACGGTTTTGTAGGCAGGTTTGTAGGCGGATTCTGTAATTCCGATGCGGGCCGGTCAAGCACCGTTGAGCGCGGTATACTTTGAGGATTCAGTTTACAGACGGAGAGTAGCGTGGCCTATCAGACCATCAACCCCGCCACCGGCGAGGCGGGCGAGCAGTTTTCCAGCTGGGAGGCGCGCCGGCTCGACGCGGCCCTGGCCGCCGTGGAGGCCGCCCGCCCGGCCTGGGCGGCGACGACCATGGCCGAGCGCGGCGCGTTGATGCGCCGCCTGGCCGAGGTGCTGCGCGCCCGCCGCGACGAGCTGGCGGCGCTGATCACCCTGGAGATGGGCAAGCTGATCAAGGAGGCCCGCGCCGAGGTGGAAAAGTGCGCCCTGGGCTGTGACTACTACGCCGA
The DNA here is from genome assembly GCA_026982475.1 of Chromatiales bacterium. Taxonomy (GTDB): domain Bacteria; phylum Pseudomonadota; class Gammaproteobacteria; order SZUA-152; family SZUA-152; genus DRQN01. The sequence continues at coordinate 17,973 of JALSHB010000095.1, forward strand.
ACATGCGCCGCGTTTTCTCGCCGACGAGGCCATCGCCAGCGACGCCGGCAAGAGCCTGGTCGCCTACCAGCCGCTGGGCACGGTGCTGGCGGTGATGCCGTGGAACTTCCCCCTCTGGCAGGTGTTCCGTTTCGCCGCCCCGGCGCTGATGGCGGGCAACTGCGGCCTGCTCAAGCATGCCTCCAATGTGCCGCAGTGCGCGCTGGCCATCGAGTCCGTGATCCGCGAGGCGGGCTTTCCCGACGACGTGTTCCGCACCCTGATGATCGATGCCCGTGACGTGGCGGGGGTGATCCGCGACCCGCGCGTGCACGCCGTGACCCTCACCGGCAGCGAGCCGGCCGGGCGGCAGGTGGCGGCCACCGCCGGCGAGGCGCTGAAGAAGAGTGTGCTGGAGCTGGGTGGCTCGGACGCCTTCGTGGTGCTGGAGGACGCCGACCTCGATCTCACCGTGCCACAGGCGCTGAGTTCGCGCTTTCTCAACAGCGGCCAGAGCTGCATCGCCGCCAAGCGTTTCATCGTCGTCGATGCCGTTGCCGATGAATTCGTGCACCGCTTTCGCACCGCGGTGGCGGCGCTGCGGCCGGGTGATCCGCGCGACGAGGCCACCACCTTCGCCCCCATGGCGCGCGCCGATCTGCGTGACGAGCTGCACCGTCAGGTGCGCGACAGCATCGAGGCCGGCGCCGAGGCGGTGATCGGCGGCGCGCCCATGGAGGCCCCCGGCGCCTGGTATCAGGCCACCCTTCTCGACCGCGTGACGCCGGGCATGCCGGCCTTCGACGAGGAGCTGTTCGGCCCGGTGGCGGCGGTGATCCGTGCGCGCGACGAGGCCGAGGCGCTGGCGCTGGCCAATGACTCGCGCTTCGGCCTCGGCGGCAGCGTGTGGACGGCGGACAGCGCCCGCGGCGAGGCGTTTGCGCGTCAGATGCAGTGTGGCGTGGTCTTCGTCAACGGCATGGTGAAGAGCGATCCGCGCCTGCCCTTCGGCGGCATCAAGGCCTCGGGCTACGGGCGCGAGCTGTCGCTGCATGGCATTCGCGAGTTCGTCAACGTCAAGACCCTCTGGGTGCGCTGAGCGGGTGCCGGTGACGAGCGTGCTCTCCGGCGCCGCGTTCATGCGGCGCTTCCGTCTGCTGATCCTGCTGGCCTGGCTGATTCCGCCGTTGTTCGGCCTGTCCTTTCTGCTGCTCATCGACATGTTTTCGCTGCCGCAGATCCTGCAATTGGTGATGACGCCTCTGGAGGCGGGTTTCGTGCTGGGCTGGCTGCTGTTTTCTCAGTGGTATTTCAGCCGCCTCGTGCGCCCGCTGGCGGACTGGCTGGCGCAGCCCGGCGAGTCGTCCGCCGCGCGGGCGCTGGCCCGGCTGCGGACCTTTCCGCGCCACTTCTGGGGGGTGTTCCTGTCCTATCTGCTGCTGGCGCCCGCCTCGGTGATCCTCAGCGCCGAGATGAGCATGGACTTCACGGCCACCGCCGGCGACTGGCTGCGCATCCATCTGGTGGCGCTGATCGTCTCCATCATCGTCGGCCTGCCGGTGTTCTTTGCCCTCTTCGACCTGTTCGGCCGCGCCCTCAGCGGTCTGCGCCAGCCGCGGCCGGTGTTCTCCATCCGCAGCAAGGTGTTCATGGTGGGGGCGCTGATGCCGCTGCTGGTGAACACCCTGCTGGTGCAGTACTACTGGACGCGCACCGGCCTTTTCAGCCTGGAGACGCTGTTGGTCTGGGCCGGGCTGCAGCTGCTGGCGGTGCTGGGCGCGCTGATGTTCGCCCGCAGCCTGGGGCAGTCGCTGCGGCCGCTGGAGGCGGTGGTGGCGAATGCGCCGGCCCTGCTCGACCGGCGTCCGGCGATCCGCCCCTCGTCCACCGACGAGCTGGGCGTGCTGGCCGGGCGCTATCAGGACCTGCTGGAGCGGGTGCACTTTCAACGCAAGGCCTTGCAGGTGGGCGGCCTGATCCTCGCCGCGCGGGACGTGGAATCCGCCTCGGCGGAGGCCTTCGACCAGGTGGTGGCGCTGTGCCGCGAGGCCTTGCGGGCCGATATCGCCTTTCTGCTGCTGTACGACGAGGCGACACAGGAACTGGTCGGGGTGGCGCAGACCAACGCCCCCTACCGGCCGCAGGGCCACTACCGGATTCCCCTCGACGCCACCTCCCTGGCCGTCTTCGTCTTCCGCCAGGGCGAGCTGGTGGCCATCGACGATGTGCATGACGACCCGCGGGTGAGCCCGGAAATGACGGCGAAGTTCGGCATCTGCGCGGCCATCGCCACGCCGCTGCGGGTCGAGGACCGGGTGATCGGCATCCTCATGGCCGCCGATCAGCGGCCCGGGCGCCACTACAGTGCCGGCGACTGCGCATTGATCGAGGTGCTGGCGCGCGAGGCGGCCAGCGTGGTGCATACCCTGCAATTGCAGGCGCGCCGGCGCGAGGCCGAGGCCCAG
>JALSHB010000096.1 GCA_026982475.1 Chromatiales bacterium
CTGGCATTCTACCGGCAGGTCGCCGACTGGCCGCTGGACATTGTCTATCTGGGCGAGGTGGTGTGTTCCAAGCGCCGCCTGATGCGCCGCGACGACTGGCTGGCGGTGGCCGAGCAGCTGACCGCCGCGGGCAAGGAGGTGGTGCTCTCCAGCCTGGTGCTGCTGGAGGCCGATTCCGAGCTGAAGACCCTGCGGCACATCGTCGACAACGGCCGCTACGCGGTGGAGGCCAACGACATGGCGGCGGCGCAGCTGGCGGCCAATCGCGTGCCCTACGTGGCGGGCCCGCAGCTGAATATCTACAACGGCGAGACCCTGGCCCTGCATCACGACCTCGGCGCCACCCGCTGGGTGATGCCGGTGGAGCTGCCGCGCACGACGCTGGCCGCATTGCAGGCCGTGCGGCCCGCGGGCATGGAGACCGAGGTGTTCGCCTTCGGCCGTCTGCCGCTGGCCTTTTCCGCGCGCTGTTTCACCGCCCGCACCCATAACCTGCCCAAGGACGATTGTCAGTTCCGCTGTGCCGACTACCCCGATGGCCTGCTGCTGAAGACCCAGGACCAGCGGCAGTTCCTGGCCATGAACGGCATCCAGACCCTCTCCGCCGCTACCAGCAATCTCATCGATGCTTTGCCGGAGATGGCCTCGCTGGGCGTGGACGTGGTGCGCCTGTCGCCGCAGTCACAGCACATGGGGCGGATAGTGGAAACCTTCGCCGCCGTTCGCGACGGCGCCCTCGACCCGGCCACCGGGCAGGCCCGCGTGGCGACACTGGCCGCCGGCGAGGTCTGCAATGGCTACTGGCACGGCGAAGCAGGCATGGACTGGCACGCCGCCGAGGCACAGGCGCAGGCCCGGCACCTGTAGCGCCTTCAGGCGCGAAAGCCGGATGCGAAAAATGTTCGCGCCTGAAGGCGCTCCTACAGGCAGGTGCTCTGATGACACCTTGGCGAAGGATGCCTCGGAGATCCTCGGGATTACAGCGTGTGACACCGCTCCGCGCCACACCACCCTCGGCAGTATGAACCCGCTTTTTGCGTTACACCGCAGAGCGGTGCAACGGGCAACGTGCTCTGACAGCGCCTTAGCGAAGGCTCCCCAGGGGGTTCTCGGGATCGACACCTTCCATGAAGGGCTTGCGCCGGTCGCTGTTGGTAAGCTGGTAGACGAAGCCCATCCAGTTGTTGATGATGGCCTCGCCGGTGTCGTGCCAGGTGTTGTGCAGCTGGCTGGCGATCAGGGCCTCGGGAAACGCCGGCAGCGGTTCGCCGGCGGCCTGCGCGGCAAGCAGCCGGCCGTGGTGTTCGTCGAGGATGGCCTGTGCCTGAATGCCCAGGTAGTTGTCGGGGAAGGGCGGGTAGTCGTCGCGCTCGCCGCTGGTGTAGCGGTCCACTTCGCGCTTGTATTCCTTCAGCAGGCTTACCGTGTCGTATTCCGGATGGCCCTGGAAATAGACGGTGCGGAAGCCGTCGCCGCTCACCGCCAGGTGCACGCCATTGCCCACGCTCTCCACCAGCACGTGCAGGCCGGCGGCCTCGAACTGCGCGCGGCTGATCTCGTTGAAGCGTGAGTGAGGCACGTCGAAGCGGGTATTGACGTCGTTGACCAGCGGATGGCGGCGATCCACCACCTCGTGGGCGAACACCCCCCAGCGCTTGGCCGGCAGGCGCTGGCGCTTCTGCCCGTGGCGCAGCTGCAGCACGGCGTGGGTGGCCAGGCAGGAGCAGAGGGTGGAGGTGACGTTTTCCCACGCCCATTCGATCACCTCGCCCAGCGGTTCCCAGAACGGCTCCAGGGCCAGATCCGGCTGGGTGACGTTGGCGCCGGTGATGATCAGTGCATCCAGTCCGTCCTGCTTGAGTTGTTCGAAGCTGTCGTAGTAGCTGGCAATGTGCGCGGCGGCCTTTTCGCCGCGCGGCAGCTCGGGCAGGGTGAACGGGTGCAGGTAGAACTGGGCGATCTGGTTGCTTTCGCCCACCAGGCGGAAGAATTGCCGCTCGGTGGCCTCCAGCGCGGCGTCCGGCATCATGTTGAGCAGGCCGATGTGCATCTCGCGGATGTCCTGACGGGCGGCGCGCTCGGGCGTGAGCACGCTGCCGCCTTCCTGCATCAGGCGGGTGAAGGTGGGAAGCTGACTGTGGGCGACCAGTGGCATGGCTGTTTGTCTCTGTTAATGCTGTCTTTCAATCGCGCGCGTCACCAGATTGAGGAAGTCATCGGTGTTCTTCACCCGCGCCAGTTCCTCGGTGGTGATGATATAACCATGCTGTGCGGCGATGGCGTCATAGCGCGGGATGCGTGCATGGAAGAGGCGCGGGAAGATCCAGCGCACGAAATCATCGGGTTCGATCTGGGCGACGTATTGCAGGTCTTGCGCCTGCATGTAGGCGGCCATCTGCTCATCGAGGAACGCCTCGCGGTAATAGAGCGGCTTGGGGTCGTTCCTGGCGCGTTCGATGAGTTCGTGCTCGTCGTGCTCGGTGGCCTTGATGTAGAGGATCAGGGTGTGTTCGGCCAGCACCTCGAGGGTCTCGGGGCTGTCCAGCTCGCACACACTGCCGCCGGCATCGTTGATGAAATGCTTGTAACCATAAATAGTCTGGGCCTTGTCGATGAAGGCCGGCACGTCCTGCATGGCGGCGATCTCGGCCTCGTGATGCAGGCGCTGGCGGCGCTTGAATTCGTCCAGCGGCAGGCCGCCGTGCTCGGGATTGCCCACCTTGCCCAGAAAGCTGGCCACCGGCTTGAGATGGTCGACGCCGATGTTGTTGCGGATGTAGATGGAATCCGAACGCAGCAGGTCGCGCAGGAAGGGCACCTGCATGGCCTGCAGCTTGATGTTGTCGAGAATGGCTTCGTCCAGGTAATGGGTGCCGATGCGGTAATCGCCGGAATAATGGAACCAGCCGTCCTGTCGCAGGATGGCGGACAGGCGGGTCTTGCCCACGCCCGACATGCCGAGCAGGGTGACGGACTTGTGTTCCCATTGCTGGAATTCGGCGGCGCTGAGTTTCAAGGACGGGGCTCCGTGCTGTGGGGTGATTGGCAAGGGCGCTATTGTCGCCTGCGCCGGTGCTTTGTGCAAAAGCACATGCGGCGGTTGGGGTTCAAAAAAATGTTCGCCCCTGTGGGTTTAGGGTGAGGGAGCAGACTTTGTGGGAGATTCTATGTTCTCACACAACCTCCTGCATGAAACTTTGGTTGATATTCGGACTGATTCTTGAGCAAGGCAAAAGCCACGCGAGCAAGCTTTCTGGCCAGAATCACCAAAGCCTGGAT
>JALSHB010000097.1 GCA_026982475.1 Chromatiales bacterium
AGATGAAATCGGCCATGCCCACCTGAGTGCTGCCACCGTTGATCTCGAACTGCACCGGCTGCTGGGGGTTGATGGGATCGAGGATCCAGTCCACGTCCCGCCAGACGGAACCCACCGTCTGTGCCGCTGCGGTGTCGCTGCTGCCCACGGTAAAGCCGTTGCTGTTCACGTCATAGGTGGTGCCGGTGGCACCCTCGGTCAGCGCGCTGCCGTCGCCGTCCACGGCCCCACCGCCCACCTCGATGGCGAACACGCCCAGGCTGGTCTCGATGCGGATGTCGCCCGGCGAATACAGGCCCTTGCTGCCATCGAAGCCGTTGTCCGGGCGTTGGCCGGTGAGGATGGACAGGTACAGGGTGCCGTTGTCCACCAGCACGCCCATGTACTCGCCGTCGTAATTCTGGCCACCGTTGTTGGGGCCCAGGAAGAGATCGTTGGTGGTATCGTCGCTGTCCTCGATCATGTAACCGGCGAGGTCGCCACGCAGGGTGCTGTAATCGGTGCCGACGGGTTGGCTGCTGGTGCCGTCGGCGACGCTGAGACCCCAGTCGCTCAGGTCGCCGTCGACGGTGATGGGGGCGGCCAGGGCGGTGCTGGCGGAGAAGGCGAGGGCGGCGCCCAAGAGGGAACTGCGATACAAGCGGGAATATTTCACGATATACCTCTGCAACATGGTGATGGCTGGCCGAAGCCGGATTAAACATTCACCCGGCTGTTTGGCAGGATTCATGCCATTTCGTAAAATGTAATATTTATCAGTGGCTTGATGTCGCCCTCTCACGTCCTGCAACGTGAAGTTGGGGGAGCTGTAAGGTTTTTCGACGGGTAAATGCTGAGTCTTGTGGGGGTTTGTCTGTGTTGTCAACGGGGGCGGCCCTGAGAGGCAGGCGTGGTGGGGGCTGGCGGTCGCTGTGGAAGGGATTAGGAGCTGTAAGGAATTTCGACACCGGCGCCTGGCCGATGCCCGCCGGTCGTGCGCGGGGGAGCGGTCTGGCGGTCGAATTCCAGGCGTTTTCAGGCTATCGTCGCTTGCGGATGCAATGGGCACCTGTACCCACAGATTCAGGTGAACAGGCAGCGGGCCCCGTTTGCGGGGCGCAATACAGCATGGGAGGACGACGAATGTACGTGGTTGCCAATCGGGTGCCGGTCGCCAGCGGCTGGGAAGCGCAGTTCGAGGAGCGTTTTCGCCAGCGCGCGGGGCAGGTGGACAAGCAGCCGGGTTTCGTGCGCATGGACATCCTGCGCCCCGTCGACGAGGACAGTCCGTATGTGGTGCTGACCACCTGGGAGGATGAGGCGGCCTTCGAAAACTGGGTGGGCAGCGAGGATTTCAAGCTGGCGCACCGGAATCCACTGCCCAGGGAGGCCTTCGACGGCGAGGGTCGGCTGGAGCGGCATGAGGTGGTCGTTTCCGCCTGGCGAGAGGACTGAACGTGATCGACTGGACGACGATCGAGACCGTGTTGCTGGACATGGACGGCACCCTGCTGGACCTGCACTTCGACAACCACTTCTGGCTGGAGCACATGCCGCGCCGCTATGCCGAGCTGCGCGAGATGCCACTGGAGGCGGCGCGCGAGGAGCTGCTGCGGCGCTACAAGGCGGTGGAGGGCACCATGGACTGGTACTGCCTCGACTACTGGAGCGACCAGCTGGGCATGGACATCGCGGCGCTGAAGCAGGAGGTCGAGCACCTCATCGCCGTGCACCCCAACGTGGTGGCCTTTCTCGATGCGGTGCGTGCCTCGCGTCGCCGGGCGGTGCTGGTAACCAACGCGCACATGAAGAGCCTGCGACTGAAGATGGAAAGGACGGAGCTGGCAGGCCATCTGGATGCCGTGTACTGCGCCCACGACTTTGGCCGTCCCAAGGAAGACCCGCAGTTCTGGAACCTGCTGAAGACCGCGGAACCCTTCGTGGCCGGGTCGACGCTGCTGGTGGACGACAGTCTGCCGGTGCTGCGCTCGGCGCAGGGGGCGGGTATCGGCCAGCTGCTGTGCGTGCACCGGCCGGACTCACGGGCGGCGGACAAGGACGTGGGCGGCTTCGCGGCCATTCGCAGCTTCCTCGACATCATGCCGCCGGTGGCGGATGAGCCTGCCCAGGGGCGGCCCCTCGGGGCGCGGTAGGCGTCAGCGGAAAATTGTGGCCTCCGCGCTGATTCCTGGCATGGCAATACCATCACTGCTGAATGGAGGCCGCACCGATGGGAAATGTTGGGTATCCACTGTGCCCGGATACCTTCCCAAGTTTTTGCAAGCGCCATTCTCGCCAGGCCTGGAATTGGTGCCGGCAAATGACTACCGTTTGCCTCAGACCTTGAACTGTCTGACGATGCCTTGCAGCTCCGTGGCCATGTGCGCCAGGTCCTGACTGGCGGTGGCGGTGTGTTCCGCGCCGGTGGCGGTCTCGCCGGCGATGTCGTTGATTTGCACGATGTTGCGGTTGATCTCTTCGGCGACGCAGCTCTGCTCTTCCGCGGCGCTGGCGATCTGGCCGCTCATGTCGTTGATGTGCGCCACGGCATCGCGGATTTCGGTGAATATGCCATCCGCCGCGGTCGCCTGGGTCACCACTGACTGAACCTGCTCACGGCTTTCCGTCATGACCTGCGCGGCCGCCTGGGAGACCGATTGCAGCGTGCTGATCATTTCGTTGATCTCTTCCGTGGACTGCTGGGTGCGCGAGGCCAGGGTGCGCACCTCGTCGGCCACCACGGCGAAGCCGCGGCCCTGTTCGCCGGCGCGGGCGGCCTCGATGGCGGCGTTCAGCGCCAGCAGGTTGGTCTGCTCGGCGACGCCCTTGATGACATCGAGGACGCTGTTGATATCTTCGCTGTGTTGCTCCATCTGCTGCACGGTTTCTGCGCCGCGTTCGATGCGTGACGCCAGTTGCTGGATGGCCTGAATGGTTCCTTCAATGATCTGGCGGCCGCTGTCCGTGTCGCGATAGGTGCCCTCGGCCGCCTCGGCGGTGAGGGTGATGTTGTTGGCCACCTCCTGCACGGTGGCGGTCATTTCGTTCATGGCGGTGGCCACCTGTTCCGTCTCGGACTGCTGCTGCTGGATGCCCTCGCGGGTCTGGACGGTGACGATGGACATCTCTTCCGCCGCCGCGGAGAGCTGTTCGGTGGTTTCGCCGATGTGCGAGATCATCTCCAGCAGGCGTGCGTGCATTACCTGCGCGGATTCCTTCAGCGAGCCGATTTCGTCGCGGCCGTCGCGGCCGTCGACCTGCTGGCGCAGATCGCCGCTGGCAATGGCCTTCAGTCCCGCGCTCACCCGCGACAGGCGCCGTGTGATGTTGCCGGTGATCAGCCAGCTCAGGGCCAGCCCGAGCAGCAGCGCCGCGAGGGTGATGGCGATCAGGGTGCGATGGGCGCTCTGTTCCTGCTGTTCGGCGTGCTGGCTGGCGTGAGTGGTATGGCTGATGATGGTGTCGAGCAGGGTGTGGAGCTCCTGGTCCAATTGATCTTCCTTGGCTTCCACTTGCGCGATCAGCGTCTCGGCCGCTGCGATGTCACCCTGACCGAGGTAGGTAAAGACGGTCTGTGCCTGCTGGGCATATTTCTGGTGTTCGGTGTCGATTTTCTCCAATGCGGCGCTCACGTCGGCGAATTCTTTCTGTACCTTGGCACTGAAGCCCCCCAGAGTGCTGGCCAGGCGGCCGCCCTCGCGTATTTCCTCTTCGATTTGCCGATTGATGTTTTCAAAATGCTGGATTTCCTCCCTGAACCGCATCATGTTTTGTTTCAATGCGCCGCTGAAGCGCAGTGCTCGCTCGAGGTGCAGGGCCTGCTGCAGTTGGTGTTCGGTGATCCTGGTGATCTTGGTCGTCAGGGGAATGTCGGCTTCGGTGATGACGTGGAGACTGGCGCCAATCTGTTTCATGGCGTAGATGCCATAGACGGCACTGCAGACAAGCAGGGCCAAGAGAATGCCCGCGTTGCCTACGACTTTCATCCTGACCGGGAGATTGTTGAGGAAGGTGGTCATGAAATATTTACCTCTCTTTTATCGGATCCCGAACCTGCTGATCCAGGCTCAATTCGTGTTTGTGTATTTGTTTATCGGCTGGGAGGCAATGAGCTTTACCCTTGGGGGCAAGCGGAAGCGGGGGCGGGTAGGTGCGGCTTTTTGTGTGGTTTTTCTCAAGCTTGGGTGAGGGGCGCAGGCCTGAGAATGTCAGGGGCGCCTCAGCAGCACATAGAGGGCGCCCATGCCGCCATCGCGGGGACGGCAGGAGCTGAAGGCGAGGACCGTGGGCGTATCGCGCAGCCACTGGTTGACCTGGGTCTTGAGCGCCGGACGACCGCCGCTGGAGCGATGGCCCTTGCCGTGGATGATGCAGACGCAGCGCAGGCCGGCGCCCTGGGCCTCGGTGAGGAAGGCGGTGAGCCGGGCGCCGGCCTCGGCGATGGTGTGGCCATGCAGGTCGAGGTGTGCCCCGGGGCGCAGTTCGCCACGCTTGAGTTGACGCGTCAGGCGTTGCTGCAGGCCGCCGCGGGCGAAAAACAGCGCCTCTTCGGCATCGATGTGGGGGGCATGTTCACGCTCGACGAAGCCCGGGCTGGCGGGGGCGGGCCGGTTGTCGGGGCGGGGGCGCGGCGACGGGCGCGCCTTGCCGGGCGTGATGCGTGGCTCTGTCGCCAGCGGTGTGACGTCTGCCATCAGCTTGCGGAACAGGGTATGGTCATCGCTGCTGTGTTTTTTCTTTGTCATGGTTTGTGCAACACGGGGAATAATGGCGGGAAGATGTGGATATAATACCCGCCCATGAGAATTCTGTTGAGCAACGACGACGGCTATCAGGCGCCGGGCCTGCGCCAGCTGGCCGCCGCCCTGGCGCCGCTGGCCGAGATCAGCGTCGTCGCCCCGGACCGCAACCGCAGCGCGGCAAGCAATTCCCTGACCCTGGAGAACCCCATCCGCGCCTGGCATGAGGACGACGGCGTGGTGCGCGTCGACGGCACTCCCACCGACTGCGTGCACCTGGCCATCACCGGCCTGCTGGTCGAGGAGCCGGACATGGTCATCGCCGGCATCAACGCCGGTTCCAATATGGGCGACGACGTGATCTATTCCGGCACCGTGGCGGCGGCCATGGAGGGACGCTTTCTCGGCCTGCCGGCCATCGCCGTGTCGCTGGTGGGTGAGAACCTGTGCCACTACGATAGCGCCGCGCGGGCGGTGGTGAAGCTGCTGGAGCTGTTGCAGAACGATCCGCTGCCGGCGGACACCATCCTCAACGTCAATGTGCCCGATGTGCCCTGGGAGGCCATCGAAGGCTTCGAGGCCACCCGCCTCGGCCGCCGCCACAAGTCCGAGCCGGTGGTGAAGATGCAGGACCCGCGCGGCCGCGACATCTACTGGGTGGGCCCGGTGGGCGCGGAGCAGGACGCCGGTCCCGGCACCGATTTCTTCGCCGTGCGCAACCGGCGCGTGTCGCTGACGCCGCTGCACGTGGATCTCACCCGCTATCGCGCCCTCGACCAGGTGGCCCGTTGGCTGGAGGGGCTGTGAAGCAGCGTCTCAGCGGTATCGGCATGACCTCGCAGCGCACCCGCGACCGCCTGGTGCGGCGTCTGGCAGAGGCGGGCATCGGCAATCAGCAGGTGCTGGAGGTGATCCGCAACACCCCCCGGCACCTGTTTGTCGACGAGGCCCTGGCCAGCCGTTCCTACGAGGACACGGCGCTGCCCATCGGCTTTGGCCAGACCATTTCCCAGCCCTACATCGTCGCGCGCATGACCGAGGCGTTGCTGGACGGCGGACCGCTGAACAAGGTGTTGGAGGTGGGTACCGGTTCCGGCTATCAGGCGGCCATTCTCTCGCCGCTGGTGGGCGAACTGTATACCGTGGAACGCATCCGTCCGCTGCTGGACCAGGCACGGCAGCGTTTCTTCGAACTCAGGCTCAACAATATCCGCTGCAAGTACAGCGACGGCAGCTGGGGCTGGCCGGAGGCCGGGGGCTTCGACGGCATCATCGCCACCGCCGCGCCGGAGCAGGTGCCGGAGGCGTTGCTGCAGCAACTGGCGCCCGGCGGGCGGCTGGTGTTGCCGGTGGGCGCACGAGACGGTCAGACACTGGTGCTGATCACCCGCAGCGCCGACGGCTTCGAGCAGCAGATGCTGGACCGGGTCAGCTTCGTGCCGATGTTGAGTGGCACACAGTAGTGGCTTTTAGTGTCTTGTTTTTTTACCACAGAGGCGCGGAGGCACAGAGAAAAGCCTCATTTCTCCTGGGTGCTTGCAGGGCGCAAAGAAAGAATTTGAAAATTATTGATTCGTTTTTTGCGGACGTGGCGAGAAGGCGAGAGAATCGTCCGTTTTCCTCTGTGCCTCCGTCTCTCTGTGATGAAACACGTCTCGACCAACCAATGGATCCCCAATGAAACTCTTCTCCCGCTTGTACGAACGCGTCATGCACTGGGCGGAGCACCGCCATGCGCCGTGGTATCTGGGCGGGCTGAGCTTCGCCGAGTCCTCCTTCTTTCCCATCCCCCCCGACGTGATGCTGGCGCCCATGGCCCTGGCGCGCACCGACCGGGCCTGGCGCTTCGCCACCATCACCACCGTCACCTCGGTGCTGGGTGGCATGCTGGGTTACCTCATCGGCTATCTCGCCTTCGCCCAGGTCGAGCCCTGGCTGCAGACCTCCAATTACTGGGACCGCTACCAGCTGGCGGTGGCCTGGTTCGATGAGTGGGGGGTATGGGCCATCTTCATCGCTGGCTTCTCGCCCATCCCCTACAAGGTCTTCACCCTCGCTGCCGGCGCCATCTCCATGGCCTTCCTGCCCTTCGTGCTGGCCTCGGCGGTGGGGCGCGGGGCGCGCTTCTTCCTCGTTGCCGGACTGATGAAGTGGGGCGGCAAGGCAATGGAGGAAAAACTGCACCGCTATGTGGACCTCCTCGGCTGGCTGGTGGTGGTGCTGGTGGTCCTGTTCATCATCCTGCACTGACGTCGGCGTCCGCATGTATCACGCAGCAACACAGCTGATGCGCCGGTGGCTGTTGTTGCTGCTGCCCGCCGCGCTGCTGACGGGCTGCGGCGCGCATCTGCACCATGTGGTCGAACCCGGTGAAACCCTCTACTCCATCGGCTTTCTGTACGGCTACGACTACCGCAAGATCGCGCGCTGGAACGGCATCCCTCCCCCCTATGTCCTCAAGGCCGGGCAGGTGCTGCGCGTGGCGCCACCGCAAGTGGGCGCCACGCCGCCCAAGGCACAGCCCAGTCCGCCGGCGCGCAAGCCTGCGCCGGTGGTGGGGCCGGCACAAGTAACGCCACGCGTGGCCGAGAGGCCCACGGCCCCCGTCGCCAGGCCCGTTGCACCGTTGCCGGAGAAACGTCCGGTGGTCAGCCTGCCGAAGAATCCGCGCTGGCAATGGCCGGTCGAAAGCCGCAAGGTCTTGCAGACATTTTCCGTCGACGACCCTGGCCGCAAGGGTATCGATATCGCCGGCCGGCATGGTGATCCGGTGTATTCGGCGGCAGCCGGGAGAGTGGTTTATGCCGGCAGTGGACTTGTGAGATACGGTCGGCTTATTATCATCAAGCACAATGAGAAATATCTCAGTGCATATGCGCATAACCAGAAATTGCGTGTCAAGGAGGGGGAGGTGGTAGAGGCCGGCCAGCGAATCGCGGACATGGGCAGCAGCGGTGCCCGGCGCCCCATGCTGCATTTCGAGATTCGCCGCGATGGCAAGCCCGTCAACCCTCTGCGCTACCTGCCTCAGCGCTGACTCGGCCAGACACCGGAAGCGAAAATCATGCGCAAGCTGGAAGACGAGACGGAAGTGAAAACAGATAACCACGACGTCGGTGGTGGCGCCGATGAGGAAATCGATCTGCTGCCACTGGACGAGACGCTGGCCGAGGACGTGGTGGCGGAAAACGGCGTTGTGGAAGAAGTGGAGGAGCCGCTGCCGGAAGCGCCCGCGGTGGAGGAAAAACCCGCCGTGCGTCCGGAGCGCCGCCGCACACACCGTGCCGACCTCAGTGAGCGCGACCTCGACGCGACCCGTCTCTACCTGGGCGAGATCGGTTTTTCCCCCCTGCTGAGCGCGGAAGAGGAAGTCAGCATCGCGCGGCGCATCCAGAAGGGTGACCAGGACGCCCGCCGGCACATGATCGAGAGCAACCTGCGCCTGGTGGTGAAGATTGCGCGCCGTTACCTCAATCGTGGCCTGGCCCTGCTGGATCTCATCGAAGAGGGCAACCTGGGACTGATTCGCGCGGTGGAGAAATTCGACCCCGAGCGCGGCTTCCGGTTTTCCACCTACGCCACCTGGTGGATACGCCAGACCATCGAACGCGGCATCATGAACCAGACCCGCACCATCCGCCTGCCCATCCACGTGGTGAAGGAGATCAACGTCTACCTGCGCGCCGCTCGCCACCTGGCACAAACCCTGGACCATGAGCCACGACCGGAAGAAGTCGCGCAGATGCTCGACAAGCCCATCGAGGACGTCAAGCGCATGATGGGCCTCAACGAGCGCGTCACCTCGGTGGACGTGCCGCTGGGCCGCGACAGCGACAAGACCCTCATCGATGCCATCCCCGATGAATACAACCCCGACCCCTCGGTGCTGCTGCAGGACGAAGACATGCAGCACTGCATCGAATCCTGGCTGGGTCAGCTCACCGCCAAACAGCGCGAGGTGGTGGAGCGGCGCTTCGGCCTGCGCGGGCTGGATGTCGCCACCCTGGAAGAGGTCGGCAACGCCCTCGGCGTGACCCGCGAGCGGGTGAGGCAGATCCAGATCGAGGCCCTCCGGCGCCTGCGCGAGGTGATGGAGCGCGAGGGGTTTTCGGTGGATGCGATACTCAAGTGACGGTTTCGGGGGCAGGGAACCTCGCACTATGCACCAAGCATGATTCCTGCCACTACCTGTCGCCCCTCGTGCATGAGAATGTTGTAGGTTCGGCAGGCCGCTGCCGTGTCCATTACCTCCACACCGATCTGCCGGGTGGTCAGTTCGGCGAGGATCTCGGCGGCCGGGAAGTCCAGGGTGGCCCCCGTTCCCAGCAGCACCACTTCCGGCTCCAGGGCGAGGATCTCGCGCAGATGCTCGGCGAGCAGGTCGCCAAGGCTGTTGGGCGCCCAGTCTTCGATGAGCTGCTTGGGGCTTACGATGCAGCTGCGGTCAAGGGTTTTCACCTCCACCGGTTTTGGGGTGTCGGCCTCCAGGTCGGCCGGCAGGGTGATGCTGATCGTACCCGGGCTGTAGGCGCGGATGGTGTGCGAGGTAAAATCGCGTTCCTGATTGAATTTCATGGGGTTTCCTCGGGTTGTGGGCGCGGGCGCGGCGTCATGGTCAAGGGGTGGGCGGGTGCGGTATACTTTGCGCCTTTTTTGCGCACCGGATTGTTGGCTTTCTACGCATGTTTGACGAATTCCCGAGAATAAAACGCCTGCCCCCCTACGTTTTCAATATTGTAAACGACTTGAAGGCGAAGGCGCGCGCGCGCGGCGAGGATATCGTCGATTTCGGCATGGGCAACCCGGATCAGCCCACCCCGCAGCACATCGTCGACAAGCTGGTGGAGGTGTCGCGGCGCGGCAACACCCATCGCTATTCGGTCTCCAAGGGCATCCCGCGCCTGCGCCGCGCCATCTGCAACTGGTACAAGGACCGCTACGACGTGGCGCTGGACCCGGAGTCCGAGGCCATCGTCACCATCGGCTCCAAGGAGGGCCTGGCGCACCTGGCCATGGCCACCGTGGGCCCGGGCGATGCGGTGCTGGTGCCCAATCCCTCCTATCCCATCCACCCCTACGGCTTCGTCATCGCCGGCGCGGACATCCGCCACGTGCCGCTGGTGCCGGACGGCGATTTCTTCTCCGAGCTGGAGAAGGCCATCAAGGACACCTGGCCCAAGCCCAAGATGCTGGTGCTGAACTTTCCCGGCAACCCCACCACCCAGTGCGTGGAGCTGGAGTTCTTCGAGAAGGTGGTGGCGATCGCCAAGGAACACGAGATCTGGGTGGTGCACGACATCGCCTATGCCGACATCGTCTTCGACGGCTACAAGCCGCCCTCCATCCTCGAGGTGGCGGGGGCCAAGGAGGTGGCGGTGGAGTTCTTCACTCTCTCCAAGAGCTACAACATGCCCGGCTGGCGGGTGGGCTTCATGGTCGGCAACCCGACCCTGGTGGCGGCCCTGGCGCGCATGAAATCCTATCTCGACTATGGCATGTTCACGCCCATCCAGGTGGCCGCCATCCACGCCCTGGAGGGTCCGCAGGCGTGCGTGCAGGAGATCGCCGACATGTACCGCAGCCGCCGCGATGTGCTCTGCGACGGCCTCAACGCCCTGGGCTGGGAGGTGGAGAAGCCCAAGGCGACCATGTTCGTGTGGGCGCCGATCCCGGAACAGTACCGGCATCTCGGCTCGCTGGAGTTCAGCAAGAAACTGCTGCAGGAGGCGCGCGTGGCGGTATCGCCCGGCGTCGGTTTTGGCGAATACGGCGACGACCACGTGCGCTTCGGCCTGATCGAGAACGAACACCGCACCCGCCAGGCGCTGCGCGGCATCCGCGACATGTTTCGCGCCGATGCGGGGGCGGGAAAGTAGGATTTCTTCAACGCAAAGACGCAAAGCGTGCGAGGAAAAACGATGGGATTCGCCTGTAGGAGCGCCTTCAGGCGCGAATTATCTGCCGCTCTTGGCCGTATTTTCGCGCCTGAAGGCGCTCCTACAGGGCGAAGGTGAAAGTCGCTTTGCGGTCTTCGCGCCTTTGCGTTGGATTTTTGAAACGAAACAGATGACAGGGGAACAGCGTTGGAACCAGTAAAGGTTGGACTGTTGGGGCTGGGCACCGTCGGCGGCGGTACCGTGAACGTACTCAAGCGCAACGCCGGGGAGATCGCGCGCCGCGCCGGGCGTGGGGTGGTGATCAGCCACGCCGCTACCCGTGATCTCGACAAGGAACGCATCTGCGACACCAGCGGCATCACCCTGACCACCGATCCCTTCGCGGTGGTCAACGATGCCGAGGTGCAGATCGTCGTCGAACTGATCGGCGGCGACGGCCTGGCCCGCGAGCTGGTGCTGGCGGCCATCGACAACGGCAAGCACGTGGTCACCGCCAACAAGGCCCTGATCGCCAAGCACGGCAACGAGATCTTCGAACGCGCCCAGGCGAAGGGCGTGATGGTGGCCTTCGAGGCGGCGGTGGCCGGCGGCATCCCGGTCATCAAGGCGGTACGCGAGGGGCTGGCCGCCAATCGCGTCGAATGGCTGGCGGGCATCATCAACGGCACCGGCAACTTCATCCTCACCGAGATGCGCGACGCCGCACAGGGAAGTGCGAGTGCCGCGGGAGGCGGGACGCCGGGAGCGGCCAAGGGCCGCGATTTCGCCGAGGTGCTGGCCGAGGCGCAGGCCCTGGGCTATGCCGAGGCCGACCCCACCTTCGACGTGGAGGGCATCGACGCCGCCCACAAGCTGACCATCCTCGCCTCCATCGCCTTCGGCATCCCCTTGCAGTTCGAGGCCTGTTTCACCGAGGGCATCTCCAACATCACCCGCGAGGACGTGCACTACGCCGAGGAGCTGGGCTACCGCATCAAGCACCTGGGCGTGGCGCGGCGCACCGAGGCCGGCGTGGAGCTGCGCGTACACCCCACCCTGATTCCCGAGCGGCGCCTGATCGCCAACGTCGACGGGGTGATGAACGCGGTGCTGGTGAAGGGCGATGCAGTCGGTCCGACCCTGTACTACGGCGCCGGCGCCGGCGCCGAGCCCACCGCCTCGGCGGTGGTGGCGGACCTGGTGGACGTCACCCGCACCCTCACCGCCGACCCGGAGAACCGCGTGCCGCACCTGGCCTTCCAGCCGGACGCCCTGAGCGACCTGCCGATCCTGCCCATGGCCGAGATCGAGACGGCCTATTACCTGCGCCTGCAGGCCATCGACCGCCCCGGCGTGCTGGCCGACGTCACCCGCATCCTCGGTGACAGCGGCATCAGCATCGAGGCCATCCTGCAGAAGGAGCCGGTGGGCGACAGCGAGGCGACGGTCATCATCCTCACCCACCGCGTGCAGGAAGCGAAGATGGACTATGCCATCGGCGCCATCGAGGCGCTGGACAGTATCGACGGCGAGATCATGCGCATTCGCCTGGAGACCCTGGACGCCGATTGAAACCCGGAATGTAGCTTGGGGTGAGCGCAGCGAACCCCAACGATCAAGCCATCCGGCAGCACCGATGTTGGGGTTCGTTCCTCACCCCCCAACCTACAGACAGAAGAGAGTTGATAATCATGCCATTCCGCAACCGCTACACCGGCCTCATCGACAAGTACCGCGACCGCCTGCCGGTGCACGACGACACCCGGGTGATCAGCCTCGGCGAGGGCAACACGCCGCTGATCCGTCTCAACAACATCCCCGCCACCCTGGGCCGTGACGTGGACATCTACGTCAAGTACGAGGGCCTCAATCCCACCGGCTCCTTCAAGGACCGCGGCATGACCATGGCGGTGACCAAGGCGGTGGAGGAGGGCAGCAAGGCCATCATCTGCGCCTCCACCGGCAACACCTCGGCGGCCGCCGCCGCCTATGCGGCGCGCGCCGGCATCGCCGCCTTCGTGCTGATCCCCGAGGGCAAGATTGCCATGGGCAAGCTGGCCCAGGCCATGATCCACGGCGCGGTGGTGATCCAGATCAAGGGCAACTTCGACGCCGGCATGCAGATCGTCAAGGACGTCGCCGCCCACGCCCCCGTGACCATCGTCAACTCCATCAACCCCTACCGTCTGCAGGGGCAGAAGACCGCCGCCTTCGAGATCGTCGAGGAACTGGGCGCGGCCCCCGACTACCACTGCCTGCCGGTGGGCAATGCCGGCAACATCACCGCGCACTGGATGGGTTACAGCGAGTATCACGAGAACGGCATCGTCAACAATCGCCCGCGCATGGTGGGCTACCAGGCCAGCGGCTCGGCGCCCTTCCTGCGCGGCCACATGGTGGACAATCCCGAGACCGTGGCCACCGCCATCCGCATCGGCCACCCGCAGAGCTGGGACAAGGCCTGGAAGGTGCGCGAGGAGTCCGAGGGCTGGTTCGATGAATGCAGCGACGAGGAGATCCTCGCCGCGCAGAAGCAGCTCACCGAGAAGGAGGGCGTGTTCTGCGAACCGGCCTCCGCCACCTCCCTGGCCGGGGCCATGCGCGACATCAAGTCCGGCAAGATCCCCGAAGGCTCGAAGATCGTCTGCACCCTCACCGGCAACGGCCTCAAGGACCCCGAGACCGCCATCCGCCAGTGCGAGAACAGCGGCGTGATGGTCACCGTCGAGGCCACCATGGATGCCGTCAAGGGCGCGATCCTGGACAATATGGAGTAAGTGCGGGAAAGGATTCAACGCAAAGGCGCGAAGACGCAAAGGACGCAAAGAAAAATATCGGAATAATGGGGACGGTGCCCGGCTTTTTGTGTGTGCCGGCGCCTGCTCCTTGCACGGGTCCCGGGCTTTCGCCGGAATGACGAAAAGAAACACTCTTGAGACTTTGCGCTCTTCGCGTCTTTGCGCCTTTGCGTTGAAAAAAGTGATTCCCCAATGAGATTCGAACTTCTGCACAGCGACGGCGCCGCCCGCCGCGGCCGTCTCACCTTCGCCCGCGGCACCGTGGAGACGCCGGCCTTCATGCCAGTAGGCACCTACGGCACGGTGAAGGCGATGACGCCGGAGGAGCTGGTGGGCCTGGGCGCGGAGATCGTCCTCGGCAACACCTTTCACCTGATGCTGCGCCCGGGCACCGAGGTGATCCGGGCCCATGGCGACCTGCACGGGTTCATGCACTGGGAGCGGCCCATCCTCACCGATTCCGGCGGCTTTCAGGTGTTCAGCCTCGGTGACCTGCGCAAGATCACGGAAGAAGGTGTCACCTTCCGCTCGCCGGTCAACGGCGACAAGGTATTCCTCGGTCCCGAGGAATCCATGGCGGTGCAGCGCGCGCTGGGCTCGGACATCGTCATGTGCTTCGACGAGTGCACCCCCTATCCGGCCGACGAGCACCAGACGCGCGAGTCCATGCAGCTCTCCCTGCGTTGGGCGCAACGTTCAAAAGAGGCCCATGGCGACAATCCCAGTGCCCTGTTCGGCATCGTCCAGGGCGGCATGTTCGAGGCCCTGCGCGCCGAGTCCGCGGCCGGCCTGCGGGAGATCGACTTCGACGGCTATGCCATCGGCGGCCTCTCGGTGGGCGAGCCCAAGGAGGACATGCTGCGGGTGCTGGACCACACCACCCCGCGGCTGCCCGCCGAGCGGCCGCGCTACCTGATGGGGGTGGGCAAGCCGGAAGACCTGGTCGAGGCGGTGCGGCGCGGCATCGACATGTTCGACTGCGTGCTGCCCACCCGCAACGCCCGCAACGGCCACCTGTTCACCCGCCATGGCGACCTGAAGATCCGCAACGCCTGTCACGAGCGCGACACCCGGCCGCTGGACGAGGACTGCGGCTGCTACACCTGCCGCAATTACAGCCGCAGCTACCTGCGCCACCTGGACAAGACCCACGAGATCCTCGGCGCGCGCCTCAACACCATCCACAACCTCTATTACTACCAGGAATTGATGCAGGGCCTGCGCGCCGCCATCGCCGACGAGTGCCTCGACGCCTTCGTCGCCGAGTTCTACGCCCGGCGTGCGCCATAGGCCATCGGTTGTGGCATAATGCGCGCTTTTCCCACCGGGGCTTTGCGATGGAATTATTCGCCGCGCCCGGCGACTAACGAATTCATTTATTGATCAATCAAAGGAAAAGGTAACGGTATGAGCTTTTTTATCTCTGATGCATTGGCCGAAGGGGCCGCCGCCGCACCCGCGGGTTCCGCCGAGGGCAGTCTGATGGGCCTGCTGCCCCTGGTGCTGATCTTCGTGCTGTTCTATTTCATGCTGATCCGCCCCCAGGCCAAGCGCGCCAAGGAGCACAAGAACATGGTGGCGGCCCTGGCCAAGGGCGACGAGATCGTCACCCAGGGAGGCCTGCTGGGCAAGATCACCGAGGTGGACGACAGCTTCCTCACGGTGCAGATCGCCGACGGCGTTGAGGTCAAGGTGCAGCGCCAGGCCGTCTCCACCCTGGTTCCCAAGGGCACCATCAAGTCCGCCTGAGTCAGACTCGTCTCGTCTGCCTGAATCACCCTTTCCACGGAGTCGGCCCTCGTGAATCAATACCCTGCCTGGAAGTATCTGCTCGTCATCCTCGTGCTGGTGGTGAGCACGGTGTACGCCCTGCCCAATCTCTACGGTGAGGATCCTGCCCTGCAGGTGACCTCGACCCGCGGTGCGGAGGTCGACATGAGCACCCAGGAAAAGGTGCGGAAGCTGCTCGCGGAGGCCGGTATCCGCTACCAAAACATTGGCCTGGCCGATGGCCAGCTGCTGGTGCGTTTTCCTGATACCGAGGCCCAGCTGGCGGCCAAGGAGGTGGTGAAGAAGGGGTTGGGCCGCGGCTACGTGGTGGCCCTGAATCTCGCCCCGCGCACCCCGGATTGGCTGGTGTCGCTGGGCGCCGCGCCCATGTACCTGGGCCTCGACCTGCGCGGTGGCGTGCACTTCCTGATGGAGGTGGACGTGGACGCGGCGGTGAGGCAGGCCGAGGAACGCTACATCGGCGACTTCCGCAGCCTGCTGCGCGAGAACAAGGTGCGCTATGCGCGCGTTACCCGATACAGCAACGAAGATGTCGACAGCGAAGGTCTGGCGCGCAGCGGCGTGGAGATCAAGTTCAAGTCCGCCGCGGCACGCGACCAGGCCGAGGAGTTGATTGAAAGGGAATACCCGGACCTGGAACTGAAGGACGAGGACCGCGCCGATGGTTACTACCTGCTGGCGGGGCTGGATGACAAGGAACGCCGCGAGGTGCGCAAACTGGCGCTGAAGCAGAACATCACCACCCTGCGCAACCGCGTCAACGAGCTGGGCGTGGCCGAGCCGGTGATCCAGCAGCAGGGCGAGAACCGCATCGTGGTGCAGCTGCCCGGCGTGCAGGACACCGCCCGCGCCAAGGAGATCCTCGGTGCCACCGCGACCCTGGAGTTCCGCCTCGCCGACGAGACCCATGACGTGGAGGAGGCCCTGCGTGGCCGCGTGCCGCCGGGGCTCAAGCTGTATCCCAAGCGCGAGGGCGGCTATGTGCTGCTGAAGAACCGCGTGATGCTGACCGGCGACTACATCATCGACGCCTCCTCCGGCATCGATCAGCAGAGTGGCGGCCCGGCCGTCTTCATCACCCTCGATGGCAAGGGCGCCAGCATCTTCAGCAAGGTCACCGGCGAGAACGTGAAGAAACTGATGGCGGTGGTGTTCATCGAGAACAAGACCGAGACGCGCATGGTCGACGGCAAGCCGGTGAAGACGCGCTACACGGTGGAAGAGGTGATCAATGTCGCGCGCATCCAGGAACAGCTCTCCAAGCGTTTCCAGATCACCGGCCTCGACAGCACCAACGAAGCCCATGACCTGGCGCTGCTGCTGCGCGCCGGCGCCCTGGCCGCGCCCATCGAGATCGTCGAGGAACGCACCATTGGCCCCAGCCTCGGTCAGGAAAACATCGACAAGGGTTTCCAGTCGGTGATCATCGGTTTCGTACTGGTACTGCTGTTCATGGCCTTCTGGTACCGCGGCTTCGGCCTGGTGGCCAACCTGGCGCTGGCCCTGAACCTGGTGGTGATCGTCGCCGTGCTGTCCATGTTGCAGGCCACCCTGACCCTGCCAGGCATCGCCGGCATCGTGCTCACGGTGGGCATGGCGGTGGACGCCAACGTGTTGATCTTCGAGCGCATCCGCGAGGAGCTGCGTAACGGCATCAGCCCGCAGGCAGCGATCAATGCCGGTTACGAAAAGGCCTTCACCACCATCGCCGACGCCAACATCACCACCCTGATCGCGGCGGTGATCCTGTTCGGCTTCGGCACCGGGCCCATCAAGGGTTTCGCCATTACCCTGTCCATCGGCATCATTACCTCCATGTTCACCGCCATCATGGGCACCCGCGCGGTGATCAATCTTGTATACGGCGGTCGCCGTATCGACAAGCTTTCCATTTAGGTTCC
Source organism: Chromatiales bacterium (assembly GCA_026982475.1). Taxonomy (GTDB): domain Bacteria; phylum Pseudomonadota; class Gammaproteobacteria; order SZUA-152; family SZUA-152; genus DRQN01. The sequence goes on from JALSHB010000097.1 coordinate 17,085, forward strand.
GGGGCACAACCATGCAACTGTTCAAGAGCGGTACCAATTTCGATTTCATGGGCAAGCGCAAGCTGGCGATTGCCTTCTCCGCCGTGTTGCTGCTGATCTCCGTCGGCGCGCTGCTCACCAAGGGCCTGAACTTCGGCCTGGACTTCACCGGCGGCACCCTGATCGAACTGGGCTACGAACACCCGGTGGATCTCAAAGAGGTGCGCGGCGTCCTCGAAAAGGAGGGCTTCAAGGAGGCGGTGGTGCAACATTTCGGCACCGCCAGCGACATCCTGATCCGCATCGCGCCGCATGAAGACCAGAGCAACGCCGATATCAGCAACCGCGTGATGGATCTGCTCAAGGCGCACGAAGACGGCAAGATCGACATGCGCCGCGTCGAGTTCGTCGGCCCGCAGGTGGGCGATGAACTGGCCAACGACGGTGGCCTGGCGATGATCTATGCGCTGATCTGCATCCTCATCTACGTCGGTTTCCGTTTCGAATATCGCCTTGCCGTGGGCTCAGTTCTGGCCTTGGTGCACGACGTGGTGATCACCCTCGGCGTGTTTTCCCTGTTCCAACTCGACTTCGACCTCACCGTGCTGGCGGCGATCCTGGCGGTCATCGGCTACTCGCTCAACGACACCATCGTGGTCTTCGACCGCATTCGTGAAAACTTTCGCAAGATGCGTAAGGGTACGAGCGAAGAGGTCATCAACGTGTCCCTGAACCAGACCCTGTCGCGCACCGTGATCACCTCCTTCACCACCCTGCTGGTGCTGGCCGCGCTGTTCGTCTTCGGCGGTGAGCTGATCCACGGTTTTGCCACCGCGCTGCTGGTCGGCGTGCTGGTCGGCACCTATTCCTCCATTTACGTCGCCAGTTCCAGCGCCCTGATGCTGGGTATCAGCAAGGCCGACCTGATGCCGGTGGTGGTGGAGAAGGAAGGCGCCGAGATCGACGACCGTCCGTAACGAATTTCGAGAATTTTCAGGAGCAAACATGTTTCACAAGACCATGAACATCGCCGATTTCGACCCCGCCCTGTGGGACGTGATCCAGAAGGAAGAAGTGCGCCAGGAAGAACACATCGAACTGATCGCCTCCGAGAACTACACCAGCCCGCGGGTGATGCAGGCCCAGGGTACGGTGCTCACCAACAAATATGCCGAAGGCTATCCCGGCAAGCGCTACTATGGCGGCTGCGAATACGTCGATGTCGCCGAGCAGCTGGCCATCGACCGCGCCAAGCAGCTGTTCGGCGCCGACTACGCCAACGTGCAGCCGCATTCCGGCTCGCAGGCCAACGCCGCCGTCTATCTGGCGTTATTGCAGGCCGGCGACACCATCCTCGGCATGAGCCTGGCCCACGGCGGCCATCTTACCCATGGCTCCAGGGTGAGCGCCTCCGGCAAGCTCTACAACGCCATCCAGTACGGCCTCGATGAAGGCACTGGCGAGATCGACTACGCCCAGGTCGAGGCGCTGGCGAAGGAACACCAGCCGAAGATGATCGTGGCCGGCTTCTCCGCCTATTCGCGGGTGGTGGACTGGCAGCGCTTCCGCGACATCGCCGACAGCGTGGGCGCGTATCTTATGGTGGACATGGCCCACGTCGCCGGCCTCGTCGCCGCCGGCGAGTACCCCAACCCGGTGGCCATCGCCGACGTCACCACCACCACCACCCACAAGACCCTGCGCGGCCCGCGTGGCGGCCTGATCCTGGCCCGCGCCAACGCCGAGATCGAGAAGAAACTCAACTCGGCGGTGTTTCCCGGCACCCAGGGCGGTCCCCTGATGCACGTCATCGCCGGCAAGGCCGTGGCCTTCAAGGAGGCCCTGGAGCCCGAATTCAAGAGCTACCAGCAGCAGGTGGTGAAGAACGCCCGCGTGATGGCGAGCACCCTGCAGGCACGTGGTTACAACATCGTCTCCGGCGGCACCGACAACCACCTGTTCCTGGTCGACCTGATCGAAAAAGGCATCACCGGCAAGGCCGCCGACGCCGCCCTTGGCGCTGCCAACATCACGGTCAACAAGAACTCGGTGCCCAACGACCCGCAATCGCCCTTCGTCACCAGCGGCATCCGCATCGGCACCCCGGCCATGACCACCCGCGGCTTCCGGGAAGAAGAAGCGAAACAGCTCGCCGGCTGGATCGCCGACGTGATGGACGACGTGGAAGACGCCGCCACCATCGCGCGCGTCAAGGCCGAGGTGCTGGCCCTGTGCCAGCGCTTTCCGGTGTATGCCTGAGTTTTATCAAAACTGATTCACCACAGAGACACGGTGTTCACGGAGTTTCCAACAAAACAAAATAGACTCTCGCCAAGGCGCGCAGCACGCAAAGGAATATTCAACGGCGTCTCTGCGCCTTGGCGAGAAACAATGTCTTTCTCTGTGTGCTCCGCGTCTCTGTGGTGAACATCCCTTCAGCCACGCCAGGTTAAGCCGCCATGCACTGTCCCTTCTGCGATGCAGACGACACCAAGGTCATCGACTCGCGTCTCGCCAACGAAGGCTACGTGGTGCGCCGGCGACGCGAATGCCTGACCTGCAGCGAACGCTTCACCACCTTCGAGACCGCCGAACTGGTAATGCCCAAGCTGGTGAAAAACGATGGCCGCCGCGAACCCTTCAACGAGGACAAACTGCGCGCCGGCTTCACCCGCGCCCTGGAAAAACGCCCGGTCAGCTCGGAAGACATCGAATCCGCCATCGGCCGCATCAAGAAACGCCTGCGCGTCACTGGCGACCGCGAAGTGCCCTCGCGCACCCTCGGCGAATGGGTGATGGACGAACTGCGTGACCTCGACCAGGTGGCCTACGTGCGTTTCGCCTCCGTGTACCGCAGCTTCGAGGACGTCAACGCCTTCCGCGAAGAGATCGAGCGCCTGGAGAAGCAGCCCAGCCCGGAAGAAAGGCGCAACCAGATCCCCCTCCTCGATGAGGACGCCCCCGTCCCCGGCAGGGAAGGGGCGGGCAAAAAGACGCCGCGCGGCTGAGGCCGCGTCCCACCCTCATGAGTCAGGCAAGCGACACACGCCACATGGCCCGCGCCCTGCAACTGGCGGCACGCGGCCTCTACACCACCGACCCCAATCCCCGCGTCGGCTGCGTGCTGGTCAAGGACGGCGCGCCCATAGGCGAAGGCTGGCATGCGCGCGCCG
>JALSHB010000098.1 GCA_026982475.1 Chromatiales bacterium
CCTCGCCCTGTTCAAGTACAAGACCTCGCCGGGGACCCTGCTGCCGCGCGACAGCGACCTGCGCCGCACCATCGAACACGGCCTCACCGCAAGCGGCATGCCCGCTTGGGGCGGACTGCTCAGCGCGGCGCAGATCGACAGCCTGATCCCGGTCATCAAGGGCTTCGACATCACCGCCGCCTGGGCGCCGGAGGATGCCGATGAGGCCGACTTCGATGCGGATGGCCGTTATTTGAAGACGGACTTCAAGCAGATCGCCGAGGTCGAGCCCGTCGACGGACAGATACCCTACAGCGAGGGCTCCATCGTCCGCGGCAAGGTCGCCTTCGACAAGATCTGCATCAAGTGTCACGGCCCCGAGGGGCGCGGCAACATCACCTCCGGCAAGAGCCGCCTGGAAGACGACTGGGACAACCGCATCTGGCCGCGCGATCTCACCAAGCCCTGGACCTGGCGCGTGACCCAGGCCGAGGGCCCCGAGCCGCAGAGCCGCGAGCAGACCATCCGCAATATCTACACGCGCCTGTCCATCGGCCTGCCGGGCACCCCCATGCCGGCCCATCGTTCCGTCGAGCCGTTCAACCGCGATCCCCTCAGCCTCGGGGAACGCTGGGACGTGGCCAACTACGTCTACAGCCTGCGCCAGAAGAGCGTGCCGCCCGGCGACAGGCCGCTGATCCAGGCCCTGCGCATCAACGGCCCATTGCCCGAGGAACTGGATGCCGCCGCCTGGGAGGACGTTCCGGCCGTGACCCTGCGGCTGTCGCCGAGCATCATCAAGCAGGATCACCTGACCACGCCACTCAATGACGCCGTGACGGTGCGGGCGTTGTACAACGACAAGGACATCGCCTTCCTGCTGGAGGTCAACGACCGCACCGACAGCCGTCCCGGCGAAAAGGTCTCGATGCGGGTGCAGGACCAGCGCTACCGCCTCAATCCGGACGCCCTGGCCATCCGCTTCCCGCGCATCGACGCCGTGGAGCCGGGTCCGCTGGTGCTTACACCCCGCTATCGGCATGGCAACGACACCAACCCCACCACCCTGTGGTACTGGAACGCCGGCAGCATCGAGCCGCCACAGCCCGCCAGCCAGCTGCTGCTGGACGCCATCGGCGCGGATCAGCGACTCACCCTGCGCAAGAACGATCACTCCCTGACGGCCTACGGGCGCTGGGAAAAGGGCCGCTGGCGGGTGCTGATGAAACACCCGCGCGCGGCCTCCAACAGCCGCGACGTCAATTTCGACGAGGGCCTGCTGATTCCCGTCTCCTTCGCCAACTGGGACGGCAGCAACGGCGAGGGCCTGTACCGCAATACCCGTACGCCCTGGTACTGGCTGGTGCTGTCACGGCCCGCCGAGGGTGAACGGGGCCTGGCCCTGCCCATCGGCGTCGCCATCGGTGTGCTGTTGCTGGGTTTTCTGCTGCTGGGCGGGCGGCGGCCGGGCACGGCCGGCGGCGATGACTGATACCTGCACCTGCGGATTCAGGTGAGCCCCCCACGCCGGCGCCGGAGGCTGTTTCGGGGTTCTGCCGGGGTTCGTTGCTTCCCGCGGCCCGCATGCTCAGATGCGCAGCAGGATGCGCGCCATCGCGAGCCGGGACTTGGGCAGCCTGGCGTTGTAATCGTCTTGTGGGTGTGAATAGCCGATCGCCAGCGCCACCTCGCACCGGTAGCCGGCCAGCTCCTTGCGGAATTCCTCGTTCACCCGCTCGGTGTCGATGCCTTCGATGGGCGTGGCGTCGATCCTGAGCCGCGCCAGGGTGTGCAGGGCGTTGCCCAGGGCGATGTAGGTCTGCGCCCTCGTCCAGCAGCTCGTGTCGCCGTTTTCATCGGTATTCATCTCGGCAAACACGAAACTCCGGAACGCCGCCTGGCGATTTTCCGGGTCGAGCCGTCCGTCCGCGATCTGCTGGTCGACGACCTTTGCATAGTCGTCGCGCGTGTAACGCGGATTGTGGGCGAGCAGGATGAACTGCGAGGCGTCGAAGACGTGCGGCTGGTTGTTGGGGAACTTGTCGCCGAAGGTGCGGCTCATGCGCTCGCGCGCCTCCCGGCTTTCGATGACCACGAAGCGCCAGGGCTGGGCGTTGATGGAGGAGGCGGTGAGGCGCATGGCCTCGAACAGCGTCGCAAGATCCTGTTCCGAAACCCGGCGCGTGGGGTCGTATTTCTTGCTCGTGTGTCGCCAGAGAAGGTCCTCGATGATGGGGTGGGTCATGGTCTGGTTTCTCCTTGAGGTGGGTTCGGACCTGAATCCGCAGGTTCAGGTCGGATGCAGCCTGCCATCTGTACCTATAACCTGAATCCGTGAGTTCATGACGGCGAATCGCCCAACGCATTGATCCGTCTCGCTATATGAAAAATCTCGGCAATAGTCCCCGCTATTCCCTCGATTTTTCATTACGCGATACGAATCAAGCCGTTGCACGCTTCATCCGCCCTGAACTCACGGATTCAGGTATAACGCTATTGCCCGCTCGTCACGCCTCCATCCTGGTCATCGGCCTGCGGCAGTTCCACCGGCGTGACCAGCACCACCAGGCCGAACAGGGGGTGGTCGAGGTAGTGCAGCACCCGTGAGCGCATGCGGCGGGATTCGCGCAGGCGGAAGCCGCGAATCGCCTGCCATTCCTCCAGGCGGTAGGCAGGGCCCTGGGGCTCGCGCAGGGTGGGATAGGGGCGGTCGTACCAGAGGTCGAAGTCCGGCACCGGCACGGCGGCCTGCTGGGTGACGGGAAGGCGGTAGACGAGATCCGTGGCGAGGTGCAGGTAACGGGCGACGCTCAGCTTGACCGTGCCGATGAGGCGGGGATTGGGCGGGCCGATGCGGGCGTCTTCCGCGGTGGCGTAGACGGGGTCGGCGAAGGTGTCCTGGGTCTCGTTGCTGTCTCCTGGGTCGATGCCTGGGTCGATGCCTGGGTCGATGCCTGGGTCGATGCCATCGCCGGCGTCCGGCGCCGCCATGGCCGACAGCTCCTCGCGACTCAGGGGCTTGTCCATGCCGTCGTACAGCAGTACCGGGCGGGCGTGCGGTCGGTCATGGGTCGGCTGGCGCCAGGCGACGTGCAGCAGGGGCTCGAAACGCGAGGAGCGGCGCAGGCGGGCGGCGATCTTCTGCAATTGCCATTCGGATTCCTCCAGCAGGCGGAA
>JALSHB010000099.1 GCA_026982475.1 Chromatiales bacterium
CCAGGCTTTGGTGATTCTGGCCAGAAAGCTTGCTCGCGTGGCTTTTGCCTTGCTCAAGAATCAGTCCGAATATCAACCAAAGTTTCATGCAGGAGGTTGTGTGAGAACATAGAATCTCCCACAGGGTAGAACACGTCATTTCTCGTCGCTCCGCGCCGCGGTGCAAGGCAAAATGCCGGCTCATGCCGCCGCGGGTGGTGTGGCGCCGAGCGCCACAGGATGTGTGACACCGCGGAGCGGTGTCACAAGCCAAAGTCTATCGCGGGCATGGGCCGCTCCTACGCGAGACGGCAGTCACTTACGCAGGGGTACGAAACATGGGCGCCAGCGGCCGCGGCCGGCCCAGTTGATAGCCCTGTACGTGGTCCACGCCCAGCGCCACCAGCTTTTCCAGCACCGCCTGGGTCTCGACGAATTCGGCAATGGTCTGCACGCCCATGGTGTGGCCGATGTTGTTGATGGACTCCACCATGGCATGCCCCACCTCGTCCTCGGCCAGATCCTTGACGAACATGCCGTCTATCTTGAGATAGTCGACCTTGAGGTTCTTCAGGTAGGCAAAGGATGAGATGCCGCGACCGAAATCGTCCAGCGCAAAACGGCAGCCCATGCCACGCAGGATGGCGATGAAGCGCTGCGCAATGATCAGGTTCGAGGCCGCGGCGGTCTCGGTGATCTCGAAACAGATGTTCTCCGGCGGCACGTCGCTGAAGTGCAGCTGGTCGACGACGAAGCCGAGGAAATCCTCGTCGTCCAGGGACTGGCCGGAGATGTTGATGGAGAACAGGCTGTTGTCATCGCCACGCTGGCGTCGCTCGCCGAGCAGGCGCAGGGTATTGGCGATCACCCAGCGGTCGATCTCCGGCATCAGGTGATAGCGCTCGGCGGCGGCGATGAAGGCCGCCGGGCGCACGATCTCGTCTTCCGTGTTGACCATGCGCAGCAACACCTCGAAGTGCGCCGGGGCATTGGCGTCGCCGGCCAGCGGCACGATGTTCTGGCAATAGAGGCGGAAATTGTCCTCCAGCAGGGCCAGGCGCACGATCGGTATCCACTGCATCTCGCCCTTGCGCTGCGCCAGCGCCGCGTCGCCCGCCTGGTAGACGTGCACGCGGTTGCCGCCCCGCTCCCGGGCCACGTAACAGGCGGAATCCGCCATGCGCATCAGCTCGCCCACGTCGCGCCAACACGAGGTGATCGGCACCAGGCCGATGCTGGCGCCGATCTCGAAGGGCTTGTCTTCCCACAGGAATCGATAGGCGCGCACCAGCTTGCACAGTTCGCGCGCCTGCCGCCGGGCCGCCTCGGTAGAGATGTTCTCGAGCAGGATGCCGAACTCGTCGTCGCCCAGTCGCGCCAGGCAGGCGCCCTCCCCCAGCTTGGTCTTGAGCTCCCGCGACAGCTCTTTCAGCAACCGGTCTCCCGCCACATGGCCATAGCTGTCGTTGATCACCTGGAAATGATCCAGGTCGAGGTAGAACAGGGCGTGCTGGCGCTCGTCGTCACAGACGCTGTCCAGCGCCTCCTGCAGGCGCGCTTCGAACTGGCGGCGGTTGAAGAGGCCGGTGAGGCTGTCGTGACTGGCCTCGTATTCCACCCAGCGCTCCAGCCCGCGCAGCTCGGAGATATCGCTGAACACCACCACCGCGCCGTTGATGTTGCCGTGGATGTCACGCACCGGCATGGCCATGTCCTGAATGCAGAACTCCAGCCCACCGCGGCGCAGCAGCATGCCGGTGCTCTGTTCCTGGTCGCAGGCGCGGTCACGCAGGCAGCGCGCCACCGGGTCTTCCTTGGCCTCCTGGGTGAATTCATCGATCACGTGATAGATGTCCTTCAGCGGCAGCCCCTCGGCCTCCTCGAAGGACCAGCCGGTGAGGTTCTCGGCCACCGGGTTGAGGTATTCCACCCGCCCCTCGGCATCCACCGCGATCACGCCGTCATTGATGTGCTCGAACACCGCCCGCGTCATGCGGCGCTGCTGGCGCTGGGTCTTCTCGTAGAGGTCGTGATCGGTGCAATCGGTGCCGACGCACACCGCACCCGTCACCGCGCCATCGGCGTCGCGCAGCACCGACACGGACCACGACACGCAAACCTCGCGCCCCTCGTGACGGCTCCAGCGGCGCTGGAGCAGGGTCTGCTGGTCCAGCTGGTTGGGACACTCGCGCAGCAGGGTGAAGACCGCCTCGGGGATGAATTCCGCGGTGGGCTCGTCGCCAAACAGCCAGTTGCCGGGATGGTTGCAGTACTGCACCTGGCCCTCGGCGTCCAGCCGGACGATGAGACTGGCCGCGGCGGCCACCAGCGCCGCCTCGGTGCCGGTACCGGCGCCGCTGTGCGCGTCGCCCTGTTCGCGGAACACGAACAGTTTGCCCACCACGCGACCGGCATCGAACAGGGGAGAGAGCATGAAACTCACGTCCAGCTGCGCGCCGTTGCGATGTTGCAGGCGGGCATTGATGTTGAGATGGGAACAGTTGACGCTGTTCAGCGCCGGACAGGGCGCGGAGCCCAGGGTGCGGATATCGGTAAACTTGAGGTGTGTCTCGGCGAAGAAATCCCGGCCCTTCAGCTCGGCCAGCGTCCAGCCGAGGATGCGCTCGGCCTCTGGGTTCATGTCCAGCAGACAGCCGCCCGGATCGAGGGCGACGATACCCTCCCCTGGTGCCGCGGCGAAATCCGACAAGTCCTTTTGATTGATTCCCTTGACAAGGTTAAGTCGGGATTGCAATCAAACCACCTAAAGCAGGGATTATCCTAAATTCTCTGGCCGCGGCCCACAAAAGTGAAACCACAGGTTTAGAGTCCGCCCCGAAATATAGCCACAGTTACCGGCCAGCGCAATAGAAACCCGGCCGGCCGGGTTCCCGCCAGGATCATTCGCGGAGGCAGTGCGCGGAGATGGCGCGCGGAATGATGATTGTATCTATTCACCACAGAGGCACAGAGGACACAGAGAATACATCAGTGGGAGGCAATGCCCCGGGTGGCGATGTGGGCCGCCCCGACGACCGGGCATTTCATTTCTCCGTGAACGCCGTGTCTCTGTGGTGAATCAGGGGACGTTGGCAGCGGAGGCCGGACCACCATATCCAACGCAAAGGGCGCAAAGGTTTTCTGCAAGGATTTCCTTTGCGCCCTCTGCATTTCATTCCGTTCCCGGCATGAACCTGAGGAGCCTTTCTCTGTGCCTCCGTGTCTCTGTGGTGAGCTGAATAGTTACTGATTATTTTGCCTTTCGCGCCGCCGCGATACGCAGGCGCAGGGCATTGAGCTTGATGAAGCCCTCGGCATCCTGCTGGTTGTAGGCGCCCTCGTCGTCCTCGAAGGTGGCGATGCTGGCATCGAACAGGCTGTCGGTATCGGACTCGCGGCCCTCGACGATGACGTTGCCCTTGTACAACTTGAGGCGCACGCGGCCATTGACGGTGGCCTGGGAGGCGTCGATGAGGGCCTGCAGCATCTCGCGCTCCGGGCTCCACCAGAAACCGTTGTAGATGAGCTTGGCGTAGCGCGGCATCAGCTCGTCCTTGAGGTGGGTGGCCTCGCGGTCCAGGGTCAGGGACTCCATGGCGCGGTGGGCCTTGAGCATCACGGTGCCGGCGGGGGTCTCGTAGCAGCCGCGCGACTTCATGCCCACGTAGCGGTTCTCGACGATGTCGTCGCGGCCGATGCCGTGGGCGCCGGCCAGCTGGTTGAGGTGCTCCATGACCTGTGCCGGCGTCATCGCCTGGCCGTCGATGGCGACGATGTCGCCGCGCCGGTAGGTCAGCTCGATGATGGCGGGCTGATCCGGGGCGTCCTGCGGCGATACGGTCCAGCGCCACATGGTCTCCTCGGGGGCGGCCCAGGGGTCTTCCAGGATGCCGCCCTCGTAGGAGATGTGCAGCAGGTTGGCGTCCATGGAATAGGGCGACTTCTTGCCGCGCTTCTGCTCCACCGGGATGCCGTGGGCCTCGGCGTAGGCCATCAGCTTCTCGCGGGAATTGAGGTCCCACTCGCGCCAGGGGGCGATGACGTGCACGTCGGGCTTGAGGGCGTAGTAGCCCAGCTCGAAGCGCACCTGGTCGTTGCCCTTGCCGGTGGCGCCGTGGGACACGGCGTCGGCACCGGTTTCGTTGGCGATCTCGATCTGGCGCTTGGCGATCAGCGGGCGGGCGATGGAGGTGCCGAGCAGGTATTCGCCCTCGTAGACGGCGTTGGCGCGGAACATGGGGAACACGAAGTCGCGGGCGAATTCCTCGCGCAGGTCGTCGATGTAGATCTCCTTCACCCCGGCCGCCTGGGCCTTGGCGCGCGCCGGCTCCACCTCCTCGCCCTGGCCGATGTCGGCGGTGAAGGTCACCACCTCGCAGTCGTATTCGTCCTGCAGCCACTTGAGGATGATGGAGGTGTCCAGCCCGCCGGAGTAGGCGAGCACGGCCTTGTTGATTTTGATCTTCGACATAATTATTGCCTGTTGACTATCACCTGAATCCGTAGGTTCAGGTATCTCTGTTGGCCACAGAGGCACGGAGCACACAGAGAAATATTTGTTAACTCTGTGTGTACTCCGAGCTTCTGTGGCAAAAGTTTTATTTGCCGCAGGTTGGGGTGAGCCTGCGAACCCCAACCTACAAAACTTTGCGTTCTTTGCGTCTTCGCGCCTTTGCGTTGGATCTTTCCCGGTCAGCTATTGCGCTTCGGCGCGTAGATGTCGGTGCAGGTGCCCTCGGCCACCTCGGCGGCGAAGTTGAAGGTCTCCGACAGGGTCGGGTGCGGGTGGATGGTCAGGGCGATGTCTTCCACGTCGGCGCCCATCTCCAGCGCCAGCACCGCCTCGGCGATCAGCTCGCCGGCATTGGGGCCGGTGATGGCGGCGCCGATGATGCGGTGGTCCGCGTCGAACAGCACCTTGGTCATGCCCTCGTCACGGCCCAGCGACAGGGAGCGGCCGCTGGCGGCCCAGGGGAACACGCCCTTGGTGTATTCGATGCCCTCGGCCTTGCACTGGTCCTCGGTCTTGCCCATCCAGGCCACCTCGGGGTCGGTGTAGGCCACCGAGGGAATGGTGCGCGCGTCGAAGAAGGACTTCAGGCCGGCGATCACCTCCGCCGCCACCTTGCCCTCGTGGGTGGCCTTGTGGGCCAGCATGGGCTGACCGACGATGTCGCCGATGGCGAAGATGTGCGGCACGTTGGTGCGCTGTTGCTTGTCCACGGCGATGAAGCCCTGCTCGTCCACCGCCACGCCGGCCTTGTCGGCGTCGATGAGCCGGCCGTTGGGCGAGCGGCCGATGGCCACCAGCACGCGGTCGAAGGTATCGCTCTCGGGAGCCCCCTTGCCCTCGAAGGAGCACTTGAGGCCCTTCTTGGTCGGCTCGATGGCGGTGACCTTCGTGCGGGTCCAGATGTTCTCGTAGCGCTTCTTGATACGCCGCTCCAGGGGGCGCACCACGTCGCGGTCCACGCCGGGGATCAGGCCGGGGGAGAGTTCCACCACCGACACCTGGCTGCCCAGGGCGTCGTACACCGTGGCCATCTCCAGGCCGATGATGCCGCCGCCCACCACCAGCAGGCGTTTGGGCACCTCGGCCAGTTCCAGGGCGTCGGTGGAGTCCATCACCCGGGGGTCGTCCCAGGGGATGAAGGGCAGCTTGGTGACCCGCGAGCCGGCGGCGATGATGGCGTTGTCGAAGCCGATCACGGTCTTGTTGCCGTCGGCACCCTCCACCTCGACGGTATTGGGCGAGGTGAAGCGGCCGTAGCCGTGCACGATCTGCACCTTGCGCTGCCTGGCCAGGCCCTTGAGGCCGCCGGTGAGCTTGCCCACCACGCCGTCCTTGAAGCCGCGCAGCTTGTCGAGGTCGATCCGGGGCTCGCCGAAGCGCACGCCGATGTCGGCGAACTCGGCGGCCTCGTTGATCACCTGCGCGGTGTGCAGCAGGGCCTTGGAGGGGATGCAGCCGACGTTGAGACAGACGCCGCCGATGGCATCGAAACGCTCCACCAGCACCACCTGCTTGCCCAGGTCGGCGGCGCGGAAGGCGGCGGTGTAGCCGCCGGGGCCGGAGCCCAGCACCAGCACCTCGGTCTGCAGGTCGGCGGGGCCGTCGAAGCGGGCGGCGGCGGGCGCCGGGGCGCTGGCGGGCTTCTCGGTCGCGGCCGGGGCTTCGGCGGGCGCCTCGGCCGGGGCGTCGCCCTCGCTCACCGCCAGGGTGAGGATCGGGGTGCCCTCGGAGACCTTGTCCCCCACCTTCACCAGTACGTCTTTCACGGTGCCGCCCTTGGGCGCGGGGATCTCCATGGTGGCCTTGTCGGATTCCACGGAGATCAGCGAGTCCTCGGCGGCGATGGTGTCGCCGGGGGCCACCAGCACCTCGATGACGTCCACGGCCTCGAAGTCGCCGATGTCCGGAACCTGGATTTCTTCGATGCTCATGTCGGGTTCCCCGTCACAGAAGGAGGCGGCGCGTGTCGGACAACACGCGGCTGAGGAAGGCGGTGAAGCGCGCGCCGTCGGCGCCGTCGATGACCCGGTGGTCGTAGCTCAGCGCCAGCGGCAGGATCAGGCGCGGCTCGAAGGTCTCGCCGTTCCACACCGGCTGCATCTTGGAACGCGAGACGCCGAGGATGGCCACCTCGGGGGCGTTGACGATGGGCGTGAAGGCGGTGCCGCCGATGCCGCCGAGGCTGGAGATGGTCATGCAGCCGCCCTGCATGTCGGACGGCTTGAGCTTCTTGTCGCGCGCCTTGGCGCTGATCTCGCCCAGCTCCACGGCCAGCTCCACCAGCGACTTGCGGTCCACCTCGCGCACCACCGGCACCACCAGGCCGTCCGGGGTGTCCACGGCGATGCCGATGTTGTAGTAGTGCTTGAGGATCAGGTTCTCGCCGGCCGGGTCCAGGGAGGCGTTGAAGCGCGGAAATTCCTTCATCGCCGAGACCAGAGCCTTCATCAGGAACACCAGCGGCGTGATGCGGATGCCCTTCTCCTTGTACTCCGCGGCCATGGACTTGCGGAAGGTCTCCAGGTCGGTGATGTCCGCCTCGTCGAACTGGGTGACGTGGGGGATGGTGACCCAGTTGCGGTGCAGGAACTGGCCGGTGAGCTTGTTGATCTTGGACAGGGGCTTCGTTTCCACCTCGCCCCACTGGCCGAAGTCGATCTCCGGCATGGGCGCCACGCCCAGACCACCGCCGGCGGCCGGCTGCGACAGGGCGCGCTTGACGAAGCCCTTGACGTCCTCCTTGAGGATGCGGCCCTTGGACCCGCTGCCCTCCACGCGCCCCAGATCCACGCCCAGTTCACGGGCGAACTTGCGCACCGCGGGGCTGGCGTGGGCGCGGGAGAAGCCGGCCTCGTCGATCTTGCCCTCGGTGGGCGGCACGTGGGCGCGGGGGGCGGGCGCCGGCGCGGGAGCGGTCTCGATCCGGGCGCTCTCGGCCGGGGCCGGCGCGGCGGGGGCCTGTTCGGCGGCGGCTGGCGCGGGCTCGGCGTCCTCTCCCGCCGCCTCGGCCACTGCCCCCTCGGCGGCCGGTTCCAGCAGCAGGATCAGGCTGCCCTCGGAGACCTTGTCACCGACGGCTACCTTGACCTCCTGGACCACGCCGGCCTCGGGGGCGGGGATCTCCATGGTGGCCTTGTCGGACTCCACGGAGATCAGCGAGTCCTCGGCGGCGATGGTGTCGCCGGGGGCCACCAGCACCTCGATCACCTCGACGCTGTCGAAGTCGCCGATATCGGGTACGTGTATCTCTTTGCTCATTGTTTTTTCTCTCCCCCGCTCAGGCGTACAGCGGGTTGATCTTGTCCGCGTCGATGCCGTACTTGTCGATGGCCTCGGCCGCCTTGCCGGCGGGCAGGGCGCCCTCGTCGGCCAGCGCCTTGAGGGCGGCCACCACCACGTGATGGCGGTTCACCTCGAAGTGCTTGCGCAGCTGGGCGCGGGTGTCGGAGCGGCCGAAGCCGTCGGTGCCCAGCACCTCGTAGCGCCCCGGCACCCACTTGCGGATCTGGTCCGGGTAGGCCTGGATGTAGTCGGTGGCAGCGATCACCGGGCCGCTGTGTCCCGCCAGGCACTGCGCCACGTACGGCACGCGCGGCGTCTCCGTGGGGTGCAGGCGGTTCCAGCGGTCGCAGTCGCGCGCCTCGCGGGCCAGTTCGGTGAAGCTGGGGGCGCTCCAGATGTCGGCGTCCACGCCCCAGTCGTCGGCCAGCAGCTCGGCGGCGGCGATCACCTCGCGCAGGATGGTGCCGGAACCCATGAGCTGCACGCGCTTCTTCTTGCGGCCGCCCTTCTGCAACAGGTACAGGCCCTTGACGATGCCTTCCTCGACGCCCTTGGGCATGGCCGGGTGGGTGTAGTTCTCGTTCATCGCGGTGACGTAGAAGTACACGTCGTCCTGCCTGGCGAACATGCGTTCCATGCCGTGATGGATGATCACTGCCATCTCGTAGGCGAAGGTGGGGTCGTAGCTGACGCAGTTGGGGATGGTGCTGGAGAGCACCAGGCTGTGACCGTCGTCGTGCTGCAGGCCCTCGCCGGCCAGGGTGGTGCGCCCGGCGGTGCCGCCGATGAGGAAACCGCGCGCGTGCATGTCGCCGGCCGCCCAGGCCAGGTCGCCGACGCGCTGGAAGCCGAACATGGAGTAATAGATGTAGAAGGGGATCACGTTAACGCCGTGCGAGCTGTAGGCAGTGGCGGCGGCGATCCAGGACGACATGGCGCCGGCCTCGTTGATGCCCTCCTCGAGGATCTGCCCGCTCTTGTCCTCCTTGTAGAACATGATCTCGTCCTTGTCCTGGGGCGTGTAGAGCTGCCCCACGGAGGAGTAGATGCCGAGCTGGCGGAACATGCCTTCCATGCCGAAGGTGCGGGCCTCGTCGGGCACGATGGGCACGATGTTCTTGCCGATGTTCTTGTCGCGGCAGAGGATGGTGAGCATGCGCACCCAGGCCATGGTGGTGGACATCTCGCGCTCGCCGCTGCCGTCGAGCAGGGACTGGAACGCGGACAGGGGCGGGATCTCCAGCGGCGCCGCCTGGTGCTTGCGCACCGGCAGGTAGCCGCCCAGTTCCTTGCGGCGGGCATGCATGTACTGCATCTCCGGCGAATCCTCGGCCGGCTTGTAGTAGGTGCAGCTGGCGGCCTCCTCGTCGGACAGGGGCACGTTGAAGCGGTCGCGGAAGGCGAGCATCTCGTCGTCCTGCAGCTTCTTCTGCGAGTGGGTGCGCATCTGCCCCTCGCCGGCGGAGCCCATGCCGTAGCCCTTCACCGTCTGCGCCAGGATCACCGTGGGCTGGCCCCGGTGGTCCACCGCCGCCTTGTAGGCCGCATAGACCTTGTGCGGATCGTGGCCGCCACGATTGAGACGCCAGATGTCCTCGTCGGACATCTTCGCCACCATGGCCTTGAGTTCCGGGGTATTGAAGAAGTGTTCGCGCACGTAGGCGCCATCCTTCGACTTGTAGTTCTGGAAGTCACCGTCCACGCACTCCATCATGCGTTGCTGCAGCAGGCCGTCCTTGTCCATGGCCAGCAGCGGATCCCAGTAGCTGCCCCACAGCACCTTGATGACGTTCCAGCCGGCGCCGCGGAAGCCGGCCTCCAGCTCCTGCACGATCTTGCCGTTACCGCGCACCGGGCCGTCGAGGCGCTGCAGGTTGCAGTTCACCACCCACACCAGGTTGTCCAGCTTCTCGCGGCCGGCCAGCGAGGTGGCGCCGAGGGTCTCCGGCTCGTCGGTCTCGCCGTCACCGACGAAGGCCCATACCTTGCGGTTTCGGGTGTCCGCCAGGCCGCGGTGGTGCAGGTACTTCATGAAACGCGCCTGGTAGATGGACATGATGGGACCGAGGCCCATGGACACGGTGGGGAACTGCCAGAAGTCCGGCATCAGGTGCGGGTGCGGATAGGACGAGATGCCCTTGCCGTCCACCTCCTGGCGGAAGTTGTCCAGCTGCTCTTCCGTCAGCCGGCCTTCGAGAAAGGCGCGCGCATAGGCGCCGGGCGAGGCGTGGCCCTGGAAGAAGATCAGGTCGCCGCCGTGCTCGTGGCTGGGCGCATGCCAGAAATGGTTGAAGCCGACGTCATAGAGGGTCGCCGCCGAGGCAAAGGTGGCGATGTGCCCACCCAGCTCCGAGGCCTTGCGATTGGCCTTCACCACCATCGCCATGGCGTTCCAGCGGATGTAGGTGCGAATGCGCTCCTCGATGGCCTGGTCACCGGGATGATGGGCCTCGAGATGCGGCGGGATGGTGTTCACATAGGCCGTGTTGGCCGAATAGGGCAGGTTGGCGCCGGAACGGCGCGCCTTGTCGATAAGCTGTTCGAGCAGGAAATGGGCGCGCTCGACGCCTTCGTTCTCGATCACCGCTTCCAGGGCTTCGAGCCACTCCTGGGTTTCTGCGGTATCGACATCGGGGAGCTGTGATTGCTGGGACATTCTCCAACCTCTTTGGAAACCGACGGCCTGACGGAAGCGTTTCCGCCGGCCTCGTAACAGCGCTCGCGCGCCGGGCAAGTGCATCGCCCCCCGGCGCAAGCCTTGGCCACCGCCGACAGGGTTCAATGTGAATAACGGGAAGCGCCAGGCCGTTCCGCGAACAGGCCAAAACCCGCTTCGCAGAGCGTCGGCGCCGGAAAACGCGGCATGATCGTCGTTTTAGCGCCCTAGGTCAAGCTTGGGGCGCAGACATGGCCGCCTGGCGGGAGACAAAAAACCAAATAGAATCAATGCGGTTATAAACAAAACCCATGACCGGCCCACGGCCGCTATTCTGCCACGGAGAGCACCGTCAGCACCCGTACCGGGCGCCCCGCCTCATCACGGAACAAATGTCCCCGCTGACGCAGCCGCGTCTCGCTGCCGGCCAGGCGGTGGACAATATCGAAACGTTCGGCGCGGTCCTCCAGCACCCGCTCCAGGGCCTCCGCAACCCGCTCATGGTCTTCACCGTGAACAAATTGCAGCAGCTCTTGCCGGCCGCCATGAAAGCCGCTCGGCCCCACGCCCAGCAGGCGTGCCGCCACCTCGGACAACACCACCTGGTCGCTGATGAGATCCATGTCCCAGACGCCGATCTCCGCCCCCTCCAGGGCCAGGCGCAGGCGCTCCTCGTTGTCGACGATCTCGCGGATCACCGCCCGCCGTGTCTTGCTGCCGGTGCGGCGCTCGCTGAAGGAAATCATCGCATCGTCGCCGTAACGCAACCAGATCCAGTTGACGCCGAACAGGCGCGCCAGCATCTGCAGGTTGTCGTATTCGATATTGCCGCCCTTGGCCCACTTGCCCACGGCCTGCCCGGACACGCCCACGGCGCGTCCCACCTCGGCATGCGACATGCCCTGTTCCTTGATGAGCGCCGTCAGCCGGCTGGCAAAGGTTTCCTGATCCGCCATGGGGACATGATACAAACTCCAGGTTTCAGAATAAACAACCCGCTTTTTTAGGGCCGAGGACGGCGTGCGCACGCCTCACCACCAAGCACCAAACACCCAGCACTAAACACTCAAAGAAGATCCCCCCACAACCCCTGCAATACCGACATCGCCACCACGGCTGCCGTCTCGGTGCGCAGCACGCGCGGGCCGAGGCGCAGGGGGTGAAAACCGCTGGCCATGGCGGCGTCGATCTCGGCCGGGGCCAGGCCGCCCTCGGGGCCGATCAGCAGCATCACCGGGCCATCGGGTCTCGGCAGCGCCGACAGCGACTGCTCGGCGCGATGGTGCAACACCAGCTTCAGGCCGTCCTCGGACGCCACCTGCGCCAGCCAGTCTTCAAGCGTCCGCACCGGCGCCACCGGCGGCACCCGGTTGCGGCCGCTCTGCTCACAGGCGGCGACCACCACGCCCTGCCAGTGAGTCCGCCGCTTGTCGCGCCGCTCGCCGCCGAGGTTGACGGTCGTGCGCGAGGTCTCCAGCGGCACGATGCGCGACACACCCAGCTCCACCGCCTTCTGTACCGTATAGTCCATGCGCTCGCCCCGCGACACCCCCTGCGCCAGCACCAGCTCCAGCGGCGACTCCAGCTCACGGTCGACGAACTCGCCCACCTCGACACGCGCCGTGCGTCGCCCCGCCTCCAGCAGCCGCGCGGCAAACTCACCGCCCTCGCCGTTGAACAGGCACAACGCATCGCCGGCACGCAGGCGCAGCACACGGGTCAGATGCACCGCCGCCTGGCCATCCAGTTCGATGATCCGGCCACGGCTCAACGCAACCGGACAGTAAATACGGGAAATACGCACGCGTCCTCCGAATGACAATGATCCTCAACTCAGGGGGCATGACTGACCAGACATACCCGAACCCGCAGGTCCAGGTTCCAGGTTATAGAGACGAGGGACGCTGGCATTGTGCCCGGGTAGCAGGCGGGGCGCCAGCCCCTACATGTCCGCGTCAAGCCCCTTGGGTGGCCTTCACGCCCAGCATAGAATTTTTTTATCGTTGAACCCCCCTTTGCTATTAACTACTATGGCTGATGTGACGATCTGTAGAAATGAAATACAATTGCTTTCGGTGTAGCGCCCCCGAATAAAACGGAAGGATCTTGGCATGGGCAACATACAAAACCCTGTTTTCAAAGGGAAAATCCTTTTCTTCCATTTCTTCTTGTGGGTCGCGCTTCCAACCGTGACCGAGGCCGGCAGCCTGCCGAACAATCGCATTTCCGACATTCAGAACACCCCCCACAACTTCTCCGCCACCATCACGCCTTCCCTGCCCGGCGGACAATCCCGCCGCGTGGCCGCAACGTCCGAGTCGCAGATTTGCGTGTTTTGCCACACGCCCCACGCCGCCGAGGCAAACGCAGGCCCTCTCTGGAACCGCAAATTGTCCGGCGCAACCTATGTCCCCTACGATTCCGCCTCCATGGAAGCCACGAGCAGCCAACCCAGCGGCGCCTCCAAGCTCTGCCTGTCCTGTCACGATGGCTCCCTGGCCATCGGCGCCGTGAATGTGCTCAATGGGGCCTTCACGGATCAAGACGCCACCACCGAGGACATCAGCATGACCATCCTGGGCGGAGGAACGACTATGCCGGCCGGCGAAGGCGTCACCACCGGCTACACCCGAAATCTGGGCACCGATCTCACCAACGACCACCCGATTTCATTCACCTATGACTCCGCCCTGGCAGCCGCCGATGGGGAGCTCCGCGACCCGCAACTCGAGGCCCATCTGGGCACCCGCTCCAGCGGCATCCTGCCCGCCGTGCCCCTTGAGCAAGGCCAGGTTCAGTGCATCAGCTGCCACGACCCCCACATACGCAGCACCGATCCCAATGAAGACATCAAGTTCCTGCGCCTCAACCGGCTGCAAAAGGTCAGCCCGGGGACTACGCTCTTCAACCAGGCAAACGACATCATCTGCCTGGCCTGCCACGACAAGGCGGGCTGGGTGGGCTCGGCGCATGCCGACGAACAGGTCGCCAACGAACAGTATTCGGCCAGCGCGGCCACGCTGAGGGAATTCCCCCTCGGCACACAGGTATGGGAATCTGCCTGCCTGGGCTGCCACGACACCCATTCGACCCAGGGTTCGAGAAGACTGCTGCGCGAAGGCACGGACGGCACCCTGACCGCCAGCGGCGTCAGACAAGGCGGCGGATCGGCCATCGAGGAAACCTGCTATGCCTGCCATTCCAGCGATGGCGGCACGCTGACAAGCCAGGGGTTCAACACCGAGGTTCCCGACATCAAGAGCGATTTCGCCCTCCCCATACGCATGCCCATCACCAACTTCGAGCAACCCGCAAGCGCAGAGATACACGACATTGGCTCAAGCACACTGGCGGAAAGCGGCAAGGACTTCCTCGAATCCCCCGCCAAGCTAGGCAAAGGCAACTTGCTCAATCGCCATGCCGAATGCACCGACTGCCACAACCCGCACCGCGTCATCCGCAACCGCCTGTTCAACGCCGACCCCTCGACACCGGATGCCGCCGGCACCCACGACCACAGCGCCCCCCACAGCAACCTCGCCTCCGGCGTGCTGCGCGGCGCCTGGGGCGTCGAGCCGGTCTATGTATCCGATGAATTCGCCGTCGACCCGTTCGACTTCCAGGTCAAGCGGGGAAATCCGCCGATCAACGGCCCCACCGACGTCACCCAGCCCTATGTCACGCGCGAGTACCAAGTGTGCCTCAAGTGCCATTCCAACTATGCCTATGACTCGCCGCCCCAGCTGGGCAACTCGGGCGGCGGCACGCCCTACGGCACCAACAGCGTGACCCACTACACCAACCAGGCCATGGAATTCCACGCCCCCTCCACCCACAAGGGCGAAGGCACCTCGGGCACATCCGGCGGGGCCACGCCGGCCTATGCCACGAACAATCACCGCTCCTGGCACCCCGTCATGGACAATACCGGCCGCACCGCCGCCGTCCGGCTCATGGATGCATCCAACTTCCTCGCGCCGTGGAACGACGGGCCCGGCACCAACGTGGGCAACCAAACCATGTACTGCTCCGACTGCCACGGCACGAATACCGCGCCCGGCACCGTGGTGCCCGATGGCGGCGAAAACGGCAATCCCTGGGGCCCGCACGGCTCAACCAACAATTTCCTGCTCAAGGGGCAGTGGGACAACACCACCGGCTATGTCCAGCAGGGGGTATCCGGCACCACCACCGACCACCTGTGTTTCAAATGCCACAGCTGGAACGACTATGCCAATCCCAACAACACCGCCCCGGGCTTGAGCGGCTTCCGGGACTCCCAGGGGATAAGCTTTGTCGGGTGCGGCTACACACCCTATGACACCTCCAGGGTCAACCTCCACATCCTGCATGCGGACATAGCCAATAGCCCGGCGAACTCAGGCAGTGGCGGCTTCGGCAGCACCTTTGCCTGCACCAACTGCCACGTAGCCGTGCCCCATGGCTGGAAAAACAAGGCGCTGCTGGTCAACCTGAATGACGTGGGGCCCGAGGTCGGCCTGCCGCCGGGAACCGTCATCGACCGTTACACCGACCCCAACTGGGTCGGCGACGGCTACGTCAATGGCCCGTACTACCTCAACGCCAAGCTCTACGTCGTCACCTTCAAGCAAAGCGGCAACTGGACCGAGGACGATTGTGGCTACAAAAACAACGGCGGGCCTTTCCCCATGATCCAGGCCTGCGACGCAACGCCATGAGATTGCCCCCCCCCAACCAAGGAGTAACGCAATGAAGAACCCAAAGCGCAACCAGGGCACATCCAAACATCTTGCAAGAGCGGGGATGGCGGCAGTCCTTCTGACCCTCGGCACCGCCACGCCCACCGTCTCCGCCACGCCCGCCGCAACATCTCACATACTCGCCCACCCGCCGGTAACCGGAGATTGTGCCAGCTGCCACCCCAAGCCACCGGTCCGGCCCAAGCGCGGCCAGTGATGTCCCGCCTTCCACGCAGAATCCCGGGATCAGCCAGCAAGCGGCGAAAAGGCCGGGGCCGCCCGCAACCTGGGTGACAAACATGGCATAATAGTCAGTCATCGCCGCCAGCAACAGGACACCCCGTGGATCAGCTCACCCTCGCCCGCCCCGACGACTGGCACCTGCACCTGCGCGACGGCCCGGCCATGGCCGCCGTGGCGCCCTACAGCGCACGCCAGTTCCACCGCGCCATCGTGATGCCCAATCTACGCCCGCCGGTGACCACCACCGAACGGGCCCTGGCCTATCGCCAACGCATCCTCGACGCCTTGCCCGCTGACAGCGGCTTCCAGCCGCTGATGACCCTCTACCTCACCGACAACACCTCGGCCGGCGAGGTGCGCCGCGCCAAGAGCAGTGGCCACATACATGCGGTGAAACTCTACCCCGCCGGCGCCACCACCAATTCCGACGCCGGCGTCACCGACCTGGCCAAGGTCGACGACACCCTTGCCACCATGGCCGAGATCGGCCTGCCGCTGCTGGTGCACGGCGAGATGACCCGCGCCGACATCGATGTCTTCGACCGCGAGAAGGCCTTCATCGACCACCAGCTCGCGCCGCTGATCGAGCGCCACCCCCGACTGAAAGTGGTGTTCGAACACATCACCACCCGCGACGCCGCCGACTTCGTGCGCAGCAGCGGGCCGAACCTTGCCGCCACCATTACCCCCCAGCACCTGCTCTACAACCGCAACGCCATGCTGGTGGGCGGCATGCACCCGCATTTCTACTGCCTCCCGGTGCTGAAGCGCGAAAGCCATCGCCAGGCGCTGCTGGCCGCCGCCACCAGCGGCAGCCCGAAATTCTTCCTCGGCACCGACAGCGCCCCGCACACCAAGGACGCCAAGGAGTCCGCCTGCGGCTGCGCCGGCATCTTCAGCGCCCACGCCGCCATCGAGCTGTACGCCAGCGCCTTCGAGCAGGCCGGCGCACTGGACAAACTGGAAGGCTTCGCCAGCCACTTCGGCGCCGATTTTTACGGCCTGCCGCGCAACAAAGAACAGGTTACGCTGGTCAGACAGGACTGGCGGGTGCCGGACACCCTGCCCTTTGCCGACGACCAGGGCGAGGCGCCGCTGGTGCCCTTCCTGGCCGGCGAGACACTGCACTGGAAGCTGGTAACATAAACCCGATTTTTCCTGTAGGAGCGGACCCTTGGGCCGCGATGGAATAACCCGCTGCATGATCGCGGCCCAAGGGTCCGCTCCTACAACCCGGCTGGCATCCTGCAATCAAACAAGCAGCCAAAGAGATAACAGATACCGTGAACCCCGACTGCCCCGATCCCACCGAAGAGCAGGCCGGCGAGCCCGCCGCCAAGAGCGGCATTGCGCGCCGTTTCCGCGGCTTCCTGCCCGTCGTCGTCGACGTCGAAACCGCCGGCTTCAACGCCGAAACCGACGCCCTGCTGGAGATCGCCGCCGTGCCCATTCACATGGACAGCGAGGGTCGCGTATACCCCGGACAGACCGTCAGCGCCCACGTACAGCCCTTCCCCGGCGCCAACCTGGAGGCCTCCGCACTGGCCTTCACCGGCATCGACCCGCACCACCCGCTGCGCATCGCCGAGGCCGAGGGCCCGGCACTGAAGAAGATCTTCGAACCCATCCGCAATGCCATCAAGGGCAGTGGCTGCTCGCGCGCCATCCTGGTCGGCCACAACCCGGCCTTCGATCTCGCCTTTCTCAAGGCCGCGGTGGCGCGCACCGGCATCAAGCGCAACCCCTTCCACCAGTTCAGCACCTTCGACACCGCCACCCTCGCCGGGCTGGCCTACGGGCAGACGGTGCTGGCACGCGCCATCGCCGCCGCCGGCATCGAATGGGACAACAACCGCGCCCACTCCGCCGTCTACGACACGGAAAAGACCGCCGAACTGTTCTGCAAGATCGTCAACCTGTGGGGCGACCCGGCCAGGCACGGGCGCTGACAATAATTTTTTCCCCAGACTCCGTTCTCGTTCATATCAGGGCTAGTAATATTGAGCGGCCAGCAAATAGCCACAAGATATGGATCGACATCTTCAACCACAGCGAGGTCACCGTGAGCACCCATCCTCCCCAGCACTCCACCCTCGACGCCAGCGACATCATCCTTCACTACCTCGAACAGATCGGCTGCGACTACATCTTCGGCATCCCCGGCGGCGCCATCGAGCCCCTGTATGACGCCCTCGCCCGCAGCTCGCGGCGCGGCGGCATTCGCCCGGTGGTGGCCAGGCACGAAAACGGCGCCGTGTTCATGGCCGACGGCTATGCCCGCCAGACCGGCCGCCTCGGCGTCTGCTGCGCCACCACCGGCCCCGGCACCACCAACATGATCACCGGCCTCGCCGACGCCTACGAAAACAACGTGCCGCTGCTGGCCATCTCGGCGCAGACGGCGCTGCCCACCTTCGGCCGCGGCGCCTTCCAGGAATCCTCCTGCACCGGCATCGACACCGTCAGCATGCTGCAGCACTGCACCCGCTACAGCAGCCTCGTCTCACACATCGACCAGCTGCAACACAAGCTGATCACCGCCGTGATGACCGCCTTTCACTCCCCCCGCGGCCCCGTGCACCTGAGCATCCCCCTCGACGTCATGCGGCAGAAACTGCCCGACGGCACCCCCCGTTTCAATCTGCCGAAACTGCTGCAGACACCCCACATCGTCGACCCGGAAAAGACCGCCGCGCTGCTCGAAGACATCGCCCGCGCGCGGCGCGTCGTGCTCGTCCTCGGCGGCGGCTGTGGCGAGGCCATCGGCGCCATCATGGCCTTCGCCGAAAGACTCGACGCCTTCATCATCACCACCCCCCACGGCAAGGGACTGGTCAACCCCGATCACCCGCGCTATCGCGGCGTCATCGGCTTTGCCGGCCACAGCAGCGCCCGGGCGGTACTGGCCTCGGCCGAGGTGGACCTGATCATCGCCGTGGAAACCAACCTCAGCGAATGGGCCAGCGGCGGCTGGAACGAGGCCGCCCTGCTCAACGAACGCCTGGTGCACATCGACTCGGTAAGCGAGAACCTGACCCGCTCACCCATGGCGCGGCTGCACGTGCGCGGCCACGTACTGGCCATCTTCGAGGAAATCATGGCGCAGATGGAGGCCGCCGGCACGGCCAACGCGCCGGCGCCGGCGTCACTGCCGCCCGCGGCGTCTGAAGATCCCGCCTGCTTCACCCTGGACGAGGAGGCAAAGTGCCATTCCGACGCCACGCCCATCAAACCCCAGCGCCTGATGCACGAACTCAACCAGCGCTTTCCGGCCAACACGCGCTTCTTCGCCGACACCGGCAACAGCGTGGCCTGGGCGGTGCACTACCTGCAACCCAGGGAACGCCGCTTGCACAACCGCCGCGGCGTCAATGGCGGCCTGTTTCGCACCAGCATCGAATTCTCCTCCATGGGCTGGGCCATCGGCGCCGCCGTCGGCGCCGCCCTGGCCTATCCCGACGGGCCGGTGGTCTGCATCACCGGCGACGGCAGCTTCCTCATGAGCGGACAGGAACTGAGCGTCGCCGTCGCCGAACGGCTGAGCGTCATCTTCGTGATCCTCAACGATCATGCCCTGGGGATGGTCATGCATGGCCAGCGCCTGGCCGGCGCCGAGTCCATCGCCCACCAGCTGCCAGAGACGGACTTCGCCGCCCTGGCGCGGGCCATGGGCGCCGAGGGCATCACCATTCACTCACCGCAAGACATGGCGGCGCTGGACATCGAGACCCTGTGCAGCCGGCAAGGGCCAACGGTGCTGGACGTACGCATCGACACGGAAGAGGTGCCGCCCATGAACCTGCGCGTGCAGAGCCTGCGCCGGCAGAGCGAGCGGCGACGGACGGTGGTGGGCTGAAGGCAGCCAGCGCCGAAAAGGGAAAGAAAGATCAGGGGTATCTGTTCACCGCAGGGGCACGGAGACCACAGAGCATGCAGCCGGGGGGCCGACCCGACGACGGCCTGGATTCATGCGCATGCAGCGGGCAACACGGGTTTCCGAATCGGCCACGAGAATCAACGCAAAGAACGCAAGGGCGCAGAGGGCGCAAAGAAAACCCTTTCAAAAAACCTTTGCGTCCTCTGCGCCTTTGCGACCGCTGCGTCTCGTGCCATTCCCGGCGACAACCAGGGCTTCATTTCCCCGTGGTGAGCTGAATCGTTGCAATGGGGGGAATAACCAACAAGGGAGGAAAAGCTCAGCCCTCTTCCCCCACCCCCGGCACCGGACGCGGCGCATGACCGCGATACTCGATGTCTTCACAGCGCAGGGGCAGGAAGGATTCCGGCGGGTTGTCGTAGGCTTCGCTGTAGCAGGCGGCGACGCCGCTGGTG
>JALSHB010000100.1 GCA_026982475.1 Chromatiales bacterium
CCGGTGGCCTGATGCTGATTCCCGGCATCGGGCCGGTGTTGGTGGCCGGCCCCATCATCAATGCCATTGTCGGCGCGGTGGCTGGAGCGGGCATCATGACCGCCGGTGCCGCGGCCACCCACCTCACTATCGCCCTGCGACGCATGGGCATCCCGGAAGAAAAGCTGGACATGTTGCACCAGGCGGTGATGGACGGTAAGACGGTGGTGCTGATGAACGTCGGCAAGGACGATCCGGAAAGCTGGCGTTCCCGCCTGGAATGGAAAGGGGCCGACCCGGTGCTCGTTCTGCCCTGAACCTGCAGATTCAGGTTGATGTTTGATGACGGCGGCATATTCGTCCGCTGAGGAACGCCAATGAGCGAGGCCGATCTGGCACTGGTGCAGGCGTGGGTGAGGCAATGGGGGTATCTGGGAATAGTCATTCTCATGCTGCTGGAATCGGCGCCGTTGATCGGCCTGATGCTGCCCGGTATTTTCATCACCCTCTCTCTGGGGGCCTTGACCGCTAGTGGCGTTTTGTCATTGCAGGAAACCTGGCTGTTTGCCTCACTCGGCGCCATGCTGGGTGACAGTCTGGGCTATTGGTCGGGCCGCCTCGGTTCAAAGGAATTACACCACCACCTGCACAAGACGCGTTTTCTGGAAAGGCGCTCCAGGGCCTCCGATTACCTGCAACGCTATGGCGCGGCGGGCGTCGTCGTTGGCCGCTTCGTCTGGTTCGTGCATCCGGTGGTGCCGCCGCTGGCGGGTGTCATGGGCGTCTCGCCACAGCGTTTCTATCTCTATGACCTGCCGGCCTGCCTGCTTTGGGTGGGTTTTTATTTGGGGCTGGGGCACTGGTTTACGGGGATCTGGCTGTAGCCCGGTGTTTTCCGACTTTCTACAGAAAAGGTACCAGCAACAAGGCCATCAGGTTCAATATCTTGCTGACCGGATTGATGGCTGGGCCGGCGGTATCCTTGCAGGGGTCGCCCACTGTGTCGCCGGTGATCGCCGCCATGTGGGCGGGTGAACCCTTGCCACCGAAATGACCGGCTTCGATATATTTCTTGGCGTTGTCCCAGGCCGCGCCGCCGGTGCTCAGCATCAGGGCGAGGATCAGTCCGGAGATGACCGCGCCGATCAATATGCCGCCCATCATCTGCGCACCACTGCCGGGCGGGGCGATGGGCGTCCAGGCAAAGGCCACCAGCAGCGGCACGATCACCGGCAGCAGGCCGGGCAGGATCATGCCGCGAATCGAGGCGCGGGTGAGCATGCGCACCGCGCGGGCGTAGTCCGGCTTCCGCTCCCCCTGGAGGATGTCGGGGTGTGCCTTGAACTGGGCGCGTACCTCTTCCACCACCGAGGCGGCGGCCTTGCCGACGGCCTTGAAGATGATGCCGCTGAAGATGAAGGGCAACAATGCGCCGACGAGCAGGCCGGCCAGAATATGGGGGTTGTCGATGGCGAAGGAGACACCCTCGAGACGCGTACCGAATTCCAGTCTGAAGGCGCCGAACAAGGCCAGCGCCGCCAGCCCGGCGGAGCCGATGGCGAAGATCTTGGTGAGTGATTTGGTGGAATTGCCCGCGGCGTCCAAGGCGTCGGTAACCTCACGTACCTCGCCGGAGAGATTGGCCATTTCGGCGATACCGCCGGCATTGTCGGTAACCGGCCCATAGGCATCGATGGCCACCACCACCGGGGTCAGGGAAAGCAGGGCGACGGTGGCGATGGCAATGCCATAGACGCCGGCGAGAGAGTAGGCGGTGATCACCCCGGCGGCGATGACCACGGTCGGAATCAGGGTGGACATCATGCCCACCGACAGGCCGGCGATGATCACGGTGGCATGCCCGGAGAGTGAGGCGCGGGCGATGTCCTGCACGGGCCGGTGATTGCTGCCGGTGAAATAGGTGGTGGTGGCCACCATGCCGATGCCCACCGCAAGGCCGGTGAGGGCGCTGGCGAACAGGCTGCCGGCACTGTAGTCGCTGCCGCTGTCCGGCAACAACCAGTGGCCGGCGAGGTAGAAGCCCGCAGCGCTCAGCACGATGGTCACCAGCACGGCACGGGTCAGGGTCGAGAGGATGGTTCCGTGGGTACTGAGCCGTGCGGTGTGGATGCCGACGATGCCGGCGAGCAGGGCGGTGCCGCCCAGCACCAGGGGGTAGACCTGCTCGACGTGCTCGCCCACACCGCTCACCGAGGCCACCAGCATGGCGGCCACCAGGGTCACGGCATAGCTTTCGAACACATCGGCGGCCATGCCGGCGCAGTCACCCACGTTGTCGCCGACATTGTCGGCAATCACCGCGGGGTTGCGTGGATCGTCCTCGGGAATACCCTGTTCGATCTTGCCGACCAGGTCGGCGCCCACATCGGCCGCCTTGGTGAAAATGCCACCGCCCAGGCGGGCGAAGATGCTGATCAGCGAGGCACCAAAGCCCAGCCCCGCCAGCGGGCGCAGATCCATCGGCCCGCCGTCGTTGAGCCAGGAAAGGAAAAGATAAAAACCCGTGACACTGGCCAAGGCCAGCGCACCGACCAGAAACCCCGTCACGGCGCCGGAGCGTAGGCTGATCTTCAGCGCCAGGGGCAAGCCCTGCCGGGCCGCCGCCGTGGTGGTGCGCACATTGGCGCGCACCGCGATCCACATGCCCAGCATGCCGGAAAGGGCCGAGCACAGGCCGCCAATGGCAAAGCCCAACGCTGTGAGAAAACCGAACTGGGGGGTGATCCAGAGTACCAGCAGCAACAGCACGCCGACGGCGAGAATGGTCAGATACTGGGTGCGGATGAAGGCGTCGGCACCTTCGCGA
The DNA here is from genome assembly GCA_026982475.1 of Chromatiales bacterium. Taxonomy (GTDB): domain Bacteria; phylum Pseudomonadota; class Gammaproteobacteria; order SZUA-152; family SZUA-152; genus DRQN01. The sequence continues at coordinate 2,807 of JALSHB010000100.1, forward strand.
ATGGCCAGGTAGGGCGGTTGCAGACTGGCCCCGCCTTCATTCTGGCGCAATACCCACAGGCCGCACCAGACGGCATAGGCGAGCCCTGCACCGGCGGCAAACAGGCTGAATGTCAGGGCGATCATCGGATCGACGGCGGGTGGCTGGATTCAGCGGCTAAGAATTTTCTGCCCTTTGCAAAAGCTTTCTTTGACCGCCCAACGCATCGCGGAGCGATTTCTTGACGGTATCCGCGGTCTCATGGCTCAGGTCGGACAGGTAGCTTTTCAACGCCGAACTCAGGGCTTCTTTTTCGTTTTTATCCAGGTCCAA
>JALSHB010000101.1 GCA_026982475.1 Chromatiales bacterium
CATGGTGACCGGTCCCTGATGTAGGTGGATTGTTTGGCGATTTGAAGCCTAACGTTACACCGGTCACTTTTGCAATCTTTTCAATGAGTTGGCCTTAAGTAAGTGCCATTCGGGTCAGAGCCCTTTACGGTCCATTTAAAGAGGATTTAAGGGGTCAGGGCCCTTTACCATTTAACATTTAAGGGGTCAGAGCCCTTTACTACTAGGAAAACGGCCGCCTCCGGCGCGTCACCCAGGCCGACGGCCAGTGGCTGGACTATTTCTACGACCGCAACGGCAACGTCATCCGCACCCGTGACAATGCAGGACGCGAAAACCGCACCGATTATGACGCCCTCAACCGGCCCATCCGCCGCGTCGGCCCGGTGCACAACAGCCATGGCCTGAACAACATCCGCCAGGTCACCGTCACCACCTACAACGCCCTGGGCTTCGTCACCGCCATCCGCGCCGGTTACACCACGGATACCACCGGCAACCCCGGCCGCGACATCCTCACCGGTCACTTTTGAAATCTTTTCAATGAGTTGGCCTTAAGTAAGTGCCATTCGGGACGCTACCCTTTTCTGCCACCCTCCACTACACTTCCCCCATGCCCCGACACCCCCGAACTGTGTTCGCCGGCGTCCCCCACCACATCACCCAGCGGGGAAACCGGCGTGATGACGTTTTCTTCTCCAACGACGACCGCCTTCGGTATCTGGGCTGGCTAAAGGACTACTCCCAGAAGCACGGCGTGGAAATACTGGCCTACTGCCTGATGACCAATCACGTCCATGTGGTGATCGTCCCCCAGACTGAAGATGGACTGCAACGTGTCTTCAGGCCTCTTCACATGCGCCATGCCCAGTGGATCAATCGCTCTCAGGGATGGAATGGCCACTTGGCAAGGTCGTTTTTTCTCATCCCCCTTGGACGACGCATACCTCTGGGCGGCCATTCGGTATGTGGAGCGCAACCCCGTGCGCGCCAGCATAGTGAAGCAGGCCGAGGACTACCCTTGGTCCAGCGCCGCCGCCCATTGCCGGAAAATCCGTGCCCCCCTGCTCAGCCACAAGCCCGACTGGCTGAAGCGACTCCGGCAGATCGGCAACTGGCGATCCTGGCTGGCAGAAGACGATACTGTAGAGACACTGGATACCCTGCGTCAGCACGCAAACCGGGGGCTCCCCTGCGGCTCACCGGAATTCGTGGAAAGACTGGAAGCACTTTCCGGCCGCCGTCTGCGGTATCGGCCACGCGGGAGGCCCATTAGCCGCGAAGACAAGTAAGGCCCGCCCACAAAAGGGTAGCATCCCCTTTCGGCTTTAAAGGGTAGCGTCCCCTTTTCGCTTTTCGGCTAAACTATCTGACACTCTTGACGCTACTTTATCCAAGCCCACTTGAATCCAACACGCTGGTTGAAGTTACTTCTTTTCGGTTCGGTGACACGCATCACGCAGAAATCCCGAGAATCCGCCGAAAGGAGGACTGACTCCTTTGCTGCACGGCCCAGCGAAGAGACCTGAGAGCGATAGGCAATCCCCGAATTGACAGGCAGCTGTTATCCCCACAAGATAAGCCGCTGTTATTCATACGCAAAATAGAACTCGCGAGAGCAAGCTAGAGGTAGCGACAAGTCCATGGCAACAGCAGGCTCCCAAGTCATCCTGAGCGGACTGGCGCGTAAACTGGTACAGGACGGACACCTGGACGAGGCGGCGGCCGAGAAGGCTCAGGCCACGGCGGAAAAAAAGAAAATGCCGCTGGTCAGCTACCTGGTGGAGCAGAATCTGGCGGATGGCAACGTCATCGCCACCATCGGCGCCGAGGAATTCGGCATCCCGCTGCTGGATATCGACAGTGTCGATATCGATACCGAGGTCACCAAGCTGGTGGACGAGAAGCTGGTGCGCCAGCACCACGCCCTGCCCCTGTTCAAGCGCGGCAATCGCCTGTTCGTGGCCGTCTCCGACCCCACCAACCTGCAGGCCCTGGACGAAATCAAGTTCCACGTCGGTGCCACCACCGAGGCCATCCTGGTCGAGGAGGGCAAGCTCAGGGATACCATCGAGAAGGCCATGGCCAGCGCCGATACCGCATTGGCCGAACTCTCCGGCGATGGTGATCTCGATGACCTGGATATCAGCTCCAGCGAGGAAGACAGCAACGATGACGCCGAAGTCGATGCCGACGACGCACCGGTGGTGCGTTTCATCAACAAGGTGCTGCTGGACGCCATCAACACCGGCGCCTCGGACATCCATTTCGAGCCCTACGAGAAGACCTACCGGGTGCGCTACCGCCGTGACGGCATCCTCAAGGAGATCGCCACCCCGCCGGCAACCCTGAGCCGGCGCATCTCGGCGCGCCTGAAGGTGCTGGCACGGCTGGATATCTCCGAGCGCCGCGTGCCGCAGGACGGCCGCATGAAGATGAAGCTGTCCAAGAACCGCGCCATCGACTTCCGCGTCAACTCCTGCCCGACCCTGTTTGGCGAGAAGATCGTGCTGCGTATCCTCGACCCCAGCAGCGCCCAGCTGGGCATCGACGCCTTGGGCTACGAGGAAGACCAGAAGCAGCTCTACCTGGAGGCCCTGCAACAACCCCAGGGCATGATCCTGGTCACCGGGCCAACGGGCAGCGGCAAGACCGTTTCGCTCTATACCGGCCTGAACATCCTCAACACCGAAGACCGCAACATCTCCACCGCGGAAGACCCGGCGGAAATCAACCTGCCGGGCGTCAACCAGGTCAACGTGGACAACAAGGTGGGGCTCACCTTCGCCGCCGCCCTCAAGGCCTTCCTGCGTCAGGATCCGGACATCATCATGGTGGGCGAGATCCGCGACCTGGAGACCGCCGAGATCGCCATCAAGGCCGCGCAGACCGGCCACCTGGTGCTCTCCACCCTGCATACCAACGACGCCCCGCAGACCCTGAGCCGCATGTTGAACATGGGGGTGGCGCCTTTCAATATCGCCTCCTCGGTATCGCTGATCATCGCCCAGCGCCTGGCGCGCCGGCTATGCAATAATTGCAAGAAACCAATCGACATCCCGCGCCCGGCGCTGCTGGAGGAAGGCTTCCTCGAGGAAGAACTCGACGGCCTGAAGATCTATGGACCGGTCGGTTGCGACCAGTGCGACAACGGCTACAAGGGCCGGATCGGCATCTATCAGGTCATGCCCGTCTCCGAGGAGATGCAGCGCATCATCATGGAAAATGGCAATTCCATGCAGATTGCCGAGCAAGCGGCCAAAGAAGGCATCAACGACCTGCGCCGCTCGGGACTGATCAAGGTCAAGAACGGCCTCACCAGCCTGGAAGAAGTCAACCGCGTCACCAAGGAATAACGCATGGCGAAGAATTCGACAGCCGCCGACACCTACGTCTGGGAAGGCATGGACAAACAGGGCAAGCGCGCCAAGGGGGAAATCTCCGGCTCCACGCTGGCCCTGGTCAAGGCCGATTTGCGCCGCCAGGGCATCACCCCCCTGAAGGTCAAGAAAAAGCCGAAACCGCTGTTTGGCTCACGCAAGAAAAAGATCACCTCCAGCGACATCGCCGTCTTCAGCCGCCAGCTGGCCACCATGATGGCCGCCGGCGTGCCCATGGTGCAGTCCTTCGAGATCGTCGGCAGGGGCCACGAAAACCCCAGCATGCAGGATCTCATCATGGCCATCAAGGCCGACGTGGAGAGCGGTTCCTCCCTCGCCGAGTCGCTGGCCAAGCACCCGCTCTATTTCGATGATCTCTATTGCAGCCTGGTGCACGCCGGTGAACAGGCCGGTATCCTGGAAACCCTGCTGAACAAGATCGCCACCTACAAGGAAAAGGTCGAGGCCATCAAGGGCAAGATCAAGAAAGCCCTGTTCTACCCGGCCGCCATCATGGTGGTGGCCTTCGTGATTACCGCCATCCTGTTGATCTTCGTCATCCCGCAGTTCGAGGACATGTTCGCCAGCTTTGGCGCCGACCTGCCCGCCCTCACCAGATTCGTCATCGAGCTGTCGAAGATCTTCCAGGAGTGGTGGTGGGCCATTTTCGGCAGTATCGGCCTGACGATCTACGGCCTGGTGCAGTTGAAAAGGCGCTCCCGCAAGTTCAACCACCTCATGGACAGGCTGATCCTCAAGCTGCCCATCATCGGCGACATCATCACCAAGGCCACCATCGCCCGCTTTGCGCGCACCCTGTCCACCATGTTCGCCGCCGGCATGCCGCTGGTGGAGGCCATGGAGACGGTGGCCAATGCCTCCGGCAACCAGGTCTATACCGAGGCCATCCTCGGCATGCGTGACGAAGTCGCCACCGGCCAGCAGATCAACGTGGCCATGAAGACGACCGGCCTGTTCCCCAATATGGTGGTACAGATGCTGGCCATCGGCGAGGAGACCGGCTCCGTGGACGCCATGCTCTCCAAGGTCGCCGACTTCTACGAGGAAGAGGTGGACAACATGGTGGATGGCCTCAGCAGCCTGTTGGAACCCGTCATCATGGCCGTGCTCGGCATCCTCATTGGCGGGCTGGTGGTGGCCATGTACCTGCCCATCTTCAAGATGGGGCAAGCCGTCTAGACCGGCAGGCACAAGGTAGACCATGGCTCTACTCGACCTGCTGGCGAGCAGCCCCGCCTGGCTGCTCGCCATCACCGCCCTGCTGGGCCTGATGGTGGGCAGCTTTCTCAACGTGGTGATCCACCGCCTGCCGTTGATCATGCAGCGCGACTGGCGCAGTCAGTGCGCCGAATACCTCGAACGACCGGAACTGGCGCCGACGGACGAACCCCTCAGCCTTTCCCGCCCCCGCTCCCGCTGCCCCCACTGCGGCCACGCCATCACCGCGCTGGAGAACATCCCGCTGCTCAGCTATCTGTGGCTGCGCGGCAGGTGCTCGGGTTGCGGCGCACGCATCTCGCCCCGCTATCCCGCCATCGAGATCGTCACCGCCCTGCTCAGCGCGGCCGTCGCCTGGCATTTCGGCTTCGGCTGGCCCCTGGCCGGCGGCCTGCTGCTCACCTGGGCGCTGATCGCCCTGACCCTGATCGACGTCGACCACCAGCTGCTACCCGACAACATCACCCTGCCCCTGCTGTGGCTCGGCCTCGCCTTCAACCTCGCCGGCGTCTACACCGACATCGGCTCCGCGGTGATCGGCGCCATGGCCGGCTACCTCAGCCTATGGAGCATCTACTGGCTGTTCAAGCTCGCCACCGGCAAGGAAGGCATGGGCTTCGGCGATTTCAAGCTGCTGGCCCTGCTCGGCGCGTGGATGGGCTGGCAGGCCCTGCCGGTGATCATCCTGCTCTCCTCCGCCGTCGGCGCCGTGATCGGCATCGGCCTCATCGTCCTGCGCGGCCGCGACCGCAACATCCCTATCCCCTTCGGCCCCTACCTGGCCATCGCCGGCTGGATCGCCTTCCTCTGGGGCGACCGCATCACCCAGAGCTATCTCCAGTTCTCCGGCATCGCCTCGTAATTTGTTCCGTCGTCAATCCACCACAGAGACACGGAGACACAGGGATATCTCTCGCGAAGGCATAGAGGCGCAAAGAAAACCCAGAAAGATTATTTTCCTTTGCGAGCTTGGCGCCTTGGCGAGAAACACGTGCTCTTCTCTGTACCCTCCTCTGTGCCCGCCGTGTCTCTGTGGTGAAACGCCCTTGCGCACAGCCATGCCCTCCGCTGTACGCCACCCTCGCACCCCGCTATCCTCCGCACATGCTCATCATCGGACTCACCGGCGGCATCGGCAGCGGCAAGAGCACCGTCGCCCGCCACTTCGAGACCCTCGGCGCGCCCGTCATCGACGCAGACGACATCGGCCGGGAACTGGTCGCGCCGGGCCAGCCCGCACTGGCCGCCATCGTCGAACACTTCGGCGCCGACATGCTCGACGACTCGGGCCGCCTGGACCGCGCCCGCCTGCGTGAGCGGGCATTCACTCACCCCGAGCAGCGCCGCGCGCTGGAGGCCATCCTCCACCCCCGCATCCGCGCCGAGATCCAGCGCCGCATCGCCAGCCTCTCACCCGCCTGTGGCTACTGCATCCTCAGCGTGCCGCTGCTGATCGAGAGCGGCTGGCAAGACCTGGCCGACCGGGTACTGGTGGTGGATGCCCCGCGCGAGGCACAGATCCAGCGCACCGTCCGCCGCGACGGCGTGACTCGCCAGCAGGCCGAGGCCGTCATCGCCAGCCAGGCCGACCGCCATACCCGCCTGCGCGCCGCCGACGACGTGATCCACAACGAGGGTGACCTCGCGGCCCTGCAGGAACAGATAGAGGCCCTGCACCAGCGCTATCGTCAACTAGCCGTGGAACGGGCGTAGGTTGGGCCAAGCGCAGCGATGCCCAGCGAGGGCGCAGCGGTTGGGGTCCGCTGCACTCACCGCCAACCTGCCCGCCGTGCATTTGCGTGCGCCCGCCGTCTCGTGGACAATGCCGCTTCAGCGAACACGAATCCGGCCCGTGCAAACACCCATCACCGTCTACGAACAACCCCTCAGCGAACGCCTGCGCTTCTTCCTGCGCCTGGAATGCCTGTTCAGCCAGACCCGCCACTGCCTGCGCAGCGAATCCCAACGAGACAGCCACACCTGCCTCGGCAATCTGCTGGAGATCCTGCACGTCATCGGCCGCGTCGACATCAAGACCGAGGTGCTGAAAGAGCTGGAGCGCATCATCGCCACCCTGGAGCCCCTGGCGCAGGCCCCTGGCGTCAACAACGACACCCTGGACTCCCTGCTGGTCACCCTCGGCGGCTTCAAGTCACACCTGCACAATCTCGACGGCCCCATCGCCCAGGAGCTGCGCGACAACGAATTCTTCAAGCTGCTGCTGCAACGCAGCGGCATCCCCGGCGGCCTGTGCGACTTCGACCTGCCGCCCTACCGCCACTGGCTGCAACGCGACGCCGAGGCGCGCATCGCCGACCTGCGCCGCTGGTACGCCACCCTCGACACCCTGCGCCTGTCCGTGGATCTGATCCTGAAACTGATCCGCGAAAGCGCCACCCCGACGGCCTGCACCGCCGAGGGCGGCATCTACCAGCAGAGCCTGGACAGCGCCACCCCCTTTCAGCTGATCCGCGTCAGCCTGTCCGGGGACTCGCCCTACTTCGTCGAGATCAGTGGCGGCCGCCACCGCTTCACCGTGCGTCTGCTGCATGCCAGCACCGGCGAACGCGCCCAGCAGGCCAAGGCGGACATCCCCTTTCAACTCAGTTGTTGCGCCCTATGACAGCAAAGCCCGAAAAGACCGTGAAATGCCCCACCTGCGGCAAGCCCGCCGCATGGGACAAGGAAAAGAACCCCGCCCGCCCCTTCTGCAGTGAACGCTGCCGCCTCATCGACCTGGGCGCCTGGGCCGACGAATCGCACCGCATTCCCGACGCCACGCCGCCCGATTTCGACCCGGGCGAGCCCTCCAGTCACTGAGGCACCTGCGCGCGCCA
>JALSHB010000102.1 GCA_026982475.1 Chromatiales bacterium
CGCAGGCGGCGCTCACCGGCCAGCAGGGCCTGCAGATCCCGTCCCACCAGCAACGCACGCCACCCCTGTAACAACGGGCTGTCCTCCGCCCCGGCCACCAGCGCCTCCAGGGCCTTGCGGTTGCCCAGCAGGGCGGTGCTGACATCGTGTTCGGCGCCGCGCGTGCGCACGATGGCCATCATCAGGTCCACCACCGCATCCTGCTGCGGCGTCAGGCGAACGGTCTTCGGTCGCTGTGGCCAGGCCTCTCGCGGCAGCTGGCAAGCCGTCTCGACCAGGTTCAGCAGTGTTTCGCCATGGCGCTCCAGGGTGCGGCCCTCCAGGCCACGGATCTGGCCCAGCGTCGCCAGGTCCCGGGGCGCGCGGCGGGCGATGTCGATGATCACGTCATCCTTCAGCACCCAGCGGCGCGGGCGGTTGACGCGCCGCGCCTGCGCCTCGCGCCATTCGGCCAGCGCCTGGGCGATGGCCAGCTGGCGGCCCTTGAGCTGCTGGTTGCCGCGCACCCGCTTCCACAGATCCGCCACCGGCGGGGCATAGGTGGCGACATCCACCAGGGCGTCGAAGTCGGCCTGTACCCAGTCCTCGCGGCCCTTCTCGCGCAGGCGGCGGCGCTGCTCGCGGTAGATGTCCAGCAGGTAGCGCACGTCATCGGCGGCATAGCGCAACTGGCCCTCGCCCAGCGGACGGCGGCTCCAGTCGGTGCGGGTATGGCCCTTCTCCAGCGCCACGCCGGTGAACTCGCGCACCAGGTTGGCATAGCCGATCTGGTCGCCGTAGCCGAGCAGGGTGGCGGCGATCTGGGTGTCGAACACCGGCGCCGGCAGCTCGCCGCGCAGGTCGAAGAAGATCTCCAGGTCCTGCCGCGCCGAGTGCATCACCAGCGTCACCTGCGGGTCGTAGAAGATGTCCAGCAGGGGGTCGATGTTCTCCAGCGCCAGCGGGTCGACGCAGGCGATCACGTCGTCGCTGGCGATCTGTATCAGGCAGAGCTGGGTGTAGTAGGTCTTTTCACGCAGGAATTCGGTGTCCAGCGCCAGCGCCTCGCAGCCGCGCAGGCGGTCGCACAGGGCGGCCAGCGCCTCGGGGGTGTCGATGAAGATTTCTTTCATGGGGCTTCCAGGATTTTTTTCAGGGCCCGCGTTATGATGCGCGTTGCCAAGAGCGGGTCTGCCGGCATCATACCGCAGGCCACGAACTCGATCCGATAAAAAGAACCCGATCATTACATGACCGCCCTGCTTCAACTGTTCATCGACCTCTGCCGCCTGCGCCGGGGGCCACAGGACCTGCCCGCCTCACGCTTTCTGATGATGCTCGCCGCCGCCGGTTACTTCGCCACCGGCATGGCCGTATCGCTGCTGGAGCAGTCGCTGGGCCTGGCGATGCTGTCGGCGGCGGTCGATACGCTGATGCTGGCCGCCCTGGCCTGGCTCAGCCTGTGGATCATCGGCAAGACGGCCCGCTTCACCCAGACCTACACCGCCCTGACCGGCACCGGCGTGCTGTTCGGCCTCCTGGGCTGGCCGCTGATCGCCTTCCTGCAGGGCCTGCCGCAGGGACAGGGCAGCCTCCTGTCGCTGCTGCTGCTCGGCCTGGTGATCTGGAATATCATGGTCATCGGCCACATCCTGCGCCACGCCCTGGGCATCATGATGTGGGCCGCCTCGGGCGTGGCCCTGTTCTACATGTATCTCTCCATCCGTGTCATGAGCGCGCTGTTCATCGCCGGAACCTGAGTGTCGAAGACCACAACCATGCACATCCACATCCTCGGCATCTGCGGCACCTTCATGGGCGGCATCGCCCTGCTGGCGCGCGAGATGGGCCTGACCGTGAGCGGCGCGGATCAGAACGTCTACCCGCCCATGAGCACCCAATTGAGCGACGCCGGCATCGCACTCACCGAGGGCTGGGACCCCGCGCAGCTCCTCTCGCCGCAGGGAACGGCGCCGGATCTGGTGGTGATCGGCAACGCCCTGTCGCGTGGCAACCCGGCGGTGGAGGCGGTGCTGGAGCGCGGTCTGCCCTACACCTCCGGCCCGGCCTTTCTCGCCAAGCAGCTGCTGCGCGACCGCTGGGTGCTGGCGGTGGCCGGCACCCACGGCAAGACCACCACCTCCGCCATGCTGGCGTGGATTCTCGAAGACGCCGGCCTGGCGCCGGGCTTCCTGATCGGCGGCGTGCCGCGCAACTTCGGCGTCTCGGCGCGCCTGGGCGAGGCGCCCTTCTTCGTCGTCGAGGCGGACGAATACGACACCGCCTTCTTCGACAAGCGCTCCAAGTTCGTCCACTACCGGCCACGCACCGTGGTGCTGAACAACCTGGAATACGACCACGCCGACATCTTCCCCGACATCGAGGCCATCGAGCGCCAGTTCCATCACCTGCTGCGCACGGTGCCCGGCAATGGCCTGATCATCGCCCCCGACGACGACCCGCACATCGCCCGGGTGCTGGACATGGGCCGCTGGACACCGCTGGAGGGCATCGGCAGGGACGGCTGGCACGCCGAGCTGGGCGCCGCCGACGGCAGCGACTTCGCGGTCTTCTTCGGCGACCAGGTCCAAGGCCGCGTGCAGTGGGACCTGCTCGGCGACCACAATGTGCGCAACGCCCTGGCCGCCATCGCCGCCGCCCGCCACGCCGGGGTGCCGACCAAGTACGCCTGCGAGGCCCTGGGCCGTTTCCTGGCACCCAAGCGGCGCATGGAGATCCGCGGCGAGATCGGCGGCGTCACCGTCTACGACGACTTCGCCCACCACCCCACGGCCATTGCCACCACCCTCGCCGGGCTGCGCGCGCGGGTGGGCACGGCGCGCATCCTCGCCGTGCTGGAGCCGCGCTCCAACACCATGCGCCTGGGCGTGCACCGCGACACCCTCGGCCCGGCCCTGGCGGAGGCCGACGCGGTGCTGCTCCACCAAGGCGCCGGGCTGGACTGGAACCTCGGCCACGTCACCGAGCACCTCGACACGGCGCGGGTCTTCGACGACATCGAACAACTGGCCGCGCACATCGCCGACATCGCCCGCCCCGGCGACCAGGTGCTGATCATGAGCAACGGCGCCTTTGGGGGCCTGCACGAAAAGCTGCTACATTTGTTGGCCATACGGCAAGACAAAACCACCCCTCGCCCCGGCCCGTCCCCCTGAGGGGCGGGGCAGACGAAACAGGCAGTCAGCGCTATGAATCCCGACCGCATCATCCTCGCCATTACCGGCGCCTCCGGCGCCCAGTACGGCCTGCGCCTGCTGGAATGCCTGCTGGGTGCGGAGCGCGAGGTCTGGCTGATGATCTCGCAGCCGGCGCAGGTGGTGATCGCCACCGAAACGGACCTCGAACTGCCGGGACGGGCCGACGATCAGCAGACCTTCCTCGGCCAATACTTCGACGCCGCCGACGGCCAGCTGCGGGTGTTCGGCCGCGAGCAATGGATGTCGCCGCTGGCCAGCGGCTCCAACACCGCGCGCGCCATGGTGGTCTGCCCCTGTTCCTCGGCCACCCTCTCGTCCGTGGCCAACGGCGCCAGCCGCGACCTCATCGAGCGCGCCGCCGACGTGATGCTCAAGGAGCGCCGCCAGCTGATCCTGTTGCACCGCGAGATGCCGGTATCCAGCATCCATCTCGAAAACATGCTCAAGCTCTCGCGCGAAGGGGTCGTCATCATGCCCGCCAGCCCCGGTTTCTATCACCGGCCGGCAGGCATCGAACAACTGATCGATTTCGTCGTCGCGCGCATACTCGATCAACTGGCCATCGAACACAGCCTGATCCCCCGCTGGGGCGAAGCATCATGAGCACCATCACCATCCCCCTGTTCCCCCTGCACACGGTGCTGTTTCCCGGCGGCACCCTGCCGCTGCGCATCTTCGAGCCGCGCTACCTCGACATGGTCAGCCAGTGCATGAAGGCCGGCCACGGCTTCGGTGTCACCCTGATCCGCGAAGGCTCCGAGGTGGGCGCGGCGGCGGACACCTTCGACACCGGCACCCTCAGCGAGATCGCCTACTTCAGCCAGCAGCCGGACGGCCTGCTGGGCATCACCGCGCGCGGCCGGCAGCGCTTCCGCATCATCAACAGGAAAGTACAGCCCAACCAGCTCACCGTCGCCGAAGTGGTGCTGCTGGAAAACGAACCGAGCCGGCCACTGCCGGAAAAATACCGCGCCGCCGCCGACATCCTGCGCAGTCTGCTGGAACAGCTCGACCAGCCCTTCATCAACATGGAAAAGCGCTACGAAGACGCCAGCTGGGTGAGCAGCCGGCTGGCGGAGCTGCTGCCCATACGCCTCGAACAGAAACAATACTTTTTGCAGTTGGATGACCCGATCCAGCGCCTGGAGCGTCTGGCGGTATTGCTGGAAGATCTGGAGATTCGCTGAGCGCGAAACCACCTGCAGGAGCGCCATCAGGCGTGACCGTTTTTTGTTCAACCCATGGTCGCGCCTGAAGGCGCTCCTGCGGTTGTTGGCTATTTCTGGCCCTGCGCAACCGGCGTTCGTGGACATAACCCACTCCAGCAGGTGTTTTCAGACAACCGTGACGCGCGCAAAGCGCCGCTTGCCCACCTGGAACACATGCTGTGTACCGGCAGCAATGTTCAACTTGTTGTCTTCCACCCGCTCGCCGTCGATCTTCACCGCGCCCTGCTTGATCATGCGCAGGGCCTCGGAGGTGCTCTTCACCAGGCCGGCCTCCTTGAGCAGGTTGGCGATGGCCAACCCGCCCTCGTGCGCGTTCAGCGCCAGCTCCGGCATGTCGTCGGGCATGGCGCCCTTCTGGAAGCGGGCGATGAAGGCCTGCTGCGCCTGCTGCGCCGCCTCGGCACTGTGGAAGCGGGTGACGATCTCCTCGCACAACAGGAACTTGATGTCGCGGGGATTCTTGCCGGCCTCTATTTCCCGTTTGAAGCCTTCGATCTCCGACGGGGGCCGGAAGCTGAGCAGCTCGAAGTAACGCCACATGAGCGCGTCGGAAATGGACATCAGCTTGCCGAACATCTCCTCCGGGGCCTCGTCGATGCCGATGTAGTTGCCCAGCGACTTGGACATCTTCTGCACCCCGTCCAGGCCCTCGAGGATGGGCATGGTCAGCACCACCTGCTGTTCCTGGCCGTAGGCCTTCTGCAGCTCGCGGCCCACCAGCAGGTTGAACTTCTGGTCGGTGCCGCCCAGCTCCACGTCGGCGCGCATCGCCACCGAGTCGTAGCCCTGGATCAGCGGGTAGAGGAATTCGTGGATGGCGATGGGCTGGCCGGCCCTGTAGCGCTTGCTGAAGTCGTCGCGCTCCAGCATGCGCGCCACGGTGTGTTTGGCCGCCAGCTGGATCAGCTCGGCGGTGGACATCTCGTTCATCCAGCTGGAGTTGAACATCACCAGGGTCTTTTCGGGGTCGAGGATCTTGAAGATCTGCTGCTCGTAGCTGCGCGCATTCTCGATCACGTCGTCACGGGTCAGCGGCGGGCGGGTGGCGCTCTTGCCGGTGGGGTCGCCGATCATGCCGGTGAAATCGCCGATCAGGAACAGCACCTCGTGGCCGAGGTCCTGGAAGGTGCGCAGCTTGTTGATCAGCACCGTGTGGCCCAGGTGCAGGTCCGGCGCCGTGGGATCGAAGCCGGCCTTGATGCGCAGCGGCTTGCCGCGTTCCAGCTTGGTCTTCAGTTCGCTCTCGACGAGGATCTCGTCCGCGCCCCGTTTGATCTGTTCCAGCGCGTCGTCCACGGACACCATCACACCACTCTCCACATTGAAGGGGCGGCGATTATACCGCAAGACTTGCCGCCAGCGGGCACGGCATGCCGGTTAAAGACTGCCTGCGCACTGCCGATAGCCTGTGGCAGTAAACCGCTGTTGAAGGATGGATTTGCCATGGCCGTACCCCTGACCGTCGTCGATGACTCGAAGATTTCGCGCAAGATGGTCATCCGCGCCCTGCCGCCTGGCTGGGACGTGGAGATCACCCAGGCCGAAAACGGCGAAGAAGCCCTGGCCGCCTACCGTGCCGGCAAGGCCGACGTCATGTTTCTCGACCTCACCATGCCGGTGATGGACGGCTATGAGGTGCTGGAGCAACTGCAAAAGGAATCGCTCAACACCTTCGTGGTGGTGATTTCCGCCGACATCCAGCCCGAGGCCCAGGAACGGGTGAAGAAGCTCGGCGCCATGGCCTTCATCAAGAAGCCGGTGAAGACCGAAAACATCGTCGCGGTGCTGGAGGAATACGGGCTGTTATGAGCATTCAGCCCTACACCGAGGACCAGGCCGACGCCCTGCAGGAGGTGGCCAATATCGCCATGGGCCAGGCGGGGGATTCGCTGGCGCGTATTCTGGACAATTTCGTCACCCTGTCGGTGCCGCGCATCCGCCAGATCGAGGTAAAGGAGCTGGCCGACACGGTCACCGCCATGGTCGGCGAGGAAGATGTCTCGGCGGTGCGCCAGGCCTTCTACAACGCCCTGCGCGGCGAGGCCATCGTCATCTTCACCCAGAGCGGCGCCGACGAACTGGCCGAACTGCTGGGCTATGACTGCGAACTGGACGCCGCCATCGAGCAGGAACTGCTGCTGGAGGTCGGCAACCTGCTGGTCGGCGCCATCCTCAACGGTATCTCCGACACCCTGGGCACCGAACTGGGCTTTTCCGCGCCCTCGCTGATGGCCGAGCACACCCCCCTGCGCCAGGTGCTGGCACCGGATCGGCTGACCTGGGAGCAGGCCCTGCTGGTGGAGGTGAACTTCTCGGTGGAGAAACACCGTTTCAAGAGCCACCTGCTGATGTTCATGACCGAAGAGACCATCGAGACCCTGCGCCACATCCTCGACGACTTCATGGACGGCCTCTGACCCCGGGCGCATCCCGCCCCGCAACGCTCCCTATGCCAGATACCGACGCCCCCAAGCTGCTCGACTTCATCGTCGACCGCACCCATGCCGGCATCTTCGTCGTCAACCGCGACATGGAGATCGTGCTGTGGAACCAGTTCATGGAGGTGCACAGCGGGCGCAAGGCGCAGCAACTGCTGGGCAAGAACCTGTTCGATGAATTCCCCGAACTGCCGCGCAAGTGGCTGGCACGCAAGGTGGAGAACGTCTTCATCCTGAAGAACTTCTCCTTCACCTCCTGGGAGCAGCGCCCCTACCTGTTCAAGTTCCCCCACAACCGGCCCGTCACCGGCGGCGTCGACTGCATGCGCCAGGACTGCACCCTGATGCCGGTAAAAAACGCCGCCGGCGAGGTGGAATATGTCTGCTTCACCCTGTTCGACGTCACCGACACCAGCAT
The DNA here is from genome assembly GCA_026982475.1 of Chromatiales bacterium. GTDB lineage: Bacteria > Pseudomonadota > Gammaproteobacteria > SZUA-152 > SZUA-152 > DRQN01. Next base: position 7,283 of record JALSHB010000102.1, read on the forward strand.
CTACCAGCAAAAGCTCAAGGCCCTGACCCAGGAGTTGCGCGAGGTCGGCAACCGCGATGGCCTCACCCAGCTGTTCAACCGGCGCTATATCGAGGAGAGCCTGGGTAAGGAATTCAATCGCGCCCGACGCTACGGCCAGCCTTTGACGGTCATCCTCACCGACATCGACCACTTCAAGCAGGTCAACGACACCCACGGCCACCTGGCCGGCGACGAGGTGCTGCGCATCATCGCCCGGCGCCTGCAGGACAGCCTGCGCGACACCGACATCCTCGGCCGTTACGGTGGCGAGGAATTCCTCATCGTGCTGCCCAACACCGGCACCAGCGGCGGCAAGGTGCTGGCGGAACGTCTGCGGCACGCCATCGAAAGCGAGCCGGTGAGCTTCGGCGACACCTCTCTGTCCGTCACCATCAGTCTCGGCATCACCGAATTGCGCAAGGACAGTCACGACTACGAGCAGCTCATCGGCGAGGCCGACCAGGCCCTCTATCAAGCCAAGGAGGGAGGCCGCAACCGCGCGATCGTCTTCAGGCCGGATGACCCCGCCAGCTAAGCGGTGGTCCAAGAATCCGCGCCAAACCGCGTAAAATCCTGACATTTTTCATCAGGACGCTTCATTGACGCACACCACCCGCCGATATATAAAGACGAGATCGACGCCGTAGCCGTGCCATGAATCACACCAGACCGCAAAAAACCGTTATGCAGAGAGACTTCAAGTCTCCCCTGGCTAACACGGAGTACCCCCCCCTGACACGCCCCCGCCGGCATGCCCGCTGGGCCGGCCTGGCCGCCGGCCTGGCGCTGCTCACCGCCGCCGGCCTGCTGTTTACCGAGACCGACGCCGAAGCCACCCGCAGCGCCGAAGACGCGCCGCCAGCAACGCCCCTGGCCGGCGACAGCCGCATCACCCTGCCGTTGCCCCTGCCCGGAAAAACCGCCGACGACGCGAGCGACACGGTTCACAGCGCGGAATTCGCCCTCGCCGAAGAAACAGAGACCGCCATCGACTGGCAGGTAGAGACCGTGCGCCCCGGCGACAGCCTGGCGCGCATCTTCTCGCGTCTTGGCATCAGCGCCCAGCAGCTCGACCGCCTGATGCGCACCGGCGGCAAGCAGGTCGCCCAGCTCAAACGCATCATGCCCGGACAGACCCTCAAATTCGACCTGCGCGACGGCGAACTGCAGCAACTGGTGTACGAGATCGACCGCCTCAACACCCTGCACATACAACGCGAGGGCGACGACTTCGGCGCCCGCACCGAGACCCGCGAACTGGAGACCCGCATTACCAACGCCAGCGGCGTGATCAGCTCCTCCCTGTTCCTCGCCGGCATGGACGCCGGCCTGTCCGACAACCTGATCATGGAACTGGCCGGCATCTTCGGCTGGGACATCGACTTCGCCCTCGACATCCGCGAAGGCGACCGCTTCACCCTGCTCTACGAGGAGAAATACCTCGACGGCGAGAAACTGCGCGACGGCGACATCCTCGCCGCCGAATTCACCAATCGCGGCAAGACCTACCGCGCCCTGCGCTACACCGACGCCAGCGGCCGCAGCGACTACTACACCCCGGACGGCAAGAGCATGCGCAAGGCCTTCATCCGCACCCCGGTGGACTTCACCCGCATCAGCTCCCGCTTCGGCAAGCGCTATCACCCGACCCAGAAAAAGCGCAAGAACCACCACGGCGTGGACTACGCCGCGCCACGCGGCACCCCCATCAAGGCCGCCGGCGACGGCAAGATCGTGCACATCGGCAACAAGGGCGGCTACGGCAAGACCATCATCATCCAGCACGGCGGCAAATACAGCACCCTCTACGCCCACATGTCCAGCTACAACCGCAAGCTGCGCCGCGGCGCACGCGTCAAGCAGGGCCAGACCATCGGCTACGTGGGCAGCACCGGCCGCTCCACCGGCCCGCACCTGCACTACGAATTCCGCGTCAACGGCGTGCATCGCAACCCGCTCACCGTGAAGCTGCCCACCGCCGCCCCCATCCAGGCCAAATACCGCGCCGACTTCCTTGCCAAGACCCGCGTACTCGTCAGCCAGCTGGACATGCTCACCGCCACCACCGTGGCCGCCAACGAGCACCGCGAATAGCCGCTCCATGGCCGACTACTTCATCGGCCTGATGTCCGGCACCAGCCTGGACGGCATCGACGCCGTGCTGGTGGACTTCGCCGACACCCCGCCCCGGCTCGTCGCCACCCACAGCCATCCCCTGCCCGACACCCTGCGCCAGCAGCTGGCCGCCCTGTGCCAGCCGGGCACCGACGAGATCGAGCGCATGAGCCAGGCCGACGCGGCCCTCGGCGAGCTGCTGGCCGAGGCCGCGCAACGGCTGCTGGAGCGCGCCGACATGCCCGCCGCAGACATCCGCGCCATCGGCAGCCACGGCCAGACCATCCGCCACCGCCCCGCCGCCGGCTTCAGCCTGCAGATCGGCGACGCCAACCGCATCGCCCAGCGCACCGGCATCACCACCGTGGCCGACTTCCGCCGCCGCGACATGGCCGCCGGCGGCCAGGGCGCGCCGCTGGTGCCGGCCTTTCATGCCGCGCTGTTCCGCTCACCCGACATCACCCGCGTGGTACTGAACCTGGGCGGCATGGCCAATATCACCCTGCTGCCCGCCGCGGCTACACAGCCCGTCCGCGGTTTCGACACCGGCCCCGGCAACGTGCTCATGGACCTGTGGGCGCAGCAGCACCTGGGCCAACCGCTGGACAAAGACGGCGCCTGGGCCGCCTCGGGAAGCGTGGATGAGGCCCTGCTGGCGCGCTGCCTGAGCGACGGCTATTTCCACCAGCCACCGCCCAAGAGCACCGGCCGCGAACACTTCAATGCCGACTGGCTGTCCGCGCGCCTGGCCGAGAGTAAACACTCACCCTCGGCGGCGGACGTGCAGGCCACCCTGTGCGAACTCACCGCCGTGTCGGTGGCCGGGGCCATCCGGCAGAGCGGCCTGGATGCCGCCGAGCTGCTGGTCTGCGGCGGCGGCGCGCACAACGCCCAGCTGCTGTCGCGGCTACGCGCGCATCTCGACCCCATGGACGTCATCCCCAGCGACGAACGGGGACTGGCGGCGGATTGGGTGGAGGCCGTCGCCTTCGCCTGGCTGGCGCGCGAGACCCTGGCCGGGCGGCCCGGAAATCTGCCGGCGGTGACGGGGGCCGGCGAGGCCGTGGTGTTAGGTTCGATCTATCCGGGCAGAAGCTGACAGCGTGACAATGATCCGCGAATGAACGCCAATCATCCGGCTTATGACACCGCTCCGTGGTGTCACACATCCTGTGGCGCTCAGCGCCACGCCCGTTACAGCGGATATTCCAGGCTCGCCACGTTACACCGCAGAGCGGTGTGACGAGAGAAAATGGACTGAAACGCAGAGGCCGCAAAGGAAATCCTTTCAGAAAACCTTTGCGCCCTTTGCGTTGGATAGGGTGGTCCGGCCTCCGGTGCCAACGTCCCCTGATTCACCACAGAGACACGGCGTTCACGGAGAAATGAAATGCCAGTTCGTCGGGGCAGGCCACATCGCCACCCGGGGCATGGCCTCCCACGGATGCATTCTCTGTGTTCTCTGTGTTCTCTGTGCCTCTGTGGTGAATAGATACGTTCTTTTTTGTATCTATTCACACCCCTGGATATCCGTCAATCCGGCACGTTTTTAGCCGGAATCCATGTCGTTGAAACCACTGCCTTCCCGCTTACACCAGACGGGAGCAGGAAACGCCAACCGTCTGTAGCGCCTTCAGGCGCGACGGGAATGCCTGCCCTGATGGGTCGCGCCTGAAGGCACGCCTACAAGGCCGCAGGCTGGTCGCCGCCGCCCCCACGAGTTATTCGAAAAAAGGCCTCAGCGCCGATCCAGCGGCACGTAGTCCCGCGCCGGGTGGCCGGTATAGACCTGGGTCGGGCGGAAGATGCGGTTGTCGCCCAGCTGCTCGCGCCAGTGGGCCAGCCAGCCGGCGGTGCGGGCGATGGCGAAGATGGCGGTGAACTGGTCGGCGGGGATGCCCATCTCGTGGTAGAGGATGCCGGAGTAGAAATCCACGTTGGCGTAGACACCCTTGTGCGCCAGACGCTCCTCGGCGGCCCGCTCCACCGCCAGGGCCGTTTCCATCAGGGGATTGATGTCGCCGCCGCGCGCCTCTTTCAGTTTCGCCACCAGCCCCTGGAGGATGGTGGCGCGCGGGTCCTTGGTCTTGTATTCGCGGTGGCCCATGCCCCAGATCACCTGCTTGTTGGCCAGCTTCTCCTCCACGTAGGCCTCGGCACGCTCGGGACTGCCGATCTCGCGCAGCATCTCCAGCACGCGCTGGTTGGCGCCGCCGTGCAGCGGGCCGGACAGGGTGCCGATGGCGGCGGCGATGACGCTGTAGGGGCTGGCCAGGGTGGACGCGGTGACCAGGGTGGAGAAGGTCGAGGCATTGATGGTGTGCTCGGCGTGCAGGATCAGGCACACGTCCATGATGCGCGCCAGCAGCGGGTCCGGCTCCTCGCCGGTGAGCATGTAGAGGAAGTTTTCGGCGTAGTTGAGATCGGTGCGCGGCGCCGGCGGCTCATAGCCGTTGCGCAGGTGCTCCCACATGGCGACGATGGTGCCCATGCGGGCGATGATCTTCACCGTCATGCGGTGGATGTAGTTGAGGTCCTCGCAGACGTCCTTGCCGGTCAGGCACTCGTTGCCGGGGTAGAACATGGCGAGGCTGGCCATGGCGGTCTGCAGCATGTCCATGGGGTGGCCGGTGGCGGGCAGGTTCTTCATCAATTCTTCGA
>JALSHB010000103.1 GCA_026982475.1 Chromatiales bacterium
ACGACTTGCTGTTGGGCCAGCAGGTCGTCCACCAGCAGCCCGGCCTGCTGGCCATGCCCCTCCACCACCACCAGCAGGCCGTCTTCCAGATTGGTGCTGTCCGGCTTCAGGCCGAAGGCGTCGTAGAGGCGGATGATGGGCAGGTAGTCGTCGCGCAGCTTGTACAGCTCGGCGCTGCCGGCAATGGCGTTGACCCGCGCCGGTTCCACCTGCAGGGATTCGATGATGGAGACCAGTGGAATGATGAAGGTCTGTTCGCCCACCCGCACCAGCTGGCCATCGAGAATGGCCAGCGTCAGCGGCAGGCGAATGGTAAACGTGGAGCCATTGCCCGGGCGCGATTCCACGTCGATGGCGCCGCCCAGGGCGGTGATATTGCGCTTCACCACGTCCATGCCCACGCCACGGCCGGAGACATCGCTGACCACCTCGGCGGTGGAAAAGCCGGGCTGGAACAGGAAGTCGAATACCTCGGCGTCGCTGAGATTGTCGCCGCTGCTGGCGAGGCCGCGCTCGACGGCCTTGGCGAGGATGCGCTCGCGGTTGAGGCCGGCGCCGTCGTCGCTGATCTCGATGAGGATGTTGCCGCCCTGATGATAGGCGTTGAGATGCACCGTGCCGGTCTCTGGCTTGCCGGCGGCAATGCGCGCCTCGGGGCTTTCGATGCCGTGGTCGACGGCGTTGCGCACCAGGTGCACCAGCGGGTCGCCGATCTTTTCCATCACCGTCTTGTCCAGCTCGGTCTGCTCGCCGGACATCTTCAATTCGATCTTCTTGTCCAGTTTGCCACACAGATCGTGCACCATGCGCGGGAAGCGGTTGAAGGCGAAGCTGATGGGCAGCATGCGGATGCTCATGACGTTTTCCTGCAGCTCGCGCGTATTGCGCTCGAGCTCCGCCAGGCCGTCCTTGAGGCGCTCCACCTTGTCCATGCTGAAGTCTTCGCCCAGCTGCCCTAACATGGATTGGGTGATCACCAATTCACCCACCAGGTTGATCAGGGCATCCACCTTGTCGATGCCGACGCGGATGGAGGAATTCTCGGACGCGTTGCGGTTCTTGCGCCGCTCGCCCTGGCGGCGGTCCGTGTTGCCACGGCGCTCCTCCGCCGCCGGCGCGGCCTGCACCGGCGCCGGGCTGGCCGCTGGCGGCGCGCTCTCCGCCGGCGTGTCTTCACCCGCTGTTTTCTCGACCGCGGCTTTTTCGCCGCCAAGGGGCGTGATGCTCAACTCGCAATCGCCATCCACCCATTCGAACACCTCATCGATCTGTTCGCGGGCGACGTCGCCGCGCAGGGTGACCTCCCAGCTCAGGCAGGCCTCCTCGGGCTCCATGTCCACCAGCGCCGGCAGATCTTCCAGGTTGACCTGCGGGGTCATATCGCCCATCTCGGCCAGTTCGCGGAACAGGCGCACCACGTCGTTGCCGGAGCGCAGCATGTCGGGAAAGGGCCTGAAAAGGATCTTCCAGCCGCTGGCGGCCGGCGCCCCGTCCCGGGCCTGTGGCGCGGGCTCGGCCGACGCCGGCGCCTGCGGCGCCGAACCCAGCATGCGGTCCAGGCCGGCCTTGACCTCGGCGATCTGCTCGAGGTTGATCTCGAAGCCTTCCTGCGCACCGGCAAGCATGTCGCGGATGCAATCCACGGAGCGAAGAAACAGGTCGATGGCCTCCTGGGTGACCTCGCGCTCGCCGGCGCGGATCTGGTCCAGCAGGGTTTCGACGACATGGGTGAAATTGCTGATATCGCTGAAACCAAAGGTGGCGCTGCCGCCCTTGATGGAATGCGCGGCGCGGAAGATGTTGTCCACTTCCTCGGCGTCGGCCTCGCCGGGCTGCATTTCCAGCAGCACCGACTCCATGATGTCCAGCCCCTCAAGGCTTTCCTCGATGAAGGTAGCCTTGAACTGTTCCATGTCGATGGACATACGCTAGCTTCCGTATTTCATGGTGAGCGCGAATGAGGTTCGCGGAAACATCTGTGTCAGGTCATTCATTTGCCGTTATCCAAAAAAACTGCCCAACGCCTTTTTCAGCCAGCTCTTTTTCTTGCCCAGAACCTCATTGGCATAGGGCACATAGTGGCGGTCTTCATTCTTGATGTGGTTGGTCAGCCAGATCTGCAATTCGGACATGAGTTTTCTGGTAACGTCCTGCCCTTTGTCATGCTCTTTCTTGTAGTTCTGGATGTGCGCGATAAAGGACTCATGCACCTTTTTGTGGGAATCGGAAAGGGGGTAGCCGGCCTGGGCCATGAGGTCTTCCTCGAAGGCAAAATGGGTGACGGTGTAATCCACCAGCCCCATCAGTATCTCGGTCACCTTGTCGTGATCATGGCTTGCGTGCGCATCGTGCAACTCATTGATGTAATCCACGATGCGCTTGTGCTGTCCGTCGATGACATCGATGCCTATCGAGAGAGAGGAATCCCAGACCCAGTAACTCATGTCATTTCTCCTTTTCCTTTTCCCCCGTCCACATGATGGCGGGCCAGACTGTTGCTCATGGCCTGTCTCTGTGGAACGGCGGGGTTACCCCACGACCTTCTTGATGGTCGCCAGCAATTGTTCCGGATTGAAGGGCTTCACGATCCACCCCGTTGCCCCGGCGGCCTTGCCTTCCTGCTTTTTGCCCATGCCGCCCTCGGTGGTCAGCATCAGGATCGGCGTGAACTTGAAGGCCGGCAGGGCGCGCAGCTCGCGCGCCAGGGTGATGCCATCCATGCGCGGCATGTTGACGTCCGACAGCACCAGGTCGAAGCGCTGCCGCTTGGCCAGGTCCAGCGCCGCCTGCCCGTCCGCCGCTTCCGTCACCTGATGACCGGCCCCCCTGAGGGTAAACACCACCATCTGTCGCATCGAGGCGGAATCATCCACCGCTAGAATATTCGCCATTTTTTCTGTCTCCTGCGCCTGCCTGTCAGTGCGGCGGCCTAATTAGGACCTGCCTTCGTCTTCAATTCCAATAGATCCGCGATCCCCAGCAGCTCCGCGGAACGGACCAGCGCCGCCGAAGCCGATGACCACTGCACGTCCATGTCCTGTGAACGCGCATCCTGAAAGAACGCCGTCAGCACCTGCAAGGCCGCGGT